>DATBMB010000039.1:0-28193 GCA_036555035.1 Burkholderiales bacterium | reverse complement strand
TCAATTCTTCGAACGAGACCTGGAGGTCCGTGCGGTCGACGACGCGGTGCTTGCCGACCACCTCGTCCTTGAATACCGTCATGGCGTTCATCATGCCCCGCAGCGCCGCGGTCGTGAGGAGGCGTGGATAGCTCACCACGGCGACGCCGAGCGCCTCCAGTTCCTTCGGGGTCATGAGCGGCGTCGTCTTCCGCCCGCGCATGCCGAGTCCCATGTTGACGATGAGGGGCTTGGGGACCCCCTTCGCCACCTTCGCAATATCCTCGCGAGAGAGCAGCGCGTCGGCATACATGCAGTCCGCGCCGGCTTCCGCGTACAGGTTGAGCCGCCGGATCGCCTCGTCCACGCCGTGCGTGCCGGCAGCATCGGTGCGCGCGATGATGATGAAATCCGGATCGAGGCGCGCGTCGCACGCGGCCTTCACCTTCTGCACCATCTCCTCCGCCGGGATCACGCTCTTACCCGCCATGTGCCCGCAGCGCTTGGGCCAGACCTGGTCCTCGAACATGACCGCGGCGACGCCCGACTTCTCGAACGCGCGGGTCGCGAAGTAGACGCTCATTGCGTTGCCGTAGCCGGTGTCGGCGTCGGCGCGCAGAAGAAGGTTGCAGCAATCGGCGAGCCGCCGCGCGTTCGCGACGTTCTCGTCGAGCCCCATCACGCCGCGGTCGGCCCAGCCCAGGCGGCTCTCGGAGGTCCCGGCGCCGGTGATCGAGCCGGACTTGAAGCCGGCCTTCTCGACGAGCCGCGCGCTGTAGCCGTCGTAGACGCCGGGCGTGACGAGGATCTGCGGCGAGTAGATCAGCTCCCTGAGCTGGCGGCCCTTGCTAACCATCGCTGCTTCTGCCGGTGCTGTGACGGGGGAGGTCGCATCTTATCACCCCGCCGGCGCGTCACGACGGCGCAGAAAGCAGGACCGGGAATCCAGACTGTGAACGCCCGTCAGGTATTGCGGCCGCGGCTGGAATCGACGGCAACGCCGCCCGCGATCGCCCGTCGCGCGTCGGCGCCGCTGAATTGAAGCTCGATCTCGACGCCGTCGGGATCGCGGAAGAAAACCTGGTGCAGCTCGCGGTCCGGCACCGCGTATTCCTCGAAGTAGATGCCGTGCTGCCGCAACGTTGCGCGCGTGCCTTCGATGTCGGACGCGCTGAACGCGACGTGGTCGAAGGCATCGGAACGCCGGGTGGCGGCCGCGCGGCCGGTCGAAATGTGCACGATCGGCTGGTCGCCGATGTACATCCACGCGCCAGGACTGCTGAACGGCGGCCGCTCGCCCTCGCGCAATCCGAGGACTTCTCTGTAGAAATGCCGCGCGCGCTCGAGGTCCGCGGTCGCAAGGTTGTAGTGATTGAATCCGGATATGGCCATCACCGATCCTCCTTCACGGGAGACGGCCGTATCGTCCGCTCAACTCCCCGACGCGGTGTTGATCCACGTCAAGAGTCGGCAAGGATTCAAGAACTGGCGAGCACCTTGCCCCAGCGGGCGTCCGGGCGATGCGGAACGCGCTCCGCTGCACGGAGCGCGGCCCAGGTGGTGCAAAGGATATTGAGCAGCACCGGCCGGCCATGCTCGGCCTCGAGCTGCGGCACGGCATGAATCGCGTGCCACAGCCCGCCCGGCATCAGGAGCGCCTGCGCGCCCGGCGCCTCGCGCAGCGCCTGGCCCCCCAGCTCGAGCGCTAACAGATGATCGTCGGCCGCGGCCGCTTTCTTGTTCTGCTCCAGCGTGCGGGGCCGTGAGCGGCAGGCGATGACCTCGATGCCGGCATCCGCGAGGTAGCGGGTGAGCGCGGCGTTCACGGCATCCGGCCAGCGCGTCGCGAGCGCGATGCGGGTCGCGCCGAAGTGCTGCAGCACCGCGATGTGCGCCTCGAGATCCGTGTCGCACGCGATCCCCGTTCTATTCTGACCTTCGGCAAGAATCTCGCGCATTCGTTTGCGGCCGAGCACGGAGGCGACTGGAACGCCGGAGAGCGCGATCCGGTCCACCTTCTTGTTCGCAAGCAGATCGAAGCGCTGCCGGAGCGCGGGCAGCTCCTGCTCGACCGCGGGGAGCGTGTAATCCTTCAGGTCGAGCCCGGTCGTCACCAGCATCATTCCCTCGGGCGCGACGCGGTAGAACTGGTAGGCGTCGAGGTCGGTGTAGAGATGAGGAATGACGTAGCCGAGCCGGTACCAGGGGCTGATCACGCTCATCGTTCAGCCATCACCACGCAACGGTCCCGCCATCCACGGGAATAACGGTCCCGGTCATGAAGTCGGACGCATCGGACGCGAGCAGCACCGCGATGCCCTTCAGATCGTCCGCGCCGCCGACGTGCCCGAGCGGGATCCGGCTGTCGATGTTCGCCTTGTTGCGCTCATACAGCACCTGGTTGAGCGGCGTAACGAAAAAGCCCGGGCAGATCGCGTTCACGCGAATCCCGTGCCGCGCCCACTTCACCGCCAGGTCGCGGGTGAAATTGACGAGCGCTCCCTTGCTCGTGGAGTAGACGACCGAATCGTACGCCTTCGGGTCGCGGCCTCGCAGCCCCGCGATCGAGGCGATGTTGATGATGCTGCCCTTCTTCGCCTTGATCATCTCGCGGCCGAAGACCTGCGAGCAGATGAAGGGCGCGGTGACGTTGAGATCCATCACCTGCTGCCAGCGGTCGAGCGGCATCTCCTCGGCGGGCGCGACCCACGCGCGGCCGGCGTTGTTGACGAGCACGTCCACGCGGCCGAACTTCTTGAGCGTCGCGTCCTTTACTGCCTCGACCTGGTCGGGCTTGGTTGCATCAGCGGCAATTCCAATCGCCTTCACGCCGAGCTGTTCGATCGCCTGCGCGGCCTGCTCGCAGTTCTCCAGCTTGCGCGAGCAGATGACGACGTTCGACCCCACCTCCGCGAGCCCGGTCGCCATCTGCAGGCCGAGCCCCGTCGCCCCGCCCGTTACCACGCTGACACGGCCGGACAGGTCAAGCAGGCTCTTCACGTTTGCCATGGTTCACTCGTCCTTCAGAAGTTGCGCGGCGATGATGTTACGCTGGATCTCGGAGCTGCCCTCGTAGATGCGCGTGATGCGCGCGTCGCGGTACACGGTCTCGATGCCCGCCTCGCGCATGTAGCCCATGCCGCCGTGGATCTGCACCGCGCAGTCCACGACCTTGCCCAGCGCCTCCGTCGCGAAGAGCTTCGCGGCAGAGGCTTCCAGCGTGCCGCGCTCACCGCCCAGCATGATCTCGATCGCGCGCCAGGTGAGCGCGCGCGCGGCGTCGCGCGCCACGCCCATGTCGGCGAGCATCCACTGCAGGCCCTGGTGCTCGGCGATTCTCTTTCCTCCCTGCACGCGCGTCTTCATGTATTCCACGCAGCGCTCGATCAGCCGGTCCATCATGCCGCAGCAGCGCGCCGCGATCGTCACGCGCCCCATCGTGAGCGTCTTAAGCGCCTGGACGTAGCCCATGCCCTCGGGGCCGAGCAGGTTTTCTGCCGGGATCTCGCAGTCGTTGAACGAGAGCGGCACGGTGGTGACGCCGTGCATGCCCATCTTGAGCTCGTTCTTCCCGATCGCGAATCCCTGGAAGCCGCGCTCGACGATGAAAGCCGAGATGCCCCTGATGCCCTTCGACTTGTCGGTGATCGCCATCACCGTGAAGAGTTGCGCGACGCCCCCGTTGGTGATGAAGATCTTCTCGCCGTTCAGCACGTAGCGGTCGCCCTTGCGCACCGCGGTCGCGCGCATCGCCGACGGGTCGGAGCCGGCCTGCGGCTCGGTCAGCGCGAAGCAGCCGAGCCACTCCCCGCTCGCCATGCGCGGCAGGTATTTCTTCTTCTGGTTCTCGGTGCCGAGCGCGACGATGCCCGCGGTGCCGATGCCGGTGTGATTGCCGAGAAAAGTCGCAAAGGCGTAGCTCGAGCGCCCCATCATCTCCTCGAGCGCGCACTTGCCCGCGAGGTCGAGCCCGATGCCGCCGTACTGCTCCGGAATCGTGATGCCGAAGAGCCCCATATCGCGCGCCATGCCGACGAGCTCCTCGGGGATCGCGTCGTGCTCCTCGATCCAGCGCGCGCGCGGGTCGACCTCCTTCTCGAGGAAGCGGCGCACTCCCTCGCACAAGCGGACGATCTCTGGGGAGAGCTTCATTGTCACCTGTATCTCGTCACCCGCATCTCGTCACCATTATCTCGTCACTGCTTCCTGGGCCGGATCAACGCGTCCGCCGCCTTCACGCCCTTGCCCTCGGCAAATACGAAGAGCGGATTGATGTCGAGCTCGGCGACATGGTCCTTCAGGTCCACGGCCAGCGCGGAGAGGCGCACGATCGCCTCCACCAGAGCATCCAGGTCGGCGCGCGGCCGGCCCCGCGCTCCCGCCAGCACCGGGTAGCCCCTGATCTCCTCGATCATGTCGCGCGCAACGGAGGCCGTCACCGGCGCGAGCCGGAATGAGACGTCCTTCACCACCTCCGTGAAGATGCCGCCCAGCCCGAACATCACCGCCGGCCCGAACAGGGGGTCGTTCACCACGCCCAGGATTGCCTCGACGCCGTTCCTCGCCATCTCCTGCACGAGGACGCCCTCGATCCGCGCGCCTCGCTGGTGCGTGCGCGCGTTCGTGATCACCTCGTCATAGGCCGCCGTGAGCTGCGCGTCGGACGCGATGTCGAGCCGCACCGCGCGCGCCTCGGTCTTGTGCGAGATGGCGGGCGATTGCACCTTGAGCACAACCGGGTAGCCGATGGAGCGCGCGATCGCGAGCGCTCCATCCCTGCTCGTCGCGAGCGCCTCGCGCGTGACGGGTATCCCGTAGTCGACGAGGATGCGCTTCGCAACGTGCTCGGTGACGTCGGCGGTCTGCCCCGCGAGAGTCTGCCGGGCCGCAGCGCTGGTCGCTACCGCGGGTTTCTCCCGCTTCTGGTGCACGCGCCGGCGCCACGCTTCCGCGTACCAGGACAGCGCCGCCAGGGCGCGCCCGCAGCGCACCGGCGACTTGTAGCGCGGAATGCGCGCGGCATCGAGCGCGGCATAGGCCTCGGGCGCGACTTCCTCGCGCGCACTCCAGCAGAGAAAGACCGGCTTCTCGGTGCGGGAGGCGCCCGCGACGATCTGCGCGGCGATCTTGGCCGCGAGCTCTCCCTGGAGCGAGGCATTGATCATCGCGACGCAGTCCACGTTGGGGTCGTCCACGATCGCCTGGAGCGTGAGCCCGATGAGCTCGGTGTTATTGAAGATCGCGGCCGTGACGTCCACGGGATTGAGGAGCGACCCGAAGTCCGGCACGAAGCGCCGCAGCTTCTCCTCGGTCTGCGGTGCGAGCTTCGGCAGCCGCATGCCGCGCGCGATGCACTCGTCGGTCATCAGGATGCCGGCGCCGCCGGAAATGGTGATGATCGCGAGGCGTTTGCCCGCGGGCAGGCGCCCGCAGGCGAAGGCGTGGCCGTAGTCCACCACGTCCTGGATGTCCTCGACCTGGATGATGCCCGATTGCCGGAACGCGGCCCGGTAGAGCGCCATATCCCCGCCGAGGTTCGCCGTGTGCGAGCGCGCGGCGAGCTGGCCCTGCTCGGTGTTGCCGACCTTCCACATGAGGACGGGCTTCCCTGCATCGAGCGCCCGGTTGCCGACCTCGAGGAGGCGCCCCGCGTCCTTCAGCCCTTCGATGTAGCCGGCGATGATCCGGGTTCCGGGATCGCGGATGAAGTAATCGACGAAATCGAGCGTGGACACCCCGATCTCGTTGCCGGTCGTGACCATCTGCCGGAAGGGCAGCCCGCCGTCCTTGGACGAGAGATTCATCACGGAGAACCCGAAGCCGCCGCTCTGCGACACCATGCTGACCGCGCCCGGCTCGTAGTCGGCGTTGAACACCGAGCCGAAGCCCGCGAAGACGCTGTCCGCGACGTTGATCATGCCCTGGCAGTTGGGTCCGATGACGCCGATGCCATGTTCCTGCGCGATGTGGGTCAGCTGCCGCTGGAGTCTTTCGCCCTCGCCGCCCATCTCGGAGAAGCCCGAAGTGAAGATGATCACGAAGGGCACGCCCTTCACGCCGCACTCGCGCAGCACGTCCGCGACGCGCGCGGCGTTCACGAGGATCAGCGCGAGGTCCGGGACTTCCGGCACCGCGGCGATCGACGGGTAGCACTTGACGCCCGCGACTTCCTCGTAGCGCGGGTTGACCGGGTAGAGCGCGCCCTTGTAGCCGTGGCTCTTGAGGAACTTCAGCGGCTGGCCGCTGATGGTGCTCAAGTCCTGCGACGCGCCGATGATCGCGATGGCGCGCGGGTTGAAGAACCGCTCGAGGTCGGTGCGCATGGCGGGCGGCGGGCGCGTCGGTGGATCGGCAGCTTTTCCGGAGCCCGTCTGGTCTTGTGGTCGCATGTTAGGCGCGGACTGGGGAATGCGGCAAGCGGCCTCGTCATGAAACGGCGAGCGTGACGCGTTGCTTTGGGGCGCCGGAATCACCGGTGATATCATTCGCCATCGCTTTGATTTGAAGTCCGTATCGTGAACACCGCCGCAGTCGCCACCGCAAGTACACCCCGCTCGTTCAAGGACGTGTGGCTGATCTCCGCCGGGCACGCCTTCACGCATTGGTACACCGCGACCTTCTACCTGCTGCTCCCGCTGATCGGGAGGGAGCTGGGCCTTTCTTTTACCGAGATCGGCCTGATCATGACCACGCAGCACATCGTGGGCGCGCTCTCCAATCTCCCGGGCGGCATGGTGGTGGACATGGTCGGCAAGAAGGGCTACCTGATGGCGACCTCGCTCTTCTGGGTCGGCTTCCCGTACGCGCTGATGAGCCTGACGCACAACTACTGGATGCTGCTCGTGTGCGTGACGCTGGTCGGCATCGGCAACAACCTCTGGCACCCCGCCGCGATCACGACGCTCGCCTACCGCTATCCCGAGCGCAAGGGGCTGGTGATCTCAGTCCACGGGATGGGGGGCAACGTCGCCGACGGTCTCGCGCCGCTCGTGGTGGGCGCGCTCCTCGCCTGGTTCACCTGGCGCACGGTGGTCGTGATCAATGTCGTGCCGGGGCTCGTGATGGCGGCGATGATCCTCGTCATGCTGGGGGCGTTTTCGATGAGCTCGTCGCACGACCACGTCAATGCCGGCGGCAGCTCGCGCAGCGCGCGGGACTACCTGAAGGACGTCGTGAGCCTGCTCCACAACCGCGCGCTGATGCTCGTCTCCATTGGTTCGGCTTTCCGCACCATGACTCAGACCGGGCTCCTCACCTTCCTGCCGGTCTATCTCGCCTACGAGCTCGACTATTCCCCGTTCATCGTCGGCGTGTGCATGTCGGCGATGCAGGTCGCGGGCTTCGCCGCGAGCCCGATCGGCGGGCACCTGTCCGACAAGATGGGCCGCAAGAAGATCGTCATGTCGAGCATGGTCCTCACCTGCGTGATGATCGTGTTCATGGCGCTCGCCGGGAAGAGCGTGATGTTCGTGCTCTTCATCGCGCTGGTGGGGTTCTTCCTCTACGCCATGCGCCCCGTGCTGCAGGCGTGGGCGGTGGAAGCAACCCCGCGCGAGCTCGCCGGCAGCGGCGTCGGGCTGCAGTTCGGCATCCAGCATATCGGGGCGAGCATCGCGCCCGCGCTCTTCGGAATGATCGCCGATGCCTACGACATCTACACCGGGTTCTACTTCCTCGCCGGCACGATCCTCTTCGCCAATCTGCTGATCGTCTTCATGCCCAGCGAGCGGGCGGTTAAGACGAAGCCCGCCGCCGCCTGAGTCAATCGATCCGGGCTCCCGAATCCTTCACCGCCTTCGCCCACTTCGCGACCTCGGACTTGAGGTAGGCGCCATATTCTGAAGGCGTCGTGGTCCAGGGCTCGGCGCCCTGGTCGCTCAGGAACTTGCTCATCGCGGGCTCGCGCACGATGCGCACGACCGCCGCGTTGAGCTTCTCCACGACCGCTGGGGGCATGCCAGCGGGCCCCACGAGTCCGTTCGCGCCCGATGCCTCGAACCCGGGAACGCCGGCTTCGTCGATGGTCGGAACCTCCGGCAGCGCCGCGATCCGCTTCAACGTGCTCACGCCGAGCGCGCGCAGCTTTCCCGATCGTACGTGCGGCACCGCGGTGGGCGAAGTTCCGAAGGTGAGCGCAACGTGCCCGGCGAGCAGGTCGGCGATCTGCGGCGGCGCCCCCTTATACGGAACGTGCACGATGTTGATGCCGGTGCGCGCCTTGAACATCTCCGCCGTCAGGTGCGGCTGGCTGCCGTTTCCCGCGGAGCTGTAGTTGAGCTCCCCGGGCCGCTTCTTCGCGTAGGCGATCAATTCCTTCACCGTCTTCACCGGCACCGAGGGATGCACCGCGAGCACCTGGGAGGTCGCGGCGAGGAGCGTGATCGGCGCGAAGTCCCGGACCGGGTCGTAGGAAAGCCTGCTGTAGAGGCTCGGATTGATGGTGTGGATGGTGGAAGCGCAGAACAGCGTATAGCCGTCCGGCACCGACTTCACGAGGAGCTCGGCGCCGATGTTGGCGCTCGCGCCGGGACGGTTGTCCACGATCACCGGCTGCTTCCACTGCTCCGTCAGCTTCTGGCCGATCGCGCGCGACAGGATGTCGGAGGTGCCGCCGGCCGGGAACGGCACGATGATGCGGATGGCTTTCGCCGGATAATCCTGTCCCCACGCGCCCGGCGCCAGGCCTGCTCCGGTCGCGAAGAGCAACAGAGCGCTCGACAGGTGAGTTGCAGTCCTGATCTTCATCGCATTCCTCCTCGCCACAGTGGCCTCGTTGCCGATCATAAACCAACGCGGAACAGTCCTTGTATCATGCCGGCATGGCAGGCGCGCAACGCAAGCTGGGGTTGATCGTTCCCTCGTGGAACACCGTCATGGAGTACGAGGTCCAGCGCATGGCGCGCGGCGAGATGTCGGTCCATTCCATGCGCATCCCGCACACGGCGGACACGGAAGAGAAGCTGCTGTGGCTCGGCACCCAGGCGCCGGCTGCGGCAGGCCTGCTCGCTCACGCCAAGGTGGACGTCATCTGCTACGGGTGCGCAGCCGGGGGATTTCTCAAGGGGCCGGTCGAGGACCGGGCGCTCGGCGAGCGGATGGAGAAGGAGACGGGAATACCCGTCGCGGTCTCCTCGGCCGCGGTGGCGGAGGCATTGCGCGCATTCGGTGCGAAGCGCGTGAGCCTCGCCTCGCCCTACGCGCCCTGGTTGAACGAGCGGCTGCGCCAGTACCTCACTGCAGCGGGCTTCGAGGTGATGGCCATGCAGGGCCTCGACACGCAGAACCACTCGGCGGTCACGACGGAGCGGATCGAGGCGCTGATCGCGGAAGTGGACCGCCCGCAAACGCAGGCGATCTTCGTGAGCTGCTCGAACTTCCCGACGCTCGGGATCATCGAGTCGATGGAGCACACGCTCGGAAAACCGATCGTGGCCAGCAACCAGGCGTCGATGTGGAAGATGCTGCGGCTCCTGGGCGACAAGCAGGCCGTAGCCGGCGCAGGCCGGCTGTTCCGCGAGGCCTGACGGATCGAATGGGATCCCCGGAAAGCGACTGGCGGCCGCAGCGCGCGGTCGAGATCGTCGCGGGCACGCCGCCCGGCGGCGGGCTGGATCGCTCGGCGCGAGCGCTTCTCAAGGCCATCGAGTCGAAGCGGCTTCTCGACGTGCCCGTGACGGTCAACAATGTCGCCGGCGAGGGCGGGCGCAAGGCGTGGAAGTACCTTGACGGCCTCGCCGGCAATCCGCATGTGCTGTGCATCAACTCGTCCAACCTCGCGACCGACTACCTGCTCGGTGCGACCGTCTTCGATCACGAAGACGCATTCACCCCGCTCGCTATCCTGTACACCGAGTACATCGCGTTCCTCGCGCGTTCCGACTCGGCCATCAGGAGCGGAGTCGATCTTGTCGCGCGGTTCGCGGCCGATGCCGGATCCGTCACGGTCGCGCTTTCGACCTCGATCGGCAATCCCAATCACATCGCGCTCGCGAAGGTGGTCCGGCACGCGGGAGGCGATGTGAAGGCGCCGAAGATCCGCGTTTTCGATTCTGCGCTCGATGCCGTCGCAGACGTGATCGCGGGCAACGCCGACGTTTGTGCCGTGACCGCCGCAAGCGCGGTAAAGGAGCTCACGGTGGGAGCGATGCGCGCGCTCGCGGTTTCCGCGCCGCGGCGCCTCGGCGGGCTCTACGCGCAAACGCCGACGTGGCGCGCGCTGTCGGTGGACTGCGTGGTCGGCGCCTGGCGCGGCGTCAGCGGCGCGCGCGCCATCACGCCGGCCCAGATCCGCTTCTGGGAGGAAGCGCTGTCGGCTGCCGTCGCGGCACAGGAATGGAACGCCGCTCTCGAGGCCCATTACTGGACGCCGATGCACGTGGCCGGCGCGCCCCTGCGCCAGCAACTCGCGCGCGAGCGCGTGGAAATGGCGGGGGTGCTCAGTGAGCTTGGCCTGCTTGACAGCAAAGCGTGACAGCACTCATTACACAATCCAGGAAGGGAGGCAACCGTGAACCAGGCAGCATACGAGAAGGGAACGGCCTTGCGCCGCAAGGTCATGGGCGACGCGCATGTCGCGAAACGGGGGGCGAGCCCCGACCGTTTCACCAGGCAGCAGAACGAGCTCGTCACCGAGCTCGCGTGGGGCACGATCTGGTCGCGGCCGGGCCTGCCGCTCAAGGTACGAAGCCTCGTGACGCTTGCCATGCTGACCGCTCTCAACCGCCCCGACGAGATCGGGGGCCACATCGTCGGCGCGCTCAACAACGGCGCGACGCCGGACGAGATCATCGAGGTGTTTGTGCACGCCGCCGGCTACTGCGGCTTCCCGGCCTCCAACGGCGCCGTGCGCCTCGCCGTGGAGGTATTCAAGGAGCAGGGTTTGCTCAAAGCGTGATGTCATTCATCACGCCGCTCGATTCAATGTGCTATCCTTCCTGCCCCCAAGCTGCCGGATGGCTACGGAGCCGTAGATGAGAATGGAAGTGCATGTGCACGGGAACGTCTTCCTCGGACGCGGCGTGCGCCTGTCGCAGGTCGAGCACGCGCTGCGGCCCTGGCTCGAGTACCTCGACGTTGACGCGATCGCGGAAGCCCACAGCATCGAGCGCGAGGAGCCGGGCATCCAGTTCGACACGCGCGAGCGCACGCTCAACATCTGCTGGACGGGGGAAGTGGGCCGCAGCTTCCACGCGCGGCTGACGGAGGCGTTCCAGAATCTCGGGCCGCTCACCGAGTACGCCTCCGAGGTCGAGGCCACCTACTACCCTGAAAACGGCGAGGACGAGTTCTACCAGCTCTTCGTCGGTCCCACGCCCGAGGCGATCCACGAGTTCCGCCGCCAGTGCGTGACCGAGGACGTCGCGGCCATGCTCGGCCGCCATCTCGGCAAGGCGGAGGTGGACCAGGTCGCCGCGCTCGTGAGCCAGCTCTTCGACCAGGACTGGGCGGCGCGCAAGATCACCGGCGAGCACGCGGCCGGCACATCCACGGTCATCCCGCTCCACCCGCGGGGCAAGCACCTGCATTGAGGCAAGTGACGAGATACAGGTGACGATTAATGGTGACGAGATAAGGGTGACGTACAACCTACTCGTCACCGCCGCAAGTCATCTTCCCCCGCAGAGAGTTGCGTAAGGCCCTGACTATCCGGCCGACGCGGTTGGTCTGGCGCATGGCATCGCAGTCAGCCGCCAGATATCCCAATCGTTTCGCGAGCTCAAGCTGCGTTTCAAGCTCCGACAAGGACCCGCAGCTAACTCCCAAGAATTGAACCCATTCACGCGTTGAGTTCCGTGCCGCCCCCTCGGCAATATTAGAGAGGATCGAGACAGCACAGCGTCTTATCTGATTTACCAGGCCGAAGAATTCGGCCTTGGGGAAGTCGGCCGTGGCCCGATACACCATTTCCACGAGGGCCATCGCTTCCCGCCATGCGTGAAGATCCCGATGAGTATTCAAGGTTGCCATTCCGGCCTACAACGGCCGGGCGAGCAACTGGTTTACATCCCGTCACCTGTATCTCGTCACCCCTATCTCGTCACCCTCATCTCGTCACCCGTTCCTAGCTGCGCTTGACGATCGAGTCGGTGCGGAAGCTCAGCACCGCGTCGGGATCCACTTTCGCGTGAATGACGGCGGGCTTGCCCGCCTTCATCGCCTGGCTGACCGCGTCCGCGGTCTCCCCGGGCCCCGTCACGTAGTAGCCCGTGCCGCCGCAGAGCTTCATGACCTCGTCGAATCGCGGCGAGAGGACGTGGGCGCCGATGTAGCGCTGGTTGTAGAAATCGCGCTGGTACGCGATCTCCGCGCCCCACGTGCCGTTGTCCATCACCACGGCAATGGAATTGATCTGGCTCTGCACCGCCGTGGAGAGCTCCCCCAGCGTCATGCCGAAGCCGCCGTCGCCCGAAAGCGAGATCACCGTGCGCTCCGGGGCGGCGACCTTGGCGCCGAGACCGGCAGCGTAGGAGAAGCCGATGTTGCCGCAGTCGAGCGGCGCGATCAGCGAGGGCATGACGTGGCACGGCAGCCGGTCGGTTGCCTGCAGGCAGGTCGTGCCCGCGTCGATCGTGAAGAGGGCATCGCGCGGCGCGACCTTTCGCAGCTCCGAGTAGATCGTCTCGGGATGCAGCGGCTTTGCGCCCTTGCCCGCGATCTCGTCCCGGCCGCGCAACATCTCCCGCCGGTCCTTCACGAATTTCTCATTGCGTGCGCGCCACGGCGCGCGCTCGGCGGTGACCGGCTCCATCATGTCGGCGAGCGCGCCGGCCACGGCGCCCGCGTCCCCGACGACGCCGAGCGCGACCGGGTAATAGCGCCCGATGGCGAGCGGATCGATGTCCACCTGCACGATCTTCGCCGCGGGCGTCACGATCTCGCTCGTGAAGCGCGCGGTGTTGAATCCGAGGCGCGTGCCGAGCGCGAGGATTAGATCGGCCTCGCGCACGAGGCCGGTCGCAACCGGGTTGCCGCGCGGCCCCACGCCGCCCGCGTAGAGCGGGTGGTCTACCGGCGCGACGTCGGTATGGCCGGCGGAATTCGTGATGGGAAGCTGCAGCTTCTCGGCGAGCCTCACCAGGCTCGCCGTGCCGCGCCCCCACTTGATGCCGGCGCCGGCGTGGATCACCGGCGACCGGGCCGCGAGCACCAGATCCCGGATCCGTCCGAGTGTCGCGCGATCCACCGCGCCCGCCACGACTTCCGGCTGGCCACCACGGGAAGGAATGGCGGCATCGATCTCGTGGTTGAGGAGATCGCGCGGGATCTGGACCACGACCGGGCCGCGCCGCCCGGCGTTCGCCACGCGGAATGCCTCGAGCAGGAACTCGGGCACGCGCTCCGGGCGGGTGACCGTCATCACGCGCTTCGTCACCGGCAGGAACAGCGTGTGCTGGTCGATCTCCTGGAAAGTGTCCTTCCCGAGGTCGGCGGTGGAGGGCAGCCCCGCGATCACCACGACCGGAGAGTACGCGAGCTTTGCCGCCGTCAAACCCAGCATCATGTTCGCGACACCCGGCCCCGCCTGCCCGCAGATGAAGAGCCCCGGCGTCTGCGTCACGCGCCCGTAGGCGTCCGCCATGTGCACGCCGCAGTTCTCGTGGCGCACGCCGACGTAGAGCATGTCGCGGGCGTCGTAGAGCGCGTCGTAGATCTCGAGCGTGCTCGATCCCATCAGCCCGAACACGCGGCTGACGCCCGCCGCGCGCAGCGCCTCGACCGCGGCCACGCCGCATCGCATCTTGGCCATGTTCACTCCGCTATTTCTTGTTCAGTGCTTCGGGATTGAGCACGTTGACGGGCTTGCCCTCGGCGTAGGCGAGCAGGTTGTCCACCGCCGCGCCATAGTACTTTTCATAGGTGTCCCGGTCGACGTAGCCGAGGTGCGGCGTGCACACGACGTTGTCCATCTTGAGCAGCGGGTGATTGCCGTTCAGCACCGGCTCGTCATCGTAGACGTCCACCGCGCCGAATCCCGGCCGTCCCTCCTTCAGCGCCCGCACCAGCGCGCCCTCCTCGATGATCGGCCCGCGGCTGGTGTTGACGATCAACGCCGTCGGCTTCATGCGCGCGAGGTCCGCATGCTTGACGATGCCGCGCGTCTCCTTGTTGAGCGGGATGTGCAGGCTCACGATGTCCGCGCTCTCGAAGAACGCCTCGCGGCTCGGCGCAATCTCGAAGCCGTCGGCGCGCGCTTTCGACGTCGAGCCTTCGCGGCCCCAGCAGATCACCTTCATCTCGAACGCCCGGCCCACCTTGGCGACGAGGCTGCCGATGCGGCCGTAGGCATAGATGCCGAGCGTCTTGCCCACCACCGTGGTGCCGACCGTGGTCTGCCACCGGCCGGCCTTGAGCTGCTGAACCTCCTCGGGCAGGTGGCGCAGCACCGAGAAAATGAGCCCCCAGGTGAGCTCGGCGGTATGGTTGACCTGCCCGGCCCCGGAGCCGCACACCAGGATCCCTTTCTCGGTGCAGGCGGCGACGTCGATGTGGCCCACGTTGCGGCCGGTCTGGCTGATGACCTTCAGCGTCGTGACCCGCTCGGCCGCGGCGCGCGGGAACGGCGTGCGCTGCTGCAGCAGGACCACCGCGTCCGCGCCCTTCAGCCGCTCCGCCAGCTTCGCGGGCTCCTTCACCGAGTCGTGATAGACGGCGACGTCGTGGCCCTTCAGCCGGGCAGAGCACTTGAGCGTGCGAAACACGTCCTGGTAGTCGTCGAGTATGGCGATCTTCATGGATTCCCCCTGAAATCGAACGCGTGATTCTATCGCTTCTCGCGGTTGAGCAGCCCGCCGCCCACCAGGATCAGCGCGTTGGTGAAGAAAACCGGCGCCACCCCGAACATCGAGCCGATGGTGCCGAAGAGGATCGGCACCGCGATGTGCGTGCACTGGTTGATGGTGACGCGCATCCCGAGCGCCTCGCCCGAACGGCCCTCGGGCGCGCGGCTGAAGATCAGCATCAGCGTGACCGGCTGCGCGCAGCCCATGCCGAGCCCGAGCACGAGCGCGATCGCCGCGAGCGTGGTTGCGCTGGTGGAGAATGGAAACAGCAGGAACGTCGCGGCCGCGATGAAGAGCGACCCGTTGAACACCGCGTCCGGTCCGAAGCGCTTCACCAGCCGCGGCAGCCCGATGCGCACCGCGAAGGCCGCGACGCCGGACATCGCCAGCACCACGCCGATGGCGGAGGCCGACAGCCCGACCGAGTGCCCGTAGATCGGCATGTAGAACTGGAACAGGTCCTGCGCCGTCACGGCCACCGCGCTCGCGATCAGCGTGCGCCGCAGCACGGGGTTCGCGAGCAGGCTCGCCGACAGCACGGCCTGCTCGTCCTCCGTCTTCACCCGCGGCCCGTGGCCCACCTTGCGCACGGAAGCCATGATCACGACGGGCACCAGCGGAAGCGCGGCTGCATAGAGATAGCCCGTGGCATGCCCGACCGCGTCGATCGAGAATCCGGCGGCGAGCGGCCCGAGGAAGGAGCCGATCGCCATCGCCAGCGCGTAGTTCGCGAAATTGCGCGTGCGCTCCTCGGGAGCGCCCAGCGAGCCGATCAGGTTCTGCGCGGAGACGTTGTAGAACATGTGCGCCGCGCCGATCAGCGCGGCGGACGCGTAGAGCGCCGGCAGCCCGGGCGAAAGCCACGGCAACAGCAGCCCGATGGACACGCCGAGGGAACCGGCCAGCATGGGCACGCGCACGCCGAGCCGGTCGGAGAGCTTGCCGGCGTAGACCGCGAGCAGCGCCGGCAGCAGCGAGTACATCGCGATCATGGTACCGATCGTGAACTGCGACGCCCCGAGCTCGATGCCGAACAGCGTGACGAGCACCTTGCTCGCGCGGAAGCTCGACATGTTGCACAAGACGATGATGAGAACCGTCGCGATCGACATGGCCCAAGTCTATTACAATCGCGCCGTGCCGAAATCATCGCATCCCGAAGCCGACGCCATTCGAAGACAAGTACTCACTGCGCTCGCCGAAAATCGCGCGCCGGGATTCCATTTCCCCGGGCATCTTCTCGCGCTGGCGTGGCCGAGGATCGGCGACAACGATCTCGAGGAGGTCATGCCCGACGGCCCGCAAGCCCGCAATGTGGACGGCTCGGTCAATCTCGCGGCGTTCTGCGTGCACCTCGACACCGCGCTCGCCACCGCCTCGCGCCTGAAGATCGAGCGCGGCGCGCGCCAGGCGACCGTGCACCTGCACGCGCAGTTCACCGGCGCGCCGCTGCGCGGCGAGCTCACCGCCCGCACCCGGATGAACGGATATGCCACCGGAGCCGCAGCGCGCGAGTCCCTGACGAACGGGACGGTGTATGCGCTCGGTGCGCCGGTGTGCCACGCCAGCGCAACGTTCATCGGCCTGCCGCCGCCGCCCGGGGTGAACCTCGCGCCGCTGCCGTGGCAACGCGAAAGCGGTGCGCCGGGGGCACCGCTTGAGCTGAAGGATCTCGAGCCCGAGGAGAAGAAAGTGATGGCGGCTTGCAATACCGCCCTGAGGCGCGCCGATCCGGTGCACGCCTTCATCGAGCGCTTCTGGAGCGTGCTGCCCGTGCCGACCGACGCGGGCGCGCGCTGCACCGTGAGGCTCGGCCCGCAGCACGGCAACCGCGTCGGCCATGTGCAGGGAGGGCTGCTGGTGGGGCTCGCGGCGCTCACGGCGCAAGCCGCGGCGCCCCGGCATCCCCGGCTTTCCGCCATTGCCGCGTGGTACATCAGCCCCGGCCAGGGCCGGGCGCTGAAGATTGCATCAAGACGGTTTCACGAAGGCCGCAGCTTCGCGGCGGTGCGCACCGAGATCAGGAACGCCGACGGCGCGCGCGTGCTGGAGGTCGTCAGCCACCACGCAGCGTAACCCACCCGGAACGGCTAGCGCTTGCGGCCGATGAGAAGCAGAATCACCCCGACCGCGATCGCCCCCGCCCCGGCCCACACCGGCACGTTGACGGTTTCCTTCTCCGCCACGGAGAACTTCAGCGAGCCGAGCTTCACGTCGTGCCGCTCCTTCGTGTAGCTGAAGCCCCCATAGATCAGGCCCAGCGTCCCCGCGACGATCAGAAGCACCCCGATGATCTTCGTCATGCCTTCGCCTTCCTCCTGGCCCGCCGAGTCTAACTGAATTTCCTCACTCAGAACGACCGGCCGACGCGCAAGTACCATTTCGTCTCCCCGGGATCGTCGAGGCCCTTCGCGACGCCCGCGCGCGCCTGCAGCCCGAAGAGATACCCGAAGCGCGGCTCCAGGATGAACTCGACGCCGGTCCCGCGGTAATAGCGCGGCGATTCGCCCTTGTCCCAGGCCGCGCCAATGTCGAAGAACAAATTCATGGAGAGGCGGTTCAGCCCGACCGGAGGCACCATGAAATGCCGGTCGACATCCGACAGCGGCACCCGCCACTCGACCGACCCCAGGCGCGCGCGGTGCCCGGTTAGGACCGGCTCGCCGCTGCTGTAGCCGCGCAGCGGGAACTCCCGGACGTTCAGCACCGGCAGCCTGAGCGCCTCGTTCGTGTCCGTGCCGCCCAACTCGGTCGGCTCCGCGTCGGCCTGCCCGTAGACCTCGTTCCAGCGCAGGGCGAGAACCGTGGAACGCACGGGCAAATAGAGCCGCCAGTCCCCCCGGTAGACACTGCCCGAGAAATCCCCCCCGAGCCCGGCCGATCGCTCGTAGAACAACCGCAGCTGTTGCCCTTGGCTCGCACCTTCCGAGAGCCACTGCTCGCGCCGCGTGTCCACGCCGCCGACGAGCGCCAGCACGCGCTCGTTGTCGATGGACGTGGAGGGCGCGTTGACGTCGTAGAGCTTCTCGCGGTCGATCGCGCCGCCGAGCCCCCAGTAGAAGCGCGTGTTCAGCGAGAGGCTGCGCCAGGTCGAGACCCACTGCACCGAGTCCGTGATGGTGTAGCGCTGGACATCCTTGTCGTTCCACGAATCGTCGTCGTCCTTCTCGATACTGGCCTTGACCGACATGCTGCGGTCGAGCAGCAGGCGGTGGCGCTGGTTGTACTCGTAGATGATGGTGCCGAGGAACTCGCTCTGCGTGAACTCGAACATCGGCGTCACGCTGTACTGGTGCAGGCCAAGGGCGTCCTGCCCGAAGGTCGTCACCCCGGCGCCGATCGCCCCGTCGTCGGCATAGAACACGGGGAACCAGGACCGCGGCAGGAGCGATGACCACGGCGAATAGGAGCGTTCCTCGCTCCGCCGCAACTCACTTGCAATCGCCGGTGCCGGCGCCTCGGCAGCAGGCGCCGCGGCTTCGCGCCGCTCGAGCGGCAACCCGGGCAGGCGGTAGGCCCGCAGGACATCGCCATCGGCTTCGATGGTCGCCAGCAGCATCTCGCCCTCGACGGGCGCGCTCATCTCGCGCACTCCGGTTGCCGAGCGGGTCCAGCGCGCAAGCGGCCGCTCCCCGCGCCGCCAGGACCAGACGTCGTAGGTGTTGCCGTAGCTCGCGATGAAGTAGATCTCGTCCGCGGTCGCGCCGTAGCGGGGCGAATGCTTGATGGCTGGATCGGAAACCAGCACGGAAGGTTTCCCGTCGACGATCTCGACGAGCGACCAGCGCCCGTCGCGCAGGCGGGTCAGCGCCACGGCTCCCCCGCGCGCGGTGAGCCCCGTCAGCGATTCTCCCGGCGCCGCGCGATACAGCGAGCGCTCGACCGCGCCCTTGCCATTCAGGAGGACGACCTCGCCCTGGCCTTTTTCGACCCGCACCGCGGCGATGCGGCCGTCCTCGAGCGGCGCGGCGAAGCGGAATCGCCCGCAGCGCGTGAGCCGCTCCCAATCGCCGTCGGGGGCGGCCCGGTAGAGGTCGTAGTAATAGTTGTATTCGTCGCAGATTTCCGGCTGGGCCACCACCATCCCGCCATTTTCCGGCGCCGCCAGCCGGGCATCGCGCTCGACTTCCCGCACCGTCTCGATCTCACCGCCTTTCGGTTGCCGCACGAGCCTCGGCTTCGTGTATCCATCGGAGCGGACATACCACCGTTCGCCCGTGCGCGTCAGCGCGGGGCTCGTGACCGAGAAGGATCGCGCGATGATCTCGCCGGTTCCGCCCGCTTCTCCAGGCGCGGGTGCGAAGCGCGCGCGCAGCCAATCCTGGTATTCCACCCACAGCGCGTCCATGGGCTTGCGGGTCACCACGAACGGATTGCTGTCCATGCGGAACGGAATGAAGTTGTCGCTGTAGTTCTCGATGAAGCCCGAGATTGCCTTGGGGCCGTAGCGCTCTTCCAGGAACAGGAAGAAATAGGCGCCGTAGAGGTAGTTGCGGTTGTGCGGAAAGCCGCGCCCATCCGCGTGGATTTCCCGCAGCGAGATGGGGCCGCGCGCCACTTCCGCCCGCATCATGCCCTCGAACGTGCTCTGCCTCAGGCGACCCCAGCCCCTGTCGGCATCGGACTCCGCGTAGACCGCGAGGCCCTCCTTGACCCAGTTCGGCCCCCAGACGTTGGGCAGCGTGTTGGGAAAGATCAGCAGCCAGGGCGGCGCGCGGCCGAAGATGCGGCGCAATACGAGCGGCGCGCGCCGGGCCAGGTCGAGGTGCACGATGTGGGTGATCTCGTGCGTGAGCACCAGGTCCAGCCACTCCCGGTTCTGCAGCAGCTCGCCTTCATCGGGCGGCGACAGGAAGATGGCGGTCCAGTTGAAGGGCAGCGGCGACGCCCAGCCGTTCGCGAAGTCCGCGGAGTCGAGCAGCACCAGGTGCGTGCGCGATTCGGGGCGCCACTGCAGCCAGGCCGTCACGCGGGCGTGAACCTGCTCCGCGATCCCGGCCACGGCCTGCGCCTGCGCGCGGTGCTCTTCGGCGAAATGCAGCGTGAAGCTGGCGGTGTCGAACGTCCGCCAGTTGCGGGACGGGTCCACGTACTGCGCCTGCACCGGCAGCGTCCACGCGAGCAGCGCGGCCGCCCAGATGCGCGACGGGTGACCGGTCACCGGTTCTTGAGTGCTTCGGCGTCGTTACGCCAGCGCTCCCATGCCCAGCGCTGGTCTTCGCGAATCGCCTCGTCCTCGAGCATCGCGCGCACCAGCGCCGTGACATCGGACTCGTAGCCGCCCCCGCGCTTCTTGACGTCCCACTTCTTGCCGAGGGGCAATACCGGCGACTTGAGGATTTCGCGCAGCTTCACTTCTTTGCTTCGTCAGCCTGAGCGGGCGGCTTGTAGCCGTAGCAGGAGCAGGTGTGGGAGATCGCGGTGCCCGGGGGCAGCGGCTTCGGCTGAGGCGGGCCGAGAAAGTAGTTCCAGAGATCGGCGAGCGCGACGATCCCGATCACGACGTACGCCGCGCTCCCGCTCGCGTACACCGTTCCGCCAGGCGCTTTCGGCGAAACGGGGTGCCCGCCGGATGAGAATGAGGCCCTGAAGTTGGACCCCTGAGTCGAGGCGCTGACGTGGCTTGAGGTCGTCGTGACGGTCGTGCCGCCGCTCGTCGACTGGTTGCCGTACATCGCGACGGAACAGCCGGAAATGGCGAGGCACACGAGAACGGTTACGGCGGTACGCGCCGGGATGCCCATTGGCGAAGTATAGCCCCGCCGCCGGCCTTTGCACCAAGGCATATTCCCCGCTGGCACGGGGATGACGCGGACTAGCGCCGGGCGGTCTCGCCGCGCTGGGCGGCCATTTCGCTGCGCGTTCTCAGCAGCGGCTCGAGCTCGCGCCTGCCGATGACGTAGGTCCACTTCGCCAGCGCCTGCTCCGCGGCGATGCGCTCCTCGAGCCGCTTGCGGCTCTCGGCGAACTCCTTGTCGCGGCGCTCCTTGTCCTCCGGCTTCTCGCCTTTTTCCGGGACGCGCGCCTTCGGCGGCTCGCCCTTCACGGAGAAGCTGACGAGATGCTCGTCGCCCTTGCCGCGCGCGGCGATCTTCAGGGTGTAGACGAGGTTGTCGAAGGTCTCGGCGACGACCACCAGCGGCTTGCCGGCGGCATCCTTGCCGGGGTCGAGCGCGACGTCATCGAACGCAAGCGAGGAGAGCTTGTTGGTGGCGGCGACCGCGGCGCTGGGATTGAGAGCACCGCCGCCGGCGAGTCGCCACTGGCCCCACTCCTCCGCGCGCGTGATCCTCCAGCGCGGCTCGGCGCCTTCCGGCCCGGCGGAGAGCGTCCGGATGCGCTCGGCCTTGAAGAAATCCCCGCTCAACCACTTGCCAGGATCCGCTTCTGCCTTGCCGAGCGGGTCGGAGACGACCACCACCGTGTCCTTTGCGCCGACGATGCGCACGTAGCGCCCCGCGGGCACACCGTCCTTCGCCGCGGGCAGGGGATTGAGCGGATCCTTCTTGAGGACCTTCTTGCCGAGCACGAGCCCCGCGAGCACCTTGCCCGCGCCGTCGCGGAACTCGACGAGCGTGCCGCCGCCTTCGCCCTTGCCCGGATCGGCGAGCTCGACCCGCGGCAGGAGCGATGCGCCGACCTGCTCGGATTGCGTCACCTTGAGTTCCACCAGCTTGATCATGAGATCGCTGATCTCCTGGAAGCTGGCTGGATAGCCGCCGCGTTCCTGCACGACCCAGATTTTCTCCTGCCGCGCGAGCGTAACCCGGTGCTTCGGGTCCTGCAGCCGGATCTCCGCGACATCGGCGATCTTGAGTCCCGGCAGGAGCTTGGCGCCGATCTTCGCGCCGCTCGCGCGGTAGTCCGCGATGTCCTGCCAGAACAGGACGAGGCTGGCGCCCCCCAGCACGATCAGCGCGATGACGAGGTAGAGGAAGTGCCGGCGGCTCATACCGGATTCTGTCTGCGCCGCCGCGCCAGCGCGAGCCCGAGCCCGGCGGCCGCGACCAGCAGCGGAACCAGCGCGATATTGACGACCTTGGTCCAGAACTCGAGCGTGTCGGTCTCGACGCGCAGGCGCTTCCTCAGCTCCTTCAGTGCGACCCGGGCCTCGGCCGCCTTCTTGCGAAAGTTGTCGAGCTCGGCCTGCTGTTCCGGCGTCAGGATCGAGCTGGTGACGCCGGCTTTCGATTTCTGCAGCTTCTGCAGGTTCTCCTGGGTCTGCTGGAGGCTGTCCTCGAGCTCCTTGATCTTGCCCAGGTACTGCTGCTGCGCCTGCGCCTCCATCTCGCGGATCACCGTCAGCGGCTTGCTGAAGGAGGCGCGGCTGCGCAGGCTGATCAGCGCGCTGTCGCCGGAGAACTGCTCGACCAGTCCCAGCGCCAGCGCAAGATTGCCGTTGCGGGGAACGGCGACGCGCTGGCCGAACACTTCCTGGATCTCCACCGCGGCGCCGTCGGAGAGCAAATCCACGTCGGCGACCAGGACCACGGAGTTTTCCTCGTTCGATACCTTGAGATGCGGCTCGGGCTTGTCGTCGGCCTGCTTCTTGTCGTCCAGGCCCTTCTTCCTTTCCGCGCGCGGTGGCATGAAGGGCTTGGGCTTGCCGTCCGGGAAAGCGGAGTGGAACTTGCCGGTCAGGCGGATCGCGAGCGGCATCTCCTCGTTGGTCGGCTGGAAGCCGCGCGTGGAGGGCTCGCCCGAGAGCGTCGCGATGATGAGATCCACCGGCATCGCGTTCTTGGAGGAATGGGCGAGCACGGTCTGCGTGAGGCCCTCGGCGGGCTTGCCCTTGAAGGCGCCCCCGAAAGCGTAGAGCAGCGTCCCCACCTGGCTAGTCACCACGTCATCCTGGTTGAGCGCCTGCGTGTTGAGCTGGAGCAGCGTGGGCAGCAGCCGCGGGCCCGAGCCGCTCGCAAAGGTGAGGTCCGCGATGACCTTGCCCATGTCGACATCGATGCCCCACGCCTTGAACAGGTTGTAGAACGTGGACTGCCCCGCCTGCGATCCACCGAATGGATTCTGGAAATCGGGCTGCTGGTCGAAATAGGCGTAGGGATCGATGAACGCGATGAGCTTGCCGCCACGCAGCACGTACTGGTCGATGGCGTACTCGGTCTCTTCCGGGAGGTTGCGCGGGTGGATGACCAGCAGGACCTTGACGTCATCGTCGATTCTCGGCGCGTCGAGCTTGATCTCCTTCACATCGAAGATCCTCTTCAGCTCCTGGATCAGCACCCATGCTTCGCTGGGCTGCTGCTTGCGGATCGGATCGAGGGAGCGCCCCAGCACCGGCAGCGCGCTCATCACGCCCACCACTGGCTTCCTGGCCTCGCCCACCTGCGCGATGCCGCGCGTGATGTCGTACTCAAGCAGCCGTTCGCGGTCCGGCGCGAGCACCGGGATCGCCGACTTCTGGTCGAGGAAGGCGATCGACAATCCAAGGTAGAACTTCTCCCCCGCATTGGTGAGCTGGGCCTCGATCCCGTCGAGCTGGGCGGAATCCTCGGCGTCGGAGTCCGGCTCGGGGTTGAACTTCTCGATCACCACCTTGCCGCCGCCCGCGGCCTTGTATTCGTTGAGCAGGTCCTCCACCCGCTTGGCGAAGGTCTTCAGCCCCACCGGCACCGCCTCGCTGCCCTGCGAGTAGTAGAGGCGGAGCTTGACCGGCGCCTCGAGCCGCGCGAGCACCTTGCGGGTGCCGGGCGACAGCGTGTAGACGTCGCCCTGGGTGAGATCGGCGCGCAGGTTGAACGCGCTCACGATGAAATTTACGGCGATCAGCGCCGCGAGGAGGGCGATGACGCCGCCGGTCGAGTAGAGCAGGGTTTCGTGATGCTTGCTTTTCATCACCCTATCCCGCCCGCTGGTTGCGGATGATGACCCCGGTGGTGAACAGCGCGAAGCCCATCACCGAGGCGAAGAAGACGATGTCGCGCGTGTCGAGGACGCCGCGCTGGAAACCTTCGAAGTGCGTCATTACCGAGAACGCGGCCACGACTTCCACCACCTGCGGGCTGGCAACGCGCGACAGCAGCCCCGTTACCGGCTCATAGCCGGCAAGGATGAGGAAGAGGCAGATCAGCACCGACAGGATGAAGCTGATCACCTGGTTGCGGGTCATGGCGGAGGTCATGCTCGCCACCGCGAGATAGGACCCGGCAAGGAGGATGCTCCCGACGTAGCCCGCGAAGATCACCCCGTTGTCGGGGTCGCCCAGCCAGTTGACCGTGATGGCGACGGGGAAAGTGAGCACGAGCGCCAGCGCGAGAAAGAGCCACGAGGCGAGAAACTTGCCGGTGATCGCCTGCCAGGTCGTCACGGGCATGGTGAGCAGCAGCTCCATCGTGCCGAGCCGGCGCTCCTCCGACCACAGCCGCATGCCGACCGCGGGCACGAGAAAAAGATAGAGCCAGGGATGCCAGGTGAAGAAGGACACGAGCGAGGCTTCGCCGCGCTCGAAGAAGCTGCCGACCGTGAAGGTGAAGAAGCCGGTGAGGAGGAGATAGATCACCAGGAACACGTAGGCAATGGGGGACGTGAAGTAGCCGCCCAGCTCGCGCTTCACGATCGCCTTGATGTTGGCCCAGGAATTCATGTGCTTCTCAGTGGCCCTTGACCGTGTCCGGGAGCGTGATCGCGCGGAACACGTCCTCCAGCCGCCCCTCCGGCGAGCGCGCCTTGAGCTCCTGGGGCGTGCCGTTTGCGACGATCCGGCCGCGGTCGATGATGATCACGCGCGAGCACGCCGCCTCGACCTCCTCCAGGATGTGGGTCGAGAAGATGATCGCCTTCTTCTCGCCCATGTGCTTGATGAGTCCCCTCACCTCGTGCTTCTGGTTGGGATCGAGCCCGTCGGTCGGCTCGTCCATGATCAGCACGTCGGGATCGTGGACCAGCGCCTGCGCGAGCCCGGTGCGGTGCTTGTAGCCCTTGGAAAGCGTGTCGATGGTCTGGTGAACGACGTTCTGGAGGAAACACAGCTCGATCGCGCGGCCGACGGCGCGCTTGCGCGCGTCGCCCTGCAGCCCGCGCAGCTCGGCCGCGAAATTGAGGAAGCCGCTGACCGTCATGTCGGCGTAGCCGGGGGCGTTTTCCGGGAGATAGCCGATCAGCCGCTTGGCGGGCAGCGGGTCCTCCAGCATGTCGTGGCCGCCGATCGTGATGCGCCCGGACGTCGGGGGGATGAACCCGGTGATCATGCGCATGGTGGTCGACTTGCCGGCGCCATTGGGGCCGAGGAAGCCCAGTACCTCGCCGCGCTCGACCGTGAACGACACGTCGTTCACCGCGAGCTTCGCGCCGAAGGACTTCACCAGGTTCTCGACTCGGATCATGCGTCCTCCACGGCGGTCGCAACCGGCCCCGCCGCCGCGTTGTCGTGCTCCCTTATCTATGTCCGGCCTTGCGGCTAACAAGGGGGGCGCCGGACGTCCCCCGGGTTCTCGCGCCATTGGACCGGGAGATTCCCAAAGGTTCCCGGTTGCCGACAGCAGCATTGCTGGTGCCGACAGTCTGACTCGAACAGACGACCTACCGCTTACAAGGCGGTTGCTCTACCACTGAGCTATGCCGGCTCGGGGCGACATTATAGACCGGGACGGCGCGGCCCGTGACCGGCGGCCGGAATGTGAAACGGCGCCACCTCGCGGTGACGCCGTTCCGGTCCCGATGCGCCTACCGATTACGCGGCCGGCTTGGCGATGTAGCCGTAGGTGAGGTTGCTGCGGTCCGCGCCGAGCTTCTCGTAGGTCTCCTTGACCTGCGCGAGGCGGTCGGTTTGCACATCGGCCATCTGCCGCGGCGTCACCCGATAGAGCCGCGCGTTATTGCCACCGAAGATGGCGGTCTTGACCGGGCCGTCGGCCGGGCCGAGCGGCTGGTAGCCGTACTTCTTCTGCATGTCCTCGGGGATCTCCAGCCGGCGCAGCGCCTCGATCTGCCACTGCGGGGAGCCGGTCCACACCGCGTCCGTGCCCCACACCACGTGGTCGGCGCCGAGGCCCTTCACCAGGGTGCCCATCACCGCCGCGCCGAGCCGCGGGTTCGCGGTCGTCGTCCAGGCGAAAAGCTGCCCGAGGTCGCCGTAGACGTTGTTCACGCCGTACTTCCCGGGGATCTCCGAGAGATCGGTGACCCACTCGATGCGCCCGGTCTTCTGAAAATGATCCCACGCGGACTGCGGCGCCTTGGGCCCCGTCCAGCGCCAGCCGGAGTGGTAGATGATGAAGTTCAGCTGCGGCCAGTCCTTCGCCGCCTTGCCGACATCGCGCACGTCCGAGTACGCGAGCAGGTGCGGGAACTTGGCCTCGACCTCGGGCGGGAACAGCCCCTTGTGGATGCAGACGTTGACTTTGGTCGGACTGTTCTTGCTCCACTTGACCAGCTTTTCATAGAACTTGTAGGTCACCTTCTCGTCGTCGAGCCGCCACGGCCACTTGGAGAGGTGCTTGTTGGTGTTGTCCCCGATCGTGTAGCCCTTCCAGGAGTCGGGCTTGAGCCGCGCCTCTTCCTCCTCCACCTTGTCCAGCCAGCCGTCGCGGCCCGGTGTGACGATCGCGTGCGAGAACATGCGCTTGGTGCCCGATTCCTTGTTGACCTTCTCGCGCGCGGCATATTTCATGTCGTTCGTGAGGAACGAGAACTTCTCGTCCACCGAGTAGGAGCCGGAGATGCAGGCCATCTTGGTGTCGCTGTCGAGGAAGACCTCCTTGAAATAGTTCGGGAACATGAGGTCGCTGATCGACTGCTCCTTCTCGCCGATCCCAGGATTCCAGCCGAGCTTGCCGACGGTCGCACGCTGCGAGACGAAGATCTTGATGGGCGTGCCCTCGCGCAGGAAGTGCGTGTGCATGTCCATGACGAACTGGTTCTTGAGGGCGCGTGCCCGCTCGTTCGCCATCTCGGGCGTCTGGGCTTCGGCGCGGGACACCATGTAGAGCGGCCCGTAGGTGTCGTTCATCGCGACGAAGGCCGCCGCCATGCCGGCCGCGCTCTTGAAGAATTTGCGCCGGGTCACGCCGTGCTTGCGGGCAAGCTCGCTTCCGTATTCCTTGAGGCGCGCCTCGAACTCGCGCTGCTTTTCGGTCTGCGGGCACGGCATGTACTCGTCGCTCGACACGCACTGCGTGGGGATCGGCGAGGGAAATGCCGACGTCTCCGCGGGCAATACCTGCTCCAGCTCCTGTGGGGAAAGCATGATCTCCTCCGTTGACGATGCGCTGAGCCTGTGCGTTCCCGCCGCGGGGAAGTGCGGTGTCTTGGATTCTGTCGGGGAAGCGCGCGCGTATTCTCCACCGGGGTTCACGACGTGTAAAGGCGCGTTCGCGGCTGCCCGCCCCCGGGGTCGCATCCCCACAAGAAACGTGGGGCCCCTCTGCTCCTCCCTCCGGCGTGCCGCCTCGGAACCGATTGCGGCAAGTTTCAGGAGCCATCGCGTCGGCGGCCCTGCGCGCCACCGGGGGTCAGATCCCCGAACAAATTACGTTCGGGGCCCCTCTTCCGCCCCTCGGCGCGCTACTTAATAACCTGGAGCTTGGGCTTGCCGCCGTTGGCGGGGGACGCGGGGGGTGTTGCGTCCGGAGGGGGCACGGCCGGCTCCGGCGTGCCCTCGCGCGAGAACGCGAGGCCCTGCCCGCTTTCCTTGGCGAAGATGCCGGTCACCGCCTCGATCGGGACCGAGCATTCCCGCGAGACGCCGTTGAAGCGCGCCGCGAACTGGATCCGCTCGTTGCCTATGGTAAGCCGGTGCGTGGCGTCGTGGCCGATGTTGAGCACGATCTCGCCGTTCTTGACGTGCTCCACCGGCACGCGCGTGCTCGCATCGACCTTGACCGAGATGTAGGGCGTCAACCCGCTGTCCGTGCACCACTCGTGAAGCGCCCGGATGAGATAGGGCTTGGTGGACCGCTCGGCCATCGCTATTTTCTCATCACCTTTTCCGAGGCCGTGAGGGCGTCGATGAACGCCGGCCGGCTGAACAGGCGCTCGGCATACTTCATGATCGGCGCGCAGGTCTTGGGCAGCGAGATGCCGTAGTGATCGAGCCGCCACAGGAGCGGCGCGATCGCGACGTCGAGCATGGTGAACTCCTCGCCCAGCATGAATTTCTGCTTGGTGAACACCGGCGCGATCTGGGTGAGATTGTCGCGGATCACGGCGCGGCCCTTGTCGCCCTGCTTCTGCGTGCCCTTCTCGATGGTCTCGATGTTGCTGAAGAGCTCGTGCTCGAATCGAAACAGGAACAGCCGCGCGCGGGCGCGCATCACCGGGTCGGCGGGCATCAGCTGCGGATGCGGGAAGCGGTCGTCGATGTACTCGTTGATGATGTTCGACTCGTAGAGGATGAGATCGCGCTCGACCAGCACCGGCACCTGGTTGTAGGGATTCATCACCGCCAGGTCTTCCGGCTTGTTGAAGAGATCGACATCCACG
>DATBMB010000224.1:0-1561 GCA_036555035.1 Burkholderiales bacterium | reverse complement strand
CTTGCCGGAGGCGCGGAAGTCCCGGATGGCCGCGGTGAGTTCGGCCAGCGTGGGCTGGCCGCCGCCCGACATGTAGTTGAGGTCGAGCACCACGGCGGTGATGCGCGCATCTTTCTTCGCGGCTTCGAGGGCGTCGGTGAGGTCCCATAGCAGGGTTTCCGCCCGCGAGACGCCCTGGGCGCGCGCCAGGGCCTGGTCGACCGGGCTGCCGGTGAGCTGCTCCACGATCTCGCCTCGCGGCTGGATGACCAGCGCGGAGCCATCCGCGACGTGCGGAATGGAGGTGCGCAGGGCTCCGACGATGATCCCGAAGATCAGCAGCAGCAGCACCAGGTGCAGGAATTTCCGCAGTATGTCCAGGCCGCGGAAAATGCCGCCGAAGATCTTGGCCATCATGGCGTCGAAGCCCTCAAGCGATCACTACACCTTTTCTTCGATTCGGGCGGCCTTGCCCGACAGATCGCGCAGGTAGTACAGCTTGGCGCGGCGCACGCTGCCGCGGCGCTTGATCTCGATCTCGCTGATCGCCGGGCTGTAGGTCTGGAACACGCGCTCCACGCCTTCGCCATGCGAAATCTTGCGCACCGTGAACGAGGAGTTGAACCCCCGGTTGCTCTTCGCGATCACCACGCCTTCGTAGGCCTGGGCGCGCTCGCGGTCGCCTTCCTTCACCTTGACCTGCACCACGACGGTGTCGCCGGGGTTGAAGTCGGGAACCTTGCGCGTGGCACGCGCCTTTTCGATCTGCTGGATGATGTTGTTAGCCATGTTCGTCACCTTCGCGTTCAGCGAGAAATTCATCGAGGAGCTTCGCCGCATCGGCCGGAAAACCTCCCCGCGCAATCAAATCCGGTCTGCGCATCCACGTGCGCGCCGCCGCCTGCTTCAACCGCCAGCGCTGGATGTCAGCGTGGTGCCCGCCCTGCAGGACTTCGGGCACCTTCCGGCCTTCGAACTCCACCGGCCGCGTGTAATGCGGCCAGTCGAGCAAACCTGAGTCGAACGACTCCTGCACCGCGGAGCGGTCGTCCCCGAGCACACCCGGGAGCAGCCTCGCCACCGCGTCGATCACGCACAGCGCGGGGAACTCACCCCCGGACAACACGTAGTCGCCGATCGACACTTCTCTATCGATGCGCGATTCGATGACCCGTTCGTCGAGCCCCTCGTACCGCCCCGCCACCAGCACCAGGCCCGGCAGCGTCGCGAATTCCTTCGCCAGTGCCTGAGTGAAGGGCACGCCCTGCGCACTCAGATACACCCTCGGCCCGCCCGGCACCCGTGCCGCCGCCGCATCGATGGCCGCCGACATCGGCTCGGGCTTCAGCACCATGCCCGGCCCGCCTCCATAGGGGCGGTCGTCGACCGTGCGGTGCACGTCCCGCGAGAAACCTCGCGGATCCTCGCACCCGACCTGCACGATGCCGCGCTCGATCGCGCGGCCCAGCACGCCGTGTTTCAACGCCGCCTGGATCAGCTCGGGGAACAATGTCACGACCTCGATACGCATGAGTCGTGTCAGAAATCCTCGGGCCAATCCACGACCAGGCTCCGGCTACCG
>DATBMB010000145.1:0-4414 GCA_036555035.1 Burkholderiales bacterium | reverse complement strand
GGTTCGCCGCGATGGTGAGGTCGACGTCCTCCAGCGCGGTGATGATCTTGCCTTCAGTGGCGTAACGCTTGGAAACGCCCCGGATCCGGATCTCCATGCGCCGTCGCGCGCCCTACTTGACGGCGAAGATCTTCTTGAACTCCGCGCCCCACTTCTGGATCTCCGCGTCCGACAGCTCGCGGATGGCGACGACCTTGGCCTTGTCCATGCCCTCGATCGGCGGATAGATCCCTGGCGCCAGCACGTATTCGCCGACGTCCTTCGCGAGCATGTCCATGGACTTCTTCGACAGCCAGTAGTCGACGAAAGCCCGCGCGGCGTTGGGGTGGGGCGGTTTGGACGTGACGGCAATGCCGCGCGGGGTGCCGAGCAGGGGCTGCTCGAGCCGCGCCCAGTCGAGCGGCGCCGGCGCCTTGGTGATGATGTATTTCGGCATCGAGATCGCGATGAGCTTCTCCCCGCTTTCCACCGGTGCCGGCGTCGGGCCCAGCGACGCGACGAACATCGGGTTGTTGGCGGCGAGCCCGCGCACGAACTTCATCCACTCTGCTTCCGACTTGAACACCGTCTCCTTCAGGCCGATCAGCCAAGAGATCGTCGAGGGGTGGTTGGCGGGGTTAGGCATGACGATCTGGTTTTTCCATTTCGGATTGGCCAGGTCCTCGTAACGCCGCGGCGCGTCGCCCTTCTTGACCCGCTCCTTGTTGTAGATCAGGGCCATGTACTCGATGCCGAAGATCTGGATCTTGTCGTCCTTGCGCGTCCACTCCGGGTAGCCGGCGGCCGCGGGAGAGCGATACGAGGCGAGAATGCCCCGCTCCTTGAGAAGCTCCAGCACCGGCATGGGCGCCTGGACCACGTCGGCGGACAGCTTGCCCGCCTCGAACTCCGTGATGGTCGTCGGCACGAACTTCGGGCTGGCGATCCGCGTGTAGTCCGCTTTCACCTTGGTGTCGGCCGCGAACGCCTTCATGATTGGCTCGACGGCGGTGATGTTGGCGTAGAACGCCACGCGGCCTTCCTTGCGGGCGGCGTCGAGCATGGCCTTGTCGGCGGCGAGCGCCGGCGCGGCTGCGAGCACAACGGCACAAGCAAGCAGCAGTTTCTTCATAATGGCCTCCATCGGGTGTAGGGCCGGCACAGCGCCGGCCCGGCATCAGGACTGAGGCTAATGCCGTAGCCGCCGCTGTGGCTTGACCTAAATCAAGGTCTTGCGCCGCTGGCCGGCCCCCGCAGATGGCGCCCGTGTCCTGCTGCAAGGGTTGCGGTTATCGCTGCGCGGTCCGGGTGAGAATATTCTTGGCCCGGGCTTTCATCCCGTGTGTGTCGATCAGCTCGTCGAGCTCGATCACGAGCGCGGTGCGGTCCTGTGGAAACAGCAGCTCGCCCTCCCGCGACCAGGTGACGCCTTCGTGCTGCAGCGCGTCCCGCACATTCCGCAACGTCAGGGGGCGCTTTCCGGTGGCTGCGCGGTCCAGCGCGCGGATCAACGCTAAGAGCTCGGGCGAGACCGGCCGCGCGTCCTGGCCCGAGGGTGCCTGCTTGCGCCCTGCGCGGGACGGGCGTTTCCGGCTGCTTGTTCGTCGGCGGGACATCGCGGTTGCAGTCGATTCTGCGCCGATGCTACCCAACGGCGGGCCGGCACCGGTTGATCTGGATCAATGGCGCAGGGTCGCGAGTAGCCTAATTTAGCAGGTGAAGCTCACCCATTTCTTAGGTCAATTCCACGATGCCCATGAAGAATCCGCTACCCCAGGTCGGCGCGCCCGACCCCGAACGCGAGACCTCCCCCATCCTGGACGAAGACGAGGAGCTCTCTCTCGATTCGGAGCTTGAGACAGGCCTCTGCCGCTTCAACGGCGTCGCCTATCCGGTTGGCCAGCACGTGTTGAGCGGCAGCGAGCTCCTGCATTGCGAGGAGCGCGGCGTGTGGGTGCGAAAAGGGGAAATGCGGCCGGATGAAGCGAGCGAGAAGAGGATGCGCGTCCACGCCGGACGGGGCGCGAAGCGACGCTCATGAACGGATCGGCGCTGCCCTTGCGGAACCGGGTTCAGGCGGGCCGCCTGCTCGGTGCCGCGCTGGGCGCGTACCGCGCCAGGAACGACGTCCTGGTGCTGGCGCTTCCCCGCGGCGGGGTGCCGGTCGCCTGCGAGGTCGCGGAGGTGCTCGGGGCGCAGGTGGATCTCATCATCGTGCGCAAGCTCGGCACGCCGGGCCAGGAGGAGCTTGCCATGGGCGCGATCGCGAGCGGCGGCGCGCGCGTCCTGAACCGCGACGTTATCGAGCCGCTCGGGATCCCGGACCACGTCATCGAGGCGATTGAGCGCCGGGAGCGGCGGGAGATCGAGCGCCGCGAGCACGCCTATCGCGGTCACCGGCCGCGCCCGGAGGTGGCAGGACGGTGTGTGATCCTGGTGGACGACGGGATTGCGACGGGCGCGACCATGCGTGCCGCAATCGCAGCGCTTCGACAGCAGGCGCCGGCAAGGATCGTCGTCGCGGTGCCGGTCGCGCCCCTGGAGACGGTTGCATTGTTGCGCGGCGAGGCCGACGAGGTCGTGTGCCTCGCCACACCGGAGCCATTCCGGGCGATCGGCTGCTGGTACGTGGAGTTCCATCAGCTCACGGACGAGGAGGTTCGCGAGCGCCTGGCGCGGTCGTGGAGCGCCGGCCCGGAAACTGCCGCGGCAGATGCCGGGACAGGCGCCCGGGCTTGATCTGAATCAAATTCCCGGGCCTGCCGGTGCCCTAGATTGGAGGCTCGGGTGACGCAAGGAGCGAAACATGAGCGTAAGCGAGCTGTGCAAGAGAGGGGTCGTGACCATCCATCGCAATGCGACGGTCGAGGCCGCGGCCCAGATGATGCGCGCGAGCCACATCGGGAACGTGATCGTGGTGGACGCCGCCGAGACCCGCAAGCCGGTGGGGATCATCACCGACCGGGACATCGCCGTGGAGGTTGTCGCGCAGGGCCTGGCACCGGCGCAGACGACGGTCGGCAGCGTCATGAGCGCGCCCGTGGTGAGCTTGAGCGAGGACGACAGCTTCATCGAGGCGCTCGACAAGATGTCGGCGCAGGGAGTGAGGCGCGCGCCGGTGCTCGATCGCGACGGGCGTCTGAAGGGGCTCGTGTCCGTGGACGACCTGGTGCCGCTCATTGCGCGCGAGCTGGCCAAGATAGGGGCGCTGATCCGGCACGGACAGGCCGCGGAGATGCGCAAGACCAAGAACGCGTTCACCGACGAGTTTGCCGCCTGAGGGCCCCGCAATGTACAGGCGAATCCTCGTTCCGCTGGATGGCAGCAGGACCTCGGGCGCAGCGCTGAAGGAGGCGCTGAAGCTGGCGAAGGAGCAGCGCGCGCAGGTGTGCCTCACGCACGTCTACGAGCGCGTCAAGCACGTCGTCACCGAGGGCGTCATCGACCTCACCCCCGCATTGCGCCGTCAGGGGGAGGCACTGCTCAAGGCGGCCCTCGCCCAGGCGCGCAAAGCCGGCGTCAAGGCCACGGCCAAGCTGGTCGAAGCCGGAAGCCGGCGCATTCCCGCCGTCATCATCGAGCGCGCGGGCGCCGAGCGCGCCGATCTCATCGCCATGGGCACCCATGGCCGCCGGGGATTTGAGCGCCTGATCGTGGGCAGCGTAGCCGAAGGCGTCATGCGCCGCTCATCCATCCCGGTGCTGCTCCTCCCCGGCCGCTGAGCGGAGGGCCCATGCGCCGCGCTGACGTTACCGTCCAGGCCGGGGCGGTCGCGCTGGAAGGTGCTCTTGCGATCCCGGAGCACACCGAGGGCGTGGTCCTCTTCGCCCACGGCAGCGGCAGCAGCCGCTTCAGCCCGCGCAACCGCTTCGTCGCCGACGTGCTCAATGAAGGTGCGCTGGCGACGCTGCTGCTCGACCTGCTGACGGCGGAGGAGAGCGAGATCGACGAGCGTACCGGCGAGTTGCGCTTCGACATCGGATTGCTGAGCCGGCGCCTGATCGGGGCGGTCGACTGGCTCGGCGCGCACGCGGAAATCCGGGGCTTGCGGATCGGGATCTTCGGCGCCAGTACCGGCGCGGCCGCGGCGCTCAACGCCGCCGCGGAGCGGCCCGCGCGCGTCGCCGCGGTGGTGTCCCGTGGCGGACGGCCGGACCTGGCGATGGCGGCCCTTTCCCGCGTGCGCGCGCCCACGCTGCTCATCGTCGGCGGGCTCGACGGACCGGTCATCGGGATGAACCGCCGCGCGGCCGAAGCGCTCGAGTGCGAGCACCGGGTCGAGATCGTGCCCGGCGCGACCCACCTCTTCGAGGAACCCGGCAAGCTCGAGAAAGTGGCGCAGCTCGCGCGCACGTGGTTCCGGCGGTATCTGGGCGGAGCCGGCCGCGACGCCGAGGCAGGGTCGGCGACGGGCTTCCGGCTGCGATCCTGACGG
>DATBMB010000143.1:0-2341 GCA_036555035.1 Burkholderiales bacterium | reverse complement strand
GAAGCCGGAGTGGCAGCTCGCGAACATCATCATGCAGCGCCGGGCGCGCTGGCTGCTGACGCAGACAGACCGGCTGTTCGTGGATTGACGCATGGGAGGATCACGATGAGGCCGCAACGTCCAATGAGACTGCTCGGCCCGATTGCGGCCGTGATGCTTTGGCTCCTCGCCGGACCCGCCGCGGCGGCGGAGCGCGGCCCGACGCTCAAGATCGCCACTATCGCGCCCAAGAACTCGCTCTACCACCGCGTGCTGCAGGACGTGGGCGAGGCCTACCGCAACGCGCTCGGCGGGCAGGGCCGCGCCATCGTCTACCCGGACAGCATCCAGGGCACCGAGCCCGACACCGTGCGCCGCATGCGCATCGGCCAGCTCGACGCCTCGATGCTGACGGTCATCGGGCTGAACGAGATCGACCCCGCGGTGACGGCGCTCCAGTACATGCCGATGGTGTTCCGCAACTGGGAGGAAGTCGATTACGTGCGTGACGGACTGCGTTCCACGCTCGAGGAGCGGCTCGCGGCGAAAGGCTTCATCGTGCTGTTCTGGGGCGAAGCCGGCTGGGTGCAGTTCTTCACCAAGGCGCGCATTACCCTGCCGGAGGAGTACAAGCGCACGCGCGTCTTCGCCTGGGCCGGCGACGTCAAGCAGATCGACATCATGAAGTCGCTCGGCTACACGCCGGTCAGCGTGCAGGTGACGGATCTCCTCCCCGGGCTGGAATCCGGGATGATCGAAACCGCCCCCGTGGCGCCCATGTGGGCCCTGTGGGGACAGATCGACCGCGTGACCAAGTACATGCTGCCGATCAATTGGGTGCCGATCGCCGGAGCAACCGTCATCCGGAAGCAGACCTTCGACGCGCTGCCCCCGGCCGCGCGCGAAGCCGTGCTCGCCGCCTCGAAGAAGGCCGGGGAGCAGCTGCGGGCGCACCGCACGACGCAGGACGACGAATGCATCCGCGCCATGCAGGCGCGCGGGTTGACCGTGCTGCCGCTCACGCCCGAGGTCGAGGCCGCCTGGCGCAAGGTGGCCGAGCAGGGGTGGCCGCGGGTGCGCGGCTCGATGGTGCCGGCCGACATGTTCGACCGGGTGCATGCCCTGCTCGCCGAGTACCGCGCCGGCAAGAAGTGATGGCGGTCGCAGTCCCCAAGGCGACCACCGTGCCCGGCGGGGCGCCTGCGGCGCCCGGAGCATCGAGTCGGCTCGACCGGGCCGAGAATGCGCTGCTGACGGTCCTGTTTCTCACGTCCGTGGTGCTGCCGCTCGCGGAGATCGCGATGCGCGCGGTGCTTGGCCTCGGCATCGAGGGCGTGGGCGTGATCGTGCAGCACCTGACGCTCACCGTCTCGATGCTCGGGGCGGCGGTTGCGGCGCGGGAAGGACGGCTGCTCACGCTCGCCATCGCCGGCTTCATCACCGGGTCAGCCGCGCCGGTCGCGCGCTTCGCGAGCGGTGCGGTCGGGGCCGCCGTCACGCTGCTGCTCCTCTTCGCGTCGATCGACTTCCTGCGGGTGGAGCGCGAAGCGGGCACGATCCTCGTCTACTCCGTCCCGGTTTGGGCTGCGCAGCTGCCGCTTGCCATTGGCTTCGCGCTGATCGCGCTGCGATTCTTCCGGCATTGCGCCGCGAGCCTGACGGGCCGGATCGCGGCAATCGTTCTGGCTGCCGCGCTAGTCACCTGGCTGCGGCTCGCGCCACCCGATGCCGCGTCGGTCACGGTGCCCGCACTGATCGTGCTCGGCGTAGCGACCGCGCTGGGCATGCCGATCTTCGTTGCGATCGGCGGTACCGCGCTGTTCCTGCTCCAGGGCGACGGCGTGCCGGCCGCTTCCGTCGCCGTGAATCATTACAGCCTCGCAATCAATCCCTCGCTGCCGGCTATTCCGATGTTCACGCTGGCGGGCTACCTGCTCGCGGAGAGCCGCGCGCCGGCGAGGCTGGTGGAAGTGTTCGACGCGCTGTTCGGGCGCGTGCGCGGCGGCGCCGCGCTGGTGACGGTTTTCGTGTGCACGTTCTTCACGGCGTTCACCGGCGCATCGGGCGTGACGATACTCGCGTTGGGAGGTCTCGTGATGCCCTTGCTCGCCTCGGCCGGCTACCGGCCCAAGGACGCGCTCGCGCTCATTACCGGCTCGGGGCTGCCCGGCGTGATACTGATGCCGGCACTGCCGCTGCTCCTCTACGCGATCGTCGCCCGCGTCGGCATCGAGGAGATGTTCCTCGGGGGGCTCCTCCCGTCTCTGCTCATGATCACGGTCGTCTCGGTTTGGGGCATCCAGCGCCAGCCGCGGCGCGAGGCGCCCGTTGCGCCGTTCTCGTCGGCGCGCGCGCGCTCGGC
>DATBMB010000111.1:0-28125 GCA_036555035.1 Burkholderiales bacterium | reverse complement strand
TTTCTTGCTGTGGGTCAGCCTGCTTCTTTTGGGGCAAAGTATATGCTGTGGGACCGCGGGGTTCAAAATAGGGAGAAACCGGTATGAGAACGCTTGCAATCCAGTCGCTGGGGGTGCTTTGCCTGGTGGCCGCGCTGGGCGCGGCGGTGGCCCAGGGGCAGGAGGCGACTTACACGGTAAAGCTGATGACGCCCGAGACCGCGCTGAAAGCCGCGCAGGCCGCGCTTGCGAAATGCCGCGGCGACGGCTTCCAGGTCACGGTCGCCGTCGTGGACCGGGGCGGCGTGACGCAGGCTGTCCTGCGCGACCGCTTCGCCGGGCCGCACACGGTGAGAATGGCGGTGGACAAGGCCTGGACGGCGGTGAGCTTCCGCACGTCCACGGGAGACCTCGAGAAGGCGACCCGGCCGGGCTCTCCGCAGAGCGGCATTCGCAACCGCCCGCGCGTCGCCGCGGTGGCCGGCGGGCTGATGATCGAGAGCGGCGGTGCGCTCGTGGGCGGCATCGGCGTCTCCGGCGCCCCGGGCGGCGATCGCGATGATGTGTGCGCGAAGGCCGGCATCGACTCGATCCGGGATGCCCTCGAGTTCTAGATGCTCTTTCCTACCACACTCGTCGGCAGCTACCCCCAGCCCGAGTGGCTGATCGACCGCGAGAAGCTCTCCGGGCGCTTCCCGCCGCGCGTGCGCGCCAGGGAACTGTGGCGCATCCCGGAGCCCTATCTCGCGAGCGCGCAGGATGACGCCACGATCATGGCGATCCAGGCGCAGGAGGAAGCGGGACTCGACATCATCACCGACGGCGAGATCCGGCGCGAGAGCTACTCGAACCGCTTCGCCACCGCGCTCGAAGGCGTGGACCTCGACAACCCGGGCTCCGCGCTCGACCGCTCGGGCCACCCCAACCCGGTGCCGCGCATCGTCGGGAGAATCCGCAGGAAGCACCCGGTCGAGGTCGAGGACCTGAACTTCCTCAAGCGCCACACCCGGCGGATGGTCAAGATGACCGTGCCGGGGCCGTTCACGATGTCGCGGCAGGCCCAGAACGATTTCTACAAGACCGACGAGGCGGCGGCCATGGACTACGCCGAGGCGGTAAACGCGGAGATTCGCGACCTCTTCGCCGCCGGCGCCGACATCGTCCAGATCGACGAGCCGTACATGCAGGCCCGCCCCGAGCAGGCGCGCGCCTACGGACTGAAGGCGCTCAACCGCGCGCTGGAGGGCATTCACGGCACCACGGCGGTGCACATCTGCTTCGGCTATGCGGCGATCATCCACCAGCGACCCTCCGGCTATTCGTTCCTGCCCGAGCTGGCGGGATGCGGCTGCCGGCAGGTCTCGATCGAGACCGCGCAGTCCGGGCTCGATTGCTCGGTGCTGGCGAAGCTCGCGGGAAAGCAGATCATGGTCGGCGCGATCGATCTCAAAGACATGAGCGTGGAGACGCCCGCGCAAGTGGTGGCGCGGGTGAAGCGCGCGCTGCCCTACGTCAGGCCCGAGGACGTCATCATCGCGCCCGACTGCGGAATGAAGTACCTGCCGCGGGAGGTCGCCTTCGGCAAGATGCGCGCGATGGTGGAAGCCGCGAAGATCCTGCGGAAGGAGCACGGCGGGGGATGACGCTCATCCCGCGCCACCCCGTGACGCGGCTCACGGCAGCCGCCTGGCTGCTCGCGTCGGCGGTGATGCTCACGGTGACCCTCCTGAGGCCGGACATCACCGGGAGCAGCCGCTCCGCGCTGGTTGGCCTTACGCCGCTCTACTGGCTCGCCCTTCCGCTCGGGCACGTGGGCGTGATGGCGGGCATCGAGCTGCGCCTGCGCCTCTACCTGGAGCTCGGTTTCGTGCCGAGCGTCCTGGCGGAGGGACTCTATCTCTGGACCGCGCTCACGGTGCTCGGCTACGCGCAGTGGTTCGTGCTGGTACCGCTGCTCGCGCGGAAGCTGCGGCAGCTGTCGGCGTTTCTTTCCAAGCGTTCTGCCGCGCGTTAACATCCCGGGCAGGAGGTGGACCCATGAGGACCAGTGTGCGTTGTCTCCTCGTTGCATCGGTGCTGGCGGCGCTCGGCGCGCCGGGCGCTCTGGCGCTTGCGGCCGATGCCTGGCCGGCGCGCCCGATCCGGCTGATCGTTCCCTTCCCGCCGGGCGGCAGCAACGACATCGTGGCGCGACTGGTCGGGGCGCACCTGACCGACCGGCTCGGCAAGACCGTGGTGGTGGACAACCGCCCGGGCGCGGCGGGCACCATCGGAACGGAGATCGCGGTTCGCGCGCAGCCGGACGGCCATACCCTGCTCATCATCTCCGCCGCCTACGCCTACAACCCGCTCGTCTACAAGCTGCCCTACGACCCGGTCAAGGCGATCACCCCCGTCACGCTGCTCGGCACCGGGCCGACCTCGCTCCTGGTCAACCCGGGAGTGCCGGTCAAATCGGCGAGCGAGCTCATCGCGATGGCGAAAGCGAAGCCCGGCCAGGTGTTCTATGCCTCCGCGGGGATCGGCAGCTTCACGCACCTGAGCTGCGAGCTCTTCCGGATCATGGCGGACATCAACGTCGTGCACGTTCCGTTCAAGGGCGGCGGGCCGGCGATGCTCGAGGTCATGTCGGGCCGGACGCAGTACACCATGGGCACGATCGTCCAGGGCATGCCGCACATCCGCTCCGGCCGGCTGAAGGTGCTGGGCGTCGGCAGCACGAAGCGCCTTGCGACGCTGCCGGATACGCCCACGATCGCCGAATCGGGCGTGCCGGGCTATGCGGCGAGCAACTGGTGGGGCATCATCGCGCCGGCCGGCGCGCCACCCGGCGTCGTCAAGCGGCTGCACGGCGAGGTCGCGGCCATCCTCAAGCTTCCGGAGATGCAGAAGTGGTTCGTGACGGAAGGCGCCGAGCCCGCCGACATGAGCACGGCGCAGTTCGCGAAGTTCATCCTGTCCGAGATGGCAAAATGGGGCAAGGTCGTGAAGGCGGCGGGGATCAAGGCGGAATAGCGTGCCCGCCGCCGCATCCGCCGCCGCCGGCGGCACGTATATGCGGGAGTCCGGAACACTGAACGAGGTGAGTACATGACGCGCAGGGAATGGCTGCTGGGCTTGCTGGCCGCCGGCTTGTGGAGCACGCTGGCGGGACGGAGCGGGGCCGCCCAGCCCCGGGTGAAGGACATGAAGGGCATTGCCGAGCTGCAGAAGAACTGGAGGATTTACATGGCGGAAGGCTACAAGGCTCCGCTTCCCACGGAGCCGCTGAAACTCTCGAAGGACGAATGGCGCAAGCGCCTGGCGCCCGCAGCCTATTCGGTGCTGCGCGAGGAAGGCACCGAGCGTGCGGGCACCAGCCCGCTCAACGGCGAGAAGCGCGAGGGCGTGTTCGCCTGCGCGGGCTGCGACCTGCCGCTGTTCACCTCGGCGATGAAATACGAGAGCGGCACCGGCTGGCCGAGCTTCTTCACGACCATACCGGGGGTGTTCGAGACCAAGACCGACTACCACCTGTTCCTGCCGCGCACCGAGTACCACTGCAAGCGCTGCGGCGGCCATCACGGCCACGTCTTCGACGACGGCCCGCAGCCGACCGGCCAGCGCTGGTGCAACAACGGGGTCGCGCTCAAGTTCATACCCAAGACCGGGAAGGCGTGAACCGGGACTGGCCACCGTTAATCGGCAGCGACAGGTGATCCGCAGGGCGGCGCGATGCGCCGCCCGTGTTTTTTGAAAATTGGGTATAGTTGCGGCTATGCCCTCCCCGAGAATCCGACTCGCCACCCCCGCAGACGCCTACGAAATCGCCGTGATGTCGCGCTACCTGATCGAGGTCGGGCTGCGCGGCTGGACCTGGCCGCCGGAGCGCGTGGCGAAGGCGATCCGCGCGCGCGACACGAACGTGCTGGCGGCGGAAGTCAAGCAGCACCTCGTCGGGTTCGCGATCATGGACTTCGGCGATGCCGCGGCGCACTTGTCGCTGCTCGCGGTGAAGCCCTCGCACCAGCGCTGCGGCATCGGCTCCCAGATGATGGCGTGGCTGGAGGAGGCGGCGCTGACTGCCGGCATCGCCACCATCAACCTCGAGCTGCGCTCCAACAACTTCGCCGCGCGCACCTTCTATCGCATGCGCGGCTACAAGGAGACGTCCTACATCCCGGGCTACTACCGCGGCGTCGAGACCGCGGTGAAGATGGCGCGCGATATCCGCCGCGTGCTGCCGAGAAACGTGACCAGCGACAAGTGAGCGCAGCGCTCTGGGTCGCGTTCTGGTGGATCATGTTCGCCGGCACGCACGTGGTGCTGTCCTCCGTGCCGGTCCGAAGCAAGCTCGTTGCCCGGCTCGGGGAGACGACCTTCGTCCGGCTCTATTCCCTCGTCGCGTTCTCGACCTTCATTCCGCTGGCGTGGGTGTATTTCGGAAATCGCCATGCAGGCGCAGTGGTGTGGGACCTCGCCGCGACTCCGGGGGTGCGGCCACTCGCCATGGCGCTCGCGGTGGTCGCTTTCGCCCTGATCGCAGGGGGCGTGTTCCACCCGAGCCCGGCGCTCGTGGGCATCAAGCGGTCGTGGGGCGCGCGCGGACTGACACGCATTACGCGGCATCCGCTCTTCATGGGGATCGCGCTGTGGGCGCTCTCCCACCTGCTGTTGAACGGCTTCCTGGCTGACGTCGTTTTCTTCGGCGGCCTGCTCGTCTTCAGCCTGGCGGGCGCCGCGCACCAGGATGCGCGCAAGCGCGCGACCGAGAAGGCGCGGCTGGGTCAGTTCTTCGCCGAGACCTCGTACTGGCCGTTCGGCGCGATGCTCGCCGGCCGCAATCGCCTCATCTGGCGCGAGCTGCCCTGGATCTCGTTCGCGGTCGGCGCGGCGGCGGCCGTCGGCCTCTACGCCCTTCACCCTTGGGCCTTCGGCCCGTGACGAGATGAAGGTGACGATTAAGGGTGACGATTAAGGGTGACGATAAGCGCCAGGCGTTGCAGTCCCGTCACCCGCATCTCGTCACCTGTATCTCGTCACCATTACCTCGTGACTTTCTTATTCTGGCTTCATGTTGGCGACCCTGACCAGGTTCGCCCACTTGTCGATCTCAGAGCGCACGAACGCCGCAAACTCCGCGGGCGTGCTGCCGACCGGCTCGGCGCCCTGCGCGGACAGGCGCGAGGCGACGTCGGGCGCGCGCAGCGCCTGAACGGCCGCTGCATTGAGCCTTGCCAGCGCATCCTTCGGCGTCGCCGCCGGCGCGACCAGCCCGTACCATCCGCTCGCGCCATAGCCCGGCAGCGTCTCGCCGATGGTGGGAAGCTCCGGTAGCAGCGGCGAGCGCTTTGCGCCGGTGACCGCCAGGGCCCTGACCTTGCCCGCCTTGATCTGGGGAACGATGAGAAGGGCGTTCTCGAAGCTCATGTCGGTCTCGCCGCTCACCAGCGCAGTCAGCGCCGGCGCGCCCCCCTTGTACGGCACGTGCACGATATCCACGCGGCCCAGGTGCTTCAGGAGTTCGCCCGCGAGGTGCGTCACGGTGCCGTTGCCCGACGAGGCGTAATTGAGCTTGCCCGGGCGGGCGCGCGCGAGCGCAAGCAGCTCCTTGACGTTGCGCGCGGGCACGGAGGGATGGATCACCAGGAAGTTGGTGACGTGCACCGCCTGGGTGATCGGCGCGAAATCGCGCAGCGTGTCGTAGCCGCGCGTCGGCAGCAGGCTCATGGACACCGCGAGCCCGCCGATCGTCCCCATCAGCAGCGTGTGGCCGTCTGCGGGGGACCGTGCCACGAACTCGGTTCCGAGGACGCCGCCGGCGCCGGCCCGGTTCTCGACCACCACGGTCTGGCCCAGGGATTCGGTCATCTTCTGCGCCATGGAGCGCGTGACGATGTCGGTCGGCCCGCCCGCCGGGAACGGTACGACGATCCGCACCGGCTTGGCTGGAAACGTCTGGGCATGGGCAGGGCACGGCGCCATGGCGAGCGAGACCAGGATCGCCAGCCGGAACGGTAATTCGTTTCTCGTGACTCGTGATCGGGGCATGGTATTGATAGTCCTTCGTAATACTGGCGGTTGAACTTATTTCAATACGATCAGCGCGTCGGCCGCGACAACGCCCTGCTCGCGCACGAAGAGGGGATTCACGTCGATCTCCGCGATGCGGTCGGCGTGGTCAGCAATAAGCAGCGACAGGCGGGCGAGCGCGTCGGCCAGCGCCGCGACGTCGAGCGCGGGGCGCCCGCGATAGCCGTTGAGGAGCGCCGCGCCCTTCACCTCGCCGATCAGCGTGCGCGCCGTCCCGGCATCGAAGGGCGCGAAGCCGTGGGTCACGTCGTGCAGCAGCTCGGTGAAGATGCCGCCGAGCCCGAAGGCGACGGTCGGCCCGAAGGTCGCGTCGTTGACCGCGCCGACAATCACCTCCAGCCCGGCGGCCATTTCCTGGACCAGGACGCCCTCGATGCGCGCGTCCGGATGATGTTTCCTCGCCGCAGCCATGACCTCGCGCGCTGCCTGCTTGAGGCCCGCGAGGTCCTGCACGCCGAGCCGGACGGCGCCCGCTTCGGTCTTGTGCGGAACATCGGGCGATTCGATCTTCACCGCGACAGGGAAGGGGACGGGTGAGGCCGTCAACGCCTCGATTGCCGCTGGCGCAAGCAATTCTTCCCTGACCACGGGAATGCCGTAGCGCTGAAGCGCCTGCTTGGAGCGGTGCTCGCCGAGCATTCCACGCCCTGCCGGGAGATCGAGCGGCTGCCGCGCGGCGACGCGCTGGAAGGGATGCTTGCTTTCCCCCAGGTGCTGGTCGCGCTTTCTCGCGAAGTCGGTGAGCGCGGCGAGCGCGTGCACCGCCCGGCCCGCGCCGAGTATGCACGGCACGTTGTTCTCCTCGAGCCAGGAGAGGACCTCGCCGTTGTCGTCTGGCGAAGTCGGCCAGTTGAGGATGACCGGCTTGTCCGTGCTGCGCAGCTGTTCGACCAAGTCCCGCGACCACGGCCCGGCCGCGCGCCCGCGCGGCACGCGCGCGACCACCTGATCGACGTTGGAATCGGCGAGCACGAGCGCGATTGCCGTGCGGTAGGAGGTGAAGTTGTCGTTATAGCCGTGCGCCGTTGCATCCACGGGGTTGCCGACCGAGGCAAACTCCACCAGCGTCTCGCGCAGCTTGCGGGTGGTTGCCTCGGTCAATTGAGGCAACTGCAGCCCTTCCTCCACGCAGCGGTCGGCGAGCAGCACGCCGGCGCCGCCGGAGAGCGTCAGCACGCCGACGCGATTGCCGCGGGGGAGCTTGCGCATCGCGAATGCCTTCGCGACGTCGATGAGATCGTCCACGTCGCGGATCTCGATCAGGCCGCCGCGCCGGAATGCCGCGCGGTAGAGCGCGTAGCCGGCGGTCATCCGCGCCGAGTGCGAGGTCGCCGCGCGGGCGCCGATGTCGGTGTTGCCGACCTTCCACGCCAGGATCGGCTTGCCGAGCTCGAGCGCGCGGCGGCCGAGCTCGATGAGGCGCCGGCCGTCCTCGACGCCCTCCATGAAGGCCACGATGACCTCCACCTCGGGGCGCTCGATCAGATCGGCAACCCAGTCGAGGAGGGTGAGATCGGCCTCGTTGCCGGAGGAGATGGCGTAGCTGCAGCCCACGCCGTAGTGGGCCGCTGCCGCCATGACGCCGAAGCCGAATCCGCCGCTTTGCGTAACCATCGCCATCGGTCCGGGCTTCAGGGTCTTCAGCTGCGCGGTGCCCCCGAAGCCGATGCGGGCGTTGTCCCGCAGATTGAGCAATCCAAGGCAATTGGGCCCGACCACGCGCACGCCCGCTGCGCGCGCGGCTGCGACGAGCTGGTCCTGGAGCGATCGTCCCGCTTCGCCCACCTCGGCAAAGCCGCTCGACAGCACCAGCGCGAACGGGATGCCCGCGCGCCCGCACTGCTCGATCGAGCCGGCCACGTTCGGCGCGGACAGCGCAATGAGCGCCACATCGCACGGCTGCGGCACGGCGGCGAGATCGGGGTAGCAGGCGAGTCCCTTGATATCGCCGTATTTCGGATTGACGGGATAGATCTTCCCCGGGAAGCCGAAATCCGTGAGCAGCCTAAGCGCCTGCCCGCCGATGCGGCCGGGATCCTTCGACACGCCGACCACCGCGATGCCGCGCGGATTGAGGAAGCGCGACAGGTCCGTCCGGGGCCTGGCGGTGGCTTGATCAGGCATCGGCGTTCCTGCCCGCTATCGGTGGCCAAGGTGCTTGAGGTACTCAAGCACCGCCTGGGCCACCGCCTCCGGCTGCTCGGGGAGAAGGGCGTGTCCTGCGCCCGGGATCAGGGTCATGGTCACCCGCCCGGCGCCGAACTCGTCGCGGTAGCGGTTCCGCGTTTCCGGCGGCGTCATGACGTCGTGAGCCGGCTGAACGTCCAGTATGGGCGCCGTGCCGGCATGCCACCATTCCTCCCGCGGCGTCGCTTCCGTCGCGGCGCGCTCGGCGTGCATGACCGCTTCGTGCCAGCCGTCGAGCCAGACGCGCGGATCGTTTCCCGGCGCGAAGAACGCGTGCTGCATGCAGCGGATGCGCTCGGCCTCGGGCAGCCGCATGTCGTGGCTCTTGTTGATCGAGGCGCGCACATCGGGCGGCACCGGCCACACGTGGGTCGCGCCGAGCAGCACGACGGCTCTTGCCAGCCGGGGGAAATCGGCCGCGGTCGTGCGCGCGACGAAGTTGCCGAACGCGTGGCCGGCCACGACTGCGGGCCCGCTGCCATTGCTTTCGATGACCGCCGCGACGTCGCGCGCGAAGTCATGAAGCGTGATGCCCTGCATCGGCCCCGTGCTGCCGCCGATGCCGCGGGGCTGCGGGCGCAATGCGCGGTAGCCGGCCTGCGCGAGGCGCCGCGCCAGGTCGTCGAAGTCTTCCGCCGGGCGCCCGAGGGAGGGAATCATCACCACCGGTGGGCCCGATCCCTGCGCCAGGACCTCGATGCGGACGTCGCCCCGCTTGAGGATGCTGCGCGCGACGGTTGACGATTGCGCCGGCATGAGCTGGGCGCTCTACCCTTACTTGCCGTCGTCGACGAGCTGGGTGTTGCGGATGGACGGCCGTTGCGAAAACGTCTCGTACCACGCCGCGATCCCGCGGTGTCCGTCGCGCCAGGCCAGCCCGGGGAAGCGGAAATCCAGGTAGCCGAGCGCGGTCGCGATGCCGACGTGGCCGATGCCGATCGGCGCGCTTCCGAGCGCCGCGGCCTCGGCGTCGAGGAAAGCGAGGCTCGACCGGATCTTTGCTTCGAGCGCGGCGAGCATCTCGGGGGATTGCTGGACCCTGGTGCGCAGGGACTCGTTGCGCCAGAGGATGAGGTTGTCGAGCATGTTGTCGCCGAGCGCGTGCCAGCGCAGCGCGCGCCAGCGCTCCCGGGGCGCCAGCGGGAAGTACTTTGGCCCGGCGTGCAGGCTGTCGAGGTACTCGCAGATCACGGTCGAGTCGTACAGAGCCTCCCCCTCGTCGGTGACGAGGGTCGGAATCTTGCCGATGGGATTGACCTTCAGCAGATCGCGATTCGCCTGCGACATTCCGACCACGGTGCGGACCGGCTCGATGCGTCCGGCGAGGCCGACCTCGTGCGCGAAGATCATGACCTTGCGCACGAACGGCGAGCGCGGCGACCAGTGCAGTTTCATCCCGTCACTTCCCTAGGAACCTGGGGGATCTCTTTTCCTTGAACGCATCGACCCCTTCCTTGTGGTCGTGCGTCAGGCGCGCCGCGCCCGTGGCGAGCGTCTCGAGCTCCATCAGCTGCTCCAGGGTCGGCACGTACATCGAGTGGAACATCTTCTTTGCGAGCGCAAGCGCGTAGGTGGCGGACTCGGCCAGCTCGGTGGCGAGCGCGCGCGCTTCGGTTTCGAGCCTGTCATCCGGGACGACGCGCGCGACGAGACCCAATGCAAGCGCCTCGCTGGCCGGGACGGCGCGCGCCGTATAGACGAGCTCCTTTGCGCGCGCGAGGCCGAGGTGCTGCGTCAAGAAGAAAACCGCGCCGCCGTCGGGGACGATACCCACCTTCTTGAACGCCATCGAGAACTTCGCGGTGTCCGAGGCGATGACGATGTCGCAGGCGAGGGCGAGGGCATTGCCGATGCCGTAGACGGGACCGCGCACCGCGGCAATCACCGGCTTCTCGAGGTTGTAGAGCGCAAGCACCGTGCGGTGGCGCTTCTGGGAGCGCGCGCGCCCGGAGACGATGTCGGATTTCGCCATGCCCGTGACGTCGCCGCCCGAGCAGAAGGCGCGACCCGCGCCGGTCAGGATCACGGCGCGAATCGCGTCATCGGCGGCGATCGTAGCGAGATGCCCGTGCAACGCGTCCCACATCGGATCGGCCATCGCGTTAAGGCGATCCGGCCGGTCCAGGGTGAGGAGGGCGAGCGCGCCGTCCTTCTCGAGCCGCACGTTCATGACCAGATTCTACCGTTGACGGTGGTCCGGCGCGGCGCCGGCTCCACGATGTGGATGACCGCGCGCAAGTCTCTCAGCGCCGCCCGCCCGCCATGTGCCTGGCTTCCGGCATGCGCCGCAGCCGCAGCGTCACCAGCGGGCCGAGCAGGGCGCCGACGCCGAGCGAGGTCCACGCAAGGCCCCACGCCCATGCCTCGGACTGCAGCGGAGCGCCGCGTGCCCAGTCGAATACGAGCCCGAACGTCCACGGGCTGATCGCGCCGGCGCCGAAGCCGAGCACCGAGCGGATCGAATAGGCGGCGCCGATGTACCGCGGCGGCACGAGCTCGGTGATGGCGGTCGAGTACACCGAGGAGTCGCCGATGGCGGTCACGTTGTAGATCACCGCCACGATCAGCAGCAGCCACAGGGGCCAGGACAGCATCCAGCCGAATGTGAAGGAGCACGCGAGGCTGGCGCACGACATCGCGAGGATCACGGCGGTGCGGCCGAAGCGGTCGGAGAGCGAGCCGCCCGCGATGCTGCCGGCCATGCTCGAGAGGTAGGTGATCGCGGAAAGCAGCGCGCCGAGACCCACCGCCTGCGCGGTCACGTCGCCGCCGGCGGCCGCGGAGATGGCGAGAAACGCGGGCAGCCACGCCCACAGGCCGAGCAGCTCCCAGCTGTGGAACACGTACGCCCAGGTCATCCGCATCGCCGCACGGTTGCGCCAGACTTCGAGGAGAGAAGTCAAGATCCCCGTCTCCGCCGGCGCCGGATGCACCAGGTTGGGCGTGTGGCGCAGGGCATGGAAGGCGAGCCCGGCCGCGAAGAGCGGGCCGCAGGCGGTGGCGATGAAGACGCCGCGCCAGCCGATCGTCGCGACGAGCGCGCCGCCGAGAACCAGGGCGAATGCGTAGCCGAGGGACGCCGCGGCGAGGTAGAAGCCCATCGCGCGGCCGCGGACCTGCGAGCTGAAGCGCTCCGAGACGAGCGTCAACCCGGGTGTGTAGGAGCTGCCGGAGCACAGCCCCAGCAGCCCGTGCAGCAGCAGCCCCGAAAGAAAGCCGTCGGTGAACAGCGCAAACAGCATCGCCGCCGCCGCCGCGAGGAGGTTGCCGGCGAGAAAGGTGCGCCGCGCTCCGAAACGGTCGGAGAGAAAGCCCACGGCAAAGAGCGAGACGAGGTAGCCCACGTGCCACGCCGACTGGACGAGCCCGGCCTCGCCGGCGCTCATGTTCCAGTCCGCCCGGAGCAGCGGCAGCACCCCGGAGTAGGCGGTGAACATCATGGCGAAGCCCACGCGCGCCACGCACAGCTCGAAGAGCCATGCCGTGTCGCTGCGGGCGCCGCCGCCGGGCGTGCTCAATGCTAGATGGAATCCCAGGGAAACACGTCGGCCGTGCGGTCGAGCGGGAAAAACCAGCTTCTCATCGCCGGCAGCATGTGCTCGGCGCAGGTCTCCGGCGTCCAGCCTTCCGCGCGGTGGATGCCGCGCAGCGGGCGCGACTGGCTCATGAGGAAGATCTCGTTCTTGCGCACCGAGAACACCTGGCCGGTCACGTCCTTCGCCGCGTCGCTCGCGAGAAACACCGCGAGCGGCGCGTTGTACTCCGCGGAAACCTGCATGCGCTGTTCGACGCGCTTCTTCGCCGCCGGATCCTTGGGCGGGATCGAGGCGGTCATGCGCGTCCACGCGGTCGGCGCGATGCAGTTGGAGCGCACGTTGTAGCGCTGCATGTCCACCGCGATGTTCTTCGACAGCGCGACGATGCCGAGCTTGGCGGCGCCGTAGTTGACCTGGCCCAGGGCGCCGATCAGCCCCGATGTGGAGGTCATGTGCACGAGGCTGCCGCTTTCCTGCCGGCGGAAGTGGTCCGCGGCGTGGCGGCTCGTGTTGAAGGCGCCTTTCAGCATGACCTGGATCACGGAATCCCAGTCGTCCTCGGTCATCTTGTGGAAGATGACGTCGCGCAGGATGCCGGCGTTATTGACCACGCAGTCGATGCGCCCGAAGGAGTCGACCGCGCATTGGACGATCTTCGCGGCAGAGGCGAACTCGGCGACGCTGTCATAGTTGGGCACGGCCATGCCGCCTGCCTTCTTGATGTCAGAGACGACTTCCTCGGCCGGCGTGCGATCGCCGCCTTCGCCCGCGAGCGAGGCGCCGATGTCGTTCACCACGACTTTCGCGCCGTGCGCCGCCATGAGCTTCGCGATCGCGGCGCCGATGCCGCGCCCCGCGCCGGTCACCACCACTACCTTGCCTTCCACCAGTCTGCCTTGTGCCATCCCCGTCACCTTTATCTCGTCACCCTTATCTCGTCACCCTCATCTCGTCACCGTATTTCAGCGCGGCCGTTGTTCAGCACCGTCACGCCGCGCGCGGGAACGGTGGAGCGAAACGACACGATGCTGCCCTCGCGCCACATCTCGGTGCGGACGGTCTCGCCCGGGTAGACCGGGGAAGAGAACCGTCCCTCCATCGCGACGAAGCGCGATGGATCGTAGCCGCAGAGCGTTCTCAGGATCGCATGCCCGGCGATGCTAAAGGTGCAGCGCCCGTGCAGGATCGGCATCCTGAATCCCGCCTTGACCGCGTACGCGGGATCCGCATGCAGCGGATTGTAATCACCGGAGAGGCGGAAGATCAGCGCGGCCTGCGGCAAGGTCGGCAGGTCGCATACCTGCTGCGGGGCCGTCCCGGGCAGCGGATGGGGCGCCTTTACGGGACCGTCGGGGCCGCCGAAGCCGCCATCGGCGCGGCAGAACGTCGTGGACGCGAGCGTGCACAGCACGTTGCCGCTCGCCTTGTCGCGCACCGTGCACTCGGTCATGACCAGGGCGCCCTTGTCCTTGCCTTTGTCCATGACGCCGGTCACCCGCGTTTTGCCGGCGATAGCACCTTCTACCGGGAGCGCTCTCACGATGCGGAAGCCCTGCTCGCCGTGCACGACGTGGCTGCGTGTGATGCCGGTGTCGGGATGCGCGTGCCAGGGGCCGGGATAGCCGAGGATGATTGCCATGGTAGGCAGCGCCTGGAGACCTTCCTCGTACACGAACTTGAGCTGGCCCGCGTCGCAGGGATCGGCGCCGAGCCCGACGCCGAGCGCGTAGAGTATGGTGTCGCGCCGCGTGAGCTGCTGCGTGACCTCGGGGATGTCCCAGTTGAGGAGCTTTTCGTAGTTGATCGCCATCAGACCGTCGACGGGCCGCCGAAGATGACCGTGCATTGACTGGAAAGAACGCCGCCGTTTCCGTGCGCCAATGCCACTTCGCAGTCCTTCACCTGCCGCTTGTCGCACTCGCCGCGCACCTGGCGGATCGCCTCGATCATCACCAGCAGGCCGTACATGCCCGGGTGGCAGTAGGAGAGCCCGCCGCCGCTGGTGTTGACCGGGAGCTTGCCGCCCGGGGCGATCGCGCCGTTCGAAACAAACCGCCCGCCTTCGCCCTTGCGGCAGAAGCCGAGATCCTCGAGGAACAGGATCGGCGTGATGGTGAATGCGTCATAGAGCGAGAGCATGTCCACGTCCGAGGGCTTCAGCTTTGCCATGCCAAAGGCCTTCGGGCCCGACTCGCTCGCAGCGGTAACGGTGAGGTCCGGCATGCTGGAGATGTTGGCGTGCGAGAGCGCTTCGCCGACGCCCAGCACGTAGGCCGGCTTCTTCGTCAGCGACTTCGCGCGCGCCGCGGAAGTGAGGATGATCGCGCCTCCGCCGTCCACCACCAGGCAGCAGTCGCGCACCGTGAAGGGGTAGCTCACCATGCGCGATTTCAGCACCTGCTCGACCGTGAGCGGCTCCTTTTCCCAGGCCTTCGGATTGAGGAGCGCCCAATTGCGGGCGGCCACCGCGACCTCCGCGAGCTGCTCGCGCGTCGTGCCGTACTGGTGCATGTGGCGCGCCGCTGCCATGGCGTAGGCCGACGACGGCATGAACGGCCGGTAGGGCGATTCGTAGGGATTGAACTCGCGAGGCGATGCTGCCGCGCGCGAGACCGAGCGCTGGGTGCTGCCATAGGCGATGAGCGCGACGTCGCACAGGCCGTGCTCGATTGCGGCTTGCGCATGCGCGACGTGCGACATGAAAGAGGAGCCCCCAATGGCCGTCCCGTCGAAATAGCGGGGCTTGATGCGCAGGTACTCCGCGAGCGTCATCGGTGCGGTGCGCACCTGGGTCGCGGCCGAGAATACGCCGTCGATGTCCGAGAGCTTCAGCCCGCAATCATCCAGCGCGCGCAGGGTCGCCTGGGCCATGAGATCGACCGGGCTGGTGTGGGGCGCGACCTGCCCCAGATCGGACTCCGCGGCGCCGACGACGGCGACGCTGCCTCGCTTGAGACTCATCGTCATCCCCTCCTTTCCGAGGGTGAGCCGGGAATTCGAGGAGCATGTCTCCGAGCCGGCGAACGCCCGACGCGATGCAGCGCGGCGGGATGGGCGGGGTGGCGCGACTTATCCGAGCACCTCATTTGCCACCTCCCACTGGTGTAAAGACGGGATAGGGCGGCTGCTTCTCGTCGCCGGGATGGATGCGCACCTTGACGCGCATGCCGATCTTTACATCGAGCGCATCGATGTCCTCCACGCGGCTCATCATGCGGAAGCCCTCGTCGAGATCGATCAGCGCGACGTTGAGCGGCTTCTCGTCCTTGTAATACACCACGGTCGTCGAATAGACGGTGCCGAGGCCCTTCGAAACCCGCCATTCGAGCTCGGTGCTGCCGCTTCCCGGCGCGGCCACCCGCGGGTAGAAGACGGCCTTGCCGTCGCTTGTCGAGACCTGGTAGGCGAGCTCGCCTTTCTTGCAGTGCTCGAGGAAAGTCCCGTAGGGCGATTGCTTCATGAGGTCTGGCATCGTGGTTCGACTCCTGGCGAGGTGGCCGGTACGGATTCTACCGGCCCCTCTGCGGTGAGTTGGCGCGATTCCGCATCGTGTAAAGGGACCGCCGGACCCGCAGGGATATACTATGACTTCCCCCGTAACGTCGAACGATCCGCAAGGAGAACGCCATGATCAAGGTGGGAGACCGGCTTCCCGAAGCCACGCTCAACGAACTGACGGTCGAATACACCCAGGGCTGCCCCACGGGCCCGGAAGCCTACAAGGTGTCGGACCTGACCCGCGGCAAGCGCATCGTGATCTTCGGGCTGCCGGGGGCGTTCACTCGCACCTGCTCGGGCAAGCACCTGCCCGGATACGTCGAAATGGCCGACCAGCTCAAGGCCAGGAAGGTGGACGAGATCTGGTGCCTGTCGGTGAACGACGCCATGGTGATGGCCGCGTGGGGCAAGGACCAGAAAGTGGGCAACAAGGTGCGCATGCTGGGCGACGGCAGCGCGGCGCTGACGAAAGCGATGGGCCTCGACCAGGACCTGACGGAGCGCGGCTTCGGCGTGCGCTCCCAGCGCTACTCGATGCTGGTGGACAATGGCGTGGTGAAGGTCTTCAACCTCGAGAAGCCGGGCCAGTTCGAGGTCAGCTCGGCCGAGAAGATGCTGGGGCAACTCTAACCTGCCGGAAGCAATGACCGATGATGCACGCGCCGCTGGCTTCGCTGAAGATCGAAGTGGACATGCTGGCGCCGGGGGCGGAGCGGATTGTCGGCAAGGACCTGGCGCTCGACATCATCGCCCGCAACATCGTCTTCGGCGAAGGGCCGGTGTGGGACGCGGCCAACCGGCAGTTTTTCTTTACTGACATCATCGGCGACACCATCTGGAAGTGGCGGCCGCGCGTGGGACTCAAGCGCGTGCTCCGGCCTTCCGCGAAGGCGAACGGTCTTGCGCTCGACCGCGAGAACCGGCTGGTAGTCGCGGGATGGGGTGGACGGACTGTATTTCGCTTTGAGAAGAACGGCTCGCGCACGACACTCGCCTCCCGCTGGGAGGGCAAGAAGCTCAACAGCCCCAACGACATCGTCGTGAAATCCGACGGCTCGGTCTGGTTCACCGATCCGCCGGGCGGGCTGCTCAACGTCGGCATGGTGGTCGACGACCTGCAGAAGTATCTCGACGTCCAAGGTGTCTTCCGCATCTCGCCCGACGGCCAGGCGATGACGCTCGTCGCCGAGGACAACGTCTATCCCAACGGACTGTGCTTTTCGCCGGACGAGAAGCTCCTTTACGTGAACTGCAGCCGCGAGCGGCTGATCCGCGTCTATGACGTGAAGCCCGGCGGCACGCTGGGCCCGGCGCGGATCTTTTGCCGCTACCTGAGCCCGGAGCGCGGGGTCCCCGATGGCATGAAGTGCGATGTCGAGGGCAACGTGTATTGCACGGGCCCGGGCGGCATTTACGTGCACAGCCCCGCCGGGAGAGTGCTCGCCCGGATCAAGACGCCGGGCCACCACCCGACCAACATCGCGTGGGGCGACGATGACTGGCGCTCGCTCTACATCACGATGATCGGCTCCGTCGTGCGCACCCGGCTCAGTATCGCCGGCGTGCCTTCCCGCTGAGGGATTCGGGATGGAGTGGAAATTCCACCTGATCGCCGGCCCGTACAAGGGGAGGACCGGAGGCCTTGCCTGGGACGGGACCGCGATGCTCTTCAGCGCCGTGCAGGAGGAGCGCATCCTGCGCTTCGACCCGGCGACCGGCATGGCGGACGTCTTCCGCAAGGCCACCGGGCGCACGAACGGCATCGCCGTTGCCGCGGATGGCAGCGTTTTCGGCGCGCAGGAGGGCGGCCGGCGCGTCATCCAGTTCATGAAGGACGGCTCGACGGCGCCGACCTGCGACCTGCTGGGGGGAAGACATCACAACCAGCCGACCGACGTCATTGTGGATAGCCGCGGGCGGGTGTGGATCTCGGATGCGTGGAACGGCACGCCGCCTTACGGCCCGCCGGTTTATCCGTTCCTCGATCATGCATCGGTGCTGCGGCTCGAGCACGAGCGGCGCCGCGGCTGGACGCTCAAGCGCATGACGCGCGACACGCGGGGGCCGCGCTCGGCGCTGCTGTCGGCGGACGAGAAGACGCTCTACGTGGCGGACGGCGATGCGGAGCGCGGCGATCAATGCCGGTTGCTCGCCTACCCGGTGAAAGGGGAGGGTGGCCTCGGTCCGTGCAGGGTGCTCATCGAGTTCGCGCCCGCGGAGCGCGGGATCGAAGGCATGTGCTTTGATCGCGTCGGCAATATCGTCGCGTGCGCAGGGTGGAAGAAGGGCGGGCTCGGGCCGATGGTCTACCTGATCTCGGCTTCAGGCACCGTGCTGGAGGCGCATCCTGCGCCCGCGGATCTGCCGATGCGCTGCGCGTTCGGCGACACGGATCTGGCGAGCCTCTACCTGACCGCCGGCGACGGCGGCCTGTACCGGGCGAAGGACATCGGGCGCCGCGGTTTCAGGCGCTAGCGTCATTCAAGGGAAAAGGTGTCAGGAACCTTTTCCAATCATGCTAACGGAAAAGGTTCCTGACACCTTTTCCGCAAGGAACGGGTTCATGCCCAGGATGACCGGATCGCGGCTGTTCGCGGAGATGCTGAAGGGCTACGGGGTGACGCACGTGTTCTTCGTGCCGACGATCCTGATGGACGCGCTGGCCGACATGGACAGCCTGGGAATCCAGAAGATCCTCACCCACGGCGAGAAGGCGGCGGCGTACATGGCCGACGGCTACGCGCGCGCAAGCGGCCGGCCGGGAATCTGCCTCGCACAGCAGATCGGGGCGTCGAACCTCGCCGCCGGCCTGCGCGACGGCTACATGGCCGGATCGCCGATGATCGCCTTGACCGGCGGCCCCGCCACCGCTGGGCGCTACCGGCACGCCTACCAGGAAGTGGAGGACCTCACCCAGTTCGACTCGGTGACGAAGTTGAACCTCCAGCTCGACGACCTCGCGCGCTTTCCGGACTTGATGCGGCACCTGTTCCGCACTGCAACTTCGGGCGCGCCGGGGCCCGTTCACCTGCGGCTGCGTGGATCCCATGGCCAGGGCGTGGAAGGGGAGGCGGACCTGCACCCATTCGTCGAGGAGCAGTTCGCACGCGTGCCGGCGTTCCGTCCGGGGCCGGAACCGCAGCGCGTGCGCGACGCGGTGGCGCTGCTCGCCAAGGCACAGAAGCCCGTCATCGTCGCCGGCGGCGGCGTGGTTTTCTCCCAGGCGCAGGCCGAGCTCGTCGAGCTGGCCGAGAAGCTCCAGCTGCCCGTCGCCACCTCGCTCACCGCCAAGGGCGCCATCCTCGACAACCACCCGCTGTCGGTGGGTGTCGTCGGGACCTATTCGCGCGCATGCACGAACCGCGTGGTGTCGGAGGCCGACCTGGTCTTCTTCGTCGGCACTCACGCGGGTGGGCAGATAACCGCGGGCTGGCGCATTCCGGCGATCGGCACGCCCGTGATCCAGCTCGATATCGACGCAGAGCAGCTGGGCCGCAATTACCCGAACACAGTGCCGCTGCTGGGCGATGCGAAAGTGACGCTGCGACAGATGTGCGACGCCGCGACCCGCAGGGCGCCCGAGAGCGCGCGGTCCTGGACCGGGCGCGTGCAGGAGCTCGTCTCCGACTGGCGCGCCAAGGCGGAGCCGATGCTCGCCTCCGACGCCGTGCCGCTGCGCCCGGAGCGCCTCTGCCGCGAGCTCGCGCAGGCGCTGCCCGCGAACGGCGTCGTCGTGTCCGACACGGGACATGCCGGCATGTGGAGCGGGCAGTTGGTCGAGATCACCCGGCCCGGGCAGCGCTACATCCGCTGCGAGGGCTCGCTCGGGTGGGGACTTCCGGGAGCGATGGGCGTGAAGTGCGCGCTGCCCGACCGGCCCGTGGTGTGCTTCACCGGTGACGGCGGCGCGTACTATCACCTGCCGGAGCTGGAGACCGCGGCGCGCCACCGCATCAACGTCGTCTTCGTCGTCAATAACAACGGCTCGCTCAACCAGGAGATCCCGCTGGTGAAGGCCGCGTACAAGGAGAAGCGCGACGAGCGCTCCGGGGAGATGTGGCGCTTCCAGAAAGACGCGAACCTCGGCAAGGTCGCGGAGGCACTGGGCTGCGCCTCGTTCCGCGTGGAGAAGCCGGGACAGCTGAAGGAGCTGCTGCCGCGCGCGCTGGCAATGGGGAAGCCCGTCGTGCTCGACTGCATCAGCGACGAGCAGGCGCTCGCGCCCACCGCCTGGGTTCCCGGGGCGGCTTCGCGCGGACACTAGTCCGGCTTCTTGAAGAGCACGATCCGGTTGGAATTGGTGCCGAGCGCGTTATTGCGCACGCCCCAGATGTTCGCGGTCTTGGTGAAGCTCTGCGCGTTGATCAGGATAGCGATGCACTGGAACCCCGCCGCGATGCCGAGCGGCGCCACCACCTCGTCGAGCCTGACCGAGCCGCGGCGCACCTCGCCCACCTCGAACGCGACCCAGCCCTGGGGCCGAGTCACGCGGTAGAGCTCCCGGAACACGCGGGCCATCGCCACCGCCCATTCCTCCACCGTGCGGCACATGGTGATGCGAGAGCCGATCGTATCCGCGTCGAGCCCGTTGAACCAGCAGCGCAGCCAGTTGTCGCGGACGTACTGGACTACGTCGAGGAACGGAGGAGAGGTCACGGCGAGTTGCACGCTTTCGTCCGCGATCTCGGCAGTCTCGGCGGCGTCCCGTTCCAGGTAGCGCGCCGACTCCGCGGCGGTACGCAGGCGCCAGCGGTCGGCGGCGGCGAGCCGGCCCTGCAGCTGAGTGGACTTCTTGCGGATCAGCGCGCGGATATCCCGGTATTCCGGCTCCTGCCGAAGCCGGGCGTTGATCCGCATCTGGTCCTCCGGCGAGACGGCCTGGTTGGGCGGCAGCGTGTAGACCGAAAAGAAGCCCGGCGAGTGCCCGGTGAGGCGATTCGTCGCCACCATCCGGATCCAGCGGTCCACGGCGTCCTCCTTGCCGCCATGGAGGCGCCGGTAGAGGTGCTCGCGCAGGCCCAGGATCTCGTACTCCGTGTCGGGATGAAAGAACATCGAGAGATCGATGCCGCTGCGCGGCCGCGCCGGGAAGCGCAGCGAGCGCAGCCGCGCGTCGATGTCGGCGAGCGACGGCGGCTCGAGCCGCGGCCGGGTGAGGATCGCGGAAAGCGGGTTGACATCGTTTGTCACCACCGCGCGTCCGCGCAGCGCCGCCTCGATGGCGGTCGTGCCGCGGCCCCCGAACGGGTCGTAGACGGTATCGCCTTCCTGCGTCAGCCGCTCGATAAAGTACGCCGGCAGCTGCGGCTTGAAGCACGCGCGGTAGGAGACCTCGTGGATCGAGCTTGCCTGGCGCTGCCGGCTGGTCCACAACTCGGCTTCATAGACCGGGACGTTGAGCGGCGTGCCGCCTTCGCGGCCGGACTCCGGCGACTGCTCGAATTGCCGTGTAACGCGCAGCAGCCGTGAGGCGATACGCGGATTGAGCTGGAGCATGCTCGATGCGTCCTGTCGATTCGACAGCGGCGCATCGTACGCCTGTTCGACAAAAAGTACAAGCCCCTCGCAGTACGTCATTCCCGCGGAGGCGGGAATCTAGTCCCGGGCAAGCGACTCGTCGAGCGCTTCGATCCAGTGCCGGACCGGTAGCGAAGTGGCGGATTGCAGGTGCGCCTGGCACCCGATGTTGGCAGTGAGGATGGCTGAAGGCGTGCCGCTCTCGAGCGCGGCGATCTTGTTGGCAAGCAGCCGTTTCGAGAGTTCCGGCTGAAGGATGGAATAGGTACCGGCTGAGCCGCAGCACAAATGCGCGTCGGGCACGGGCGTCAGCGAGTAGCCCAGATCGGCGAGCAGCGATTCGACCTTGCCCTTCAGCTTCATGCCGTGCTGAAGCGTGCAGGGGGAGTGGAAGGCGACTTTCCGTCCCGTCGTGAGTGGCTTCAACTTTCCGGACTCGGTGGAGATGATCTCGCCGATGTCCCTGGCCAGCTCGGCGACGCGCTTTGCCTTCGCGGCATAAGCGGGGTCCTGCGCCAGATAGTGTCCGTAGTCCTTCACCGTGACGCCGCAGCCGCTGGCGGTGATCACGATCGCTTCCGCGCCCTGCTCGATGTGCGGCCACCACGCGTCGATCGTTCTGCGCATGACGTCGAGCGCGCGTTCCTGCCGATTGAGGTGAAACGACACCGCGCCGCAGCAGCCGGCTCCCGCCGCGCGCACGAGCGAGATGCCGAGCCGGTCGAGCACACGCGCCGCCGCGGCATTGGTCGCAGGGGAGAGACTGGGCTGCGCGCAGCCATCGAGGACGAGCATCCTGCGGGCGTGGGTTGTCACAGGCCACTGGCCGGCTGGCGCCGCAGCGGGCGGAACCTTGCTCTTGAGGACAGAGGGCAGGAAGGGGCGCGCGAGATGCCCCATCCTGAGCAGTGGACCGAAGAGCGAGGACCGCGAGATGACGGTCTCCAGCGCGCCACGCCACGCCGATTCGAGCAGTCCGCGCGGAACACGCGCCTCCACGACGTGGCGGCCGATGTCCGCCAGCCGCCCGTAGCGCACGCCCGTCGGGCAGGTGGTCTCGCACGCGCGGCAGGTCAGGCAGCGGTCGAGGTGCAGCCGCGTTTTTTCCGTCGGCGCCGCACCCTCGAGCACCTGCTTGATGAGGTAGATGCGCCCGCGCGGTCCATCGAGCTCGTCGTTGAGCAGCTGGTAGGTCGGGCAGGTCGCCGTGCACATGCCGCAATGCGTGCACTTGCGCAGGATCGCGTCGGCCTCCCTGCCGTCCGGCGTGTCCCGGATGAACGCTGCGAGGCTCGTCTGCATGCGCTCAGAAGTCCGGATACAATCGACCGGGATTGAAGATGCCGGACGGGTCGAACGCCTGCTTGAGATTGCGGTGCAGCTTCATCAGCACCGGCGGCAGCGGCTGGAAAACGCCCGCCGACCGGTCCCCGCCGCGGAACAAAGTGGCGTGGCCGCTGGCGCGCGCGGCAGCCTCTCGTATCGTTTTTGCGTCCGCGGTGGAATTGAGCCAGCGCAGCGCGCCGCCCCACTCGATCAACTGTGTGCCGGCTAGGGCAAGCGGCGGCGTGGTGGACCTGACCGACAGGCGCCACAGCGGGCCGTCTCCCGAAAAGAAGGGATCAGTCTGCTCGCGGATCCCTGCCCAGAAGCGCTGCGCCTGCTCCGGCGCCACCGGCGTGCCCCCGATCTTCTTCGCCGCGGCCTCCACTGCCACGCGCGCGCCGGAGAGCCTCACCCCGAGATCGCCGTCGCGGTAGGCGGTCGCGCTGATGGGCAGCGGTCGCGCCGCCCATTCGTTCATGAGCGTTATCGCCTCCGCCTCGCGGCGCTTCAGCAGCAACGTGGATTCGAAGGCGGGCAGGGGCAGCACCTTGAGCGAGACCTCCAGGAGCACGCCGAGGGTGCCGAGCGAGCCCGCCATCAAGCGCGAGACATCGTAGCCGGCGACGTTCTTCATGACCTGGCCGCCGAACTTCAAGTCGTCGCCCTTGCCGTCGAGCACGCGCACGCCGAGCACGAAATCGCGCACCGCGCCGGCATGGGGGCGGCGCGGCCCCGAGAGGCCTGCGGCTACGCAGCCGCCGAGGGTTGTCGCCTCGCCGAAGTGCGGTGGCTCGAACGCGAGCATCTGGCCCTTATCACGCAGCACTGCCTCGATCTCCGCCAACGGCGTGCCGGCGCGAGCAGTGATGACCAGCTCGGTGGGCTCGTAGGCAACGATGCCGCGAAAGTCTCCGGTATTGAGCTTGTAGCCGTGGACGGGCCCGCCATAGAAGTCCTTGGTCCCTCCGCCGCGGATGCACAGCGGCCGCTTCTGCTTCGCCGCCTCGCGGATCAGCCGCGACAGGTTGTCGACGATGTCGTCCAAGGGAAGCGGGAACTCAGAAGCGCGGAAGATCGGGGAACTTCTCCTGCCCGCGATGCACGTGCATGCGGCCGTACTCCGCGCAGCGCGTGAGCGTCGGCACCGCCTTGCCCGGATTGAGCAGGCCGCGCTCGTCGAAGGCGCGCTTGATGCGGTGAAATGCCTCGAGCTCTGCAGTCTTGAACTGCACGCACATGGAGTCGATCTTCTCCACGCCCACGCCGTGCTCGCCGGTGATGGTGCCGCCGACGGCGAGGCACAGTTCGAGAATTTCCGCGCCGAAGGCTTCGGTGCGCGCAAGCTCGCCGGGCTGGTTCGCGTCGTAGAGGATGAGGGGGTGGAGGTTGCCGTCGCCCGCGTGGAACACGTTGGCGCAGCGCAGGCCGTATTCTTCCTCGAGCTCCGTAATCTTGCGCAGCACCTCGCCGATGCGCCGGCGCGGGATGGTGCCGTCCATGCAGTAGTAGTCGGGCGAAATGGCACCCGCGGCAGGGAAGGCCGCCTTGCGACCGGCCCAGAAGCGCAGGCGCTGCGCCTCATCGCGCGAGACCTCGGTCTGCACCGCGCCGCTCGCCTCGATCAGGTCCTGCACGCGCCGGATCTCGTCGGCGACTTCCTCATGCGTGCCGTCGGTCTCGCACAGCAGGACGGCGGCAACGTCGGTGCGGTAGCCGGCGCGCGCGAATCCTTCCACTGCGCGGGTGGCGGCCTGGTCCATCATCTCGAAGCCCGAGGGGATGATGCCGGCGGCGATCACGTTGGCCACTGCCTCGCCGGCTTTCTCGATATCGTCGAACGCCGCCATCACGACCTGCGCGTACTCGGGCTTGGGCAGCAGCCGGACCGTCACCTCGAGGATCACGCCGAGCAAGCCTTCCGAGCCGGTCATGAGTGCGAGGAGGTCATAGCCGGGAGTGTCGAGCGCCTCGCTCCCGACCTCCATGATTGCACCCTCGACGGTGGCGATGCGGAGCTGAAGTATGTTGTGGACCGTGAGCCCGTACTTGAGGCAGTGCACGCCCCCGGAATTCTCCGCGACGTTGCCGCCGATGGTGCAGGCGAGCTGGCTCGAGGGGTCAGGCGCGTAATAGAGCCCAAGCGCCGCGACGGCCTCCGAGATCGCGAGGTTGCGCACCCCGGGCTGCACCCGCGCGGTGCGTGCCCGTCCGTCGATTTCAACGATGCGCGTGAATTTCGCGAGCGAGAGCAGCACGCCGTTGCCCAGGGGCAGGGCGCCTCCCGATAGCCCGGTGCCGGCCCCGCGAGCGACCACCGGCACTCCGAGCGCGTGGCAGCTCTTGAGGATCCGGCAGACCTGCTCCTCGGTCTCCGGCAGGGCCACCACCATCGGGACCTGGCGGTAGGCGGTCAGCCCGTCGCATTCGTAGGGCTTGACGTCCTCGAGATCGAACAGGATGGAGGTGGCGGGAAGGAAGTCTCGCAGCGCGGCGACCACCTCGCGCTGGCGGGCGAGGTCAACGGCGACCTGTTCTGCGACGGCCGTCATGCGAGAATTCTACCCGCAACGGAGGGTTCAATGAATATCGAGAAGATCAAGGTACGGATAACCGAAACCCGACAAACCATAGACGTCGTGGTGCTGAACAAGCGGGCCGAGCATATCGAGGTCGTGATCGGGGAGGGCATCCACAACGTCAAGTGCACGCTGAGCCCGACCCGAAACGGGCTTGCCTACGTCGGGACGGTGATGGGTCGGGAAATCGTCTACGAGCGGAGCCGCGAGCAGGTCAAGGCGGATATCGACAGGCTCAACCCGTCGGTACGGAAGTCCACCCGGCGCTGACCGCCGGCTGCTCATCCCCAGAAGATGGACGTGGGATCGCGGTCGACTTCGCTGATCAAGGACTCGAGGTTCCGTGTCGCCGCCAGGTCCGCATAGCGCCGCCAGCGCCGATTCCGGTCGTGCCAGTAGAGGGACCAGTGGCCGGTCGCAGGGTCGAACTGGAAGCGGGCGACCGGGGACTTCACCCAAATCGCGGACTTGTCGAAGCCCGGCCGAATCTCCAGCAGCGTGATCGTGTTGCCGCGGATCGTGTGGTGGAGCCGGATCTGGTGCTGCACGTGCGCAAGCAGGCGCCGGTCGTAGAAACGGTTCAGCAGGCGCTCGACGAGCCGCTGCTCGAACTCCGGCAGCGAGTTTGAGCGCTTCTGGGTCCGCTTGCTGCTCACCGCTGACCGCTTGCTGCTTACTTTCCTGCAATTTCGTGACTGGCCATCTTCTCCAGCGCCCGCACCATCGCCGAGTGGTCCCACTTTGCGCCCCCGCTTGCCACGCACGCGTTGAAGAGCTGCTGGGCGGTCGAGGTATTCGGGAGGCTGACGCCCATCGCCCGGGCCCCGGAAAGTGCGAGGCCCAGGTCCTTCTGGTGCAGCTCGATGCGGAATCCCGGGTCGAAGGTGCGCTTGATCATGCGCTCGCCGTGCACTTCCAGGATGCGCGAGGCGGCGAAACCGCCCATCAGGGCCTGGCGCACCCGGGCGGGGTCGGCGCCGGCTTTCGACGCGAACACGAGCGCTTCGCTTACCGCCTCGATGTTGAGCGCGACGATGATCTGGTTGCACACCTTGCAGGTCTGGCCGTCGCCATTTCCGCCCACCAGGGTGATGTTCTTGCCCATCAGTTCGAATATGGGCTTCACCTTGTCGAAGGTCGCCTGGCTGCCCCCCACCATGATGGTGAGCGCGGCGTTCTTCGCGCCGACCTCGCCGCCGGAGACGGGCGCATCGAGGTACTCGCAGCCGAGCGCGTTGATTCTCTTCGCGTAGGCCTTGGTCTCGATGGGCGAGATCGAGCTCATGTCCACGACGATTTTTCCCCGCGAGAGGCCCTCGGCGACGCCGTTCGGGCCGAACAGCGCCTTCTCCACGTCCGGGGTGTCGGGGACCATGGTGACGACGATGTCGGACTTCTGCGCGACTTCCTTCGCGCTCGCGCAGGCCTTGCCGCCCGCGCCGGTCAGCTCCTGAGGCACATTGCTGCGCGAATACAGAAACAGCGTGTGCCCGCCCTTGATGAGATTGCCGGCCATGGGCTTGCCCATGATGCCGAGTCCGACGAATCCGATAGTGCTCATTGCCGCCTCCCTGACTTGGAGAACGGATTCTGCCACAGCGCCGTGCCGCCGCGGCTCGCTACCGGAAAAGCTACTTGGCGGCGCGCCGCGTCGGCGCCGGCTCCCCGCGGCGAAGCGCGAGCTGGCTCACGCCGACGATCACGATCAGGCCGATGCCGATCAGATCGGTGACGAGCCCCGGCTTGATCAGCAGGACCGCGGCGCAGATGAGGAAGATGCGCTCCCAGACCGGCGCCGCGCGGAACAGGTACCCGAAGAGCCCCGCGGCGAGGCAAATCGTGCCGATGGTGGCCGACACGAAGGAATGCAGGATCACCGTCCAGTCGCCGATCATGAGCAGCGAGGGCTCGAAGACAAACATGAACGGCACGATGAAGCCGGCGGCGCCCACGCGCACGGCCATCCAGCCCGACTGCCACAGGTTGGCCTTCGCCAGCCCGGCCGCGGCGTAGACGGCGAGCGCGACCGGGGGCGTGATCGCGGACAGGATCGCGAAGTAGAAGGCGAACATGTGCGCCGCCGGAGGGATCGCGCCGAGCTTGATGAGCGCGGGCACCAGCAGCGACACCATGACGATGTAGGCGGGTGTCGTCGGCATGCCCATGCCGAGCACGATGCCGGCGAGCATGGTGAGGACCAGCGCGAGCGGGAGCAGGTCCCGCGCCAGCCCGACCACCAGGCTCGTAAAGTTGATCGCCGCCCCGGTTTGCGTGATGACCCCGATGATGATGCCGGCGCAAGCGCAGGCGAGCGCGACGGCGATGGAATTCTTGGCGCCGTCCTCGAGCGCGTCCCACACTGTGCGCCAGGTGATGCCCTGGCGGGTGCCCTTGCGCAGCAGCGCGACCGGGACGCAGGACAGCGTTCCGGCGAGCGCGCACAACGGTGCGCTGTAGCCGGCGAACAGCCCCACCAGGATTACGAGAATCGGGGTGAACAGGTGGCCGCGCTCGCGCAGCACGATCCCGAGCCGCGGGCATTCCGCGCGCGGCAGCCCGAGGAGGCCGACGCGCTTCGACTCGAAGTGCACGGCGAAGAATACGGCAACGTAGTAGAGCACCGCCGGGATCAGCGCCCAGAGCGTCACCTGCAGGTAGCTCACCGCGAGAAACTCCGCCATCACGAATGCGGCCGCGCCCATGATCGGCGGCATGATCTGTCCGCCGGTCGAGGCGACCGATTCCACCGCCGCGGCGAACGGCGGCCGGAAGCCGCTGCGCTTCATGAGCGGGATCGTGATCGGGCCGTCCACCAGCACGTTCGCCACTGCGCTGCCCGATACCGTTCCGAACAGGCTCGAGCTCACCACCGCGACCTTGCCGGGGCCGCCCGCGGTATGGCCGGTGAGCGCGAGCGCGAAGTCCATGAAGAGCTTGCCGACCCCGGTGCGCTCCATGAAGGCGCCGAACAGCACGAACAGGATCACGTACGCGGCGGACACGCCGAGCGTCGGGCCGAAGATGCCCTCGGTCGTGAGGTACATGATCTCGATCAGCTGCTGCGGGCGCGTGTTGGCGTAGAGGAGCGCGTAGCCGAGGAAAAGGAGCGCCGTCACCGGCAGCGCCCACCCGATCACGCGCCGCGTCGCCTCCAGCACCAGCGCGGTGAAGACGAAGCCCAGCACCAGCTCGATGTCGGCCGGGTCCTCCACGAACACGAAGCGCGTGATGAGATGCTCGTGGTTCCACCAGACGTAGACGATGGTGACCGCGGATGCCGCGATGAGCAGCAAGTCGAGCCACGAAACCCGTGCCGTGAGCACCGCACCGAGCGTGCCGCCGGCATCGTCGCGCACCGCGTCATCGGACTTCTGCGGGCCGCGGAATCCGGGATAGAGCAGAAACACCAGCACCATCGCGAACAGCAGGTGGGT
>DATBMB010000012.1:0-11566 GCA_036555035.1 Burkholderiales bacterium | reverse complement strand
CGGCACCGAGAACGGCCGCGAATTCTTCCGCGTGCTGATCAAGGCGGAGAAGGAGGACATGGACGTCGCGGCCGCGCAGCAGGACATCCTCGACGCGGGAAAGGAGCTCGTGACGCGCCACCCGGACGTCGGCGCCATCGTTCTCGAATGCACCAACATGCCGCCGTACTCCGCTGCGCTCCAGCAGGAGTTCGGATTGCCGGTCTACGACATCTACACTATGATCAACTGGTTCCACGCCGGCCTGCGTCCGCGCGTCTTTTGATCGCTAACGGGGAATCGCCATGCGTCTCATAGGTAATGCCGTAGCGGCACTGCTCTTCGCTTCATTGGTCGTCGCGCCGTCCTCGCACGCGGCCTGGCCCGAGAAACCGGTCCGGATCGTCGTTCCGTTTGCGCCGGGGGGCACCGCCGACATCCTCGCGCGCACGATATCGAGCAAGCTCCACCCCGCGCTGGGCCAGCCGGTGATCGTGGACAACCGGCCAGGCGCCGCCGGCAATATCGGCTCCGAAATCGTGGCCAAGTCGAAGCCCGATGGCTACACGCTCCTCGTGGGTCTTATGAACACCCACGTGGTGAACCCGGCGATCTACAAGAACATGCCCTTCGACGGCGTCGCGGATTTCACGCCGGTCGCGATGCTCGCGGCGGTCATCTCCACGATGGCGATCCATCCCTCGGTGCCGGCGAAGAACGTCAAGGAGTTCATCGCGGTCGCCAGGGCGCGCCCCGGCGACATTGCATATGCGTCGGCCGGGACCGGCTCCTCGACGCACCTCAATGCCGAGGTGTTCGGGAAGATGGCGGGCATCCGGATGCTGCACGTGCCCTACAAGGGGGGCGCGCCCGCGGTGCTCAACACCATGACCGGCCAGACGCAGATGATCATCACCGCCGCCACCCAGACGCTGCCGCACGCGAAGACCGGCAGGCTGAGGCTCCTCGGCGTCACCCGGGCGAAGCGCGTGGCGATGCTCCCCGACGTGCCCGCCATTGCCGAGACGCTGCCGGGCTACGAGGCCGTGGTGTGGTTCGGCGCCTTCGGTCCGCGTGACATGCCGAAGGACATCACCACGCGGCTCAACACCGAGATCAACAAGCTGATGAGCGCCCCGGACACCAGGAGCGTGATGGAGAACATGGGCGTCGAGGTCATCAACATCACCTCGGAGGCTTTCGGGACGAAGCTGCGCGAGGAATCCGCGTACTGGACGGGCATCGTCCGCAAATACGGCATCAAGGCCGAATAGGACGCGGGATGCCGGCCTATCGCCCGACCCTGACGGGCACCCGCCACATGATCGCGGCGGGGCACCACGCCGCCGCGCATGCGGGCTTCACCGTTCTCGAAGCAGGCGGCAACGCGGTGGACGCCGGGGTCGCGGCGGGCATCGCGCTCGGCGTGCTGCAGACCGACCTCGTGAACTTCGCGGGCGTCGCGCCCATGATGATCTACGTCGCCGATCGGCGCGAGGTGGTGACGATAGACGGCCTCGGCATCTGGCCGCGCGCGGCCGACATCAACGTTTTCGTGAAGCGCCACGGCGGCAAGATGCCGCCCGGGATCCTGCGCACCGTGATCCCGGCGGCGCCGTACGCGTGGCTCACCGCGCTCGAGAAGTTCGGCACGATGGGCTTCGGCGACGTGGCACAGGCGGCGATCCGGCTCGCGCGCGAGGGCTTCGCGATGCACTGGCTGATGGCCGGATTCATCGCGGAGCACGAGGAGGACTATCGCCGCTGGCCGTCATCCGCGGAAGTCTTCCTGCCGAACGGCAGGCCGCCCAGGGTGGGCGAGCTCTTCGTGCAGCGCGACCTCGCGCGCACCCTGCAATACATGGCGGACGAGGAGGCGGCGCACGCAAAAGGCGGGCGCGTCGCCGGGCTGCATGCCGCGCGCGACGCGTTCTATCGCGGGGATATCGCGGCCGCGATTGCCCGCTATCACCGCGAGCACGAGGGATGGGTGACCCTGGAAGACATGGCCGCCTACACCGTCACGCTCGAGCCGCCCGTGCGCACGCGCTTCGGGGACATCGATCTGTATGCCTGCGGGCCGTGGTGCCAGGGACCGGCGCTGCCGCAGGCGCTCAACATCGTTTCCGGGCTCGACCTGCGCAAGCTCGGGCACAACTCGCCGCAGTACATCCACGTCTTGGCCGAGGCATTGAAGCTCGCCTTTGCCGACCGCCAGCGCTATTACGCCGATCCCCGGTTCGTCAAGGTGCCGATCGATGTACTGCTGTCCGAATCGTATGCCGCCGAGCGCCGCAAATGCATCGACCCGCGCAAGGCCGCGCCCGGCTTGCCGGCAGCGGGCGAGGCGGGCCGTGCCGCGGCACCGAAGCCAAAGCTTCCGCAGCCGGCGCGGGGAGAATCCGTGCAGGAGCCGGACACCTCGTACGTGGCCGTGATCGACCGCCACGGCAACGCCTTCTCCGCTACGCCGAGCGACGCCTCGTCCGCGACGCCGGTCATTCCGGGAACGGGCCTGTGCCCGTCCTCGCGCGGCTCGCAATCCTGGTGCGATCCCGATCATCCCGCGGCGGTTGCGCCCGGCAAGCGCCCGCGGCTCACCTGCAACCCGGCCATGGCGCTGCGCAACGGGCGGGCGTTCATGCCGTTCGGCTCGCCGGGCAACGACGTCCAGCCCCAGGCGATGCTGCAGGTATTCCTGAACCTCAATCTCTTCGGGATGGAACTGCAGGCCGCGATCGAAGCGCCGCGGTTCGCGACCTTCAGCTTCCCCGCGTCCTCCGAGCCGCATGCCTACTATCCGGCGCGGCTCAATCTCGAGCAGCGCATTCCCCGCGGCACGGGCGAAGCGCTGGCCGCGCTCGGTCACGACGTGAATTGGTGGCCCGAGCTGGAGCGGCGCGCGGGGGCCGTCTGCGCGGTCCGCGTCAACCCGGACACGGGGATACTGGAAGGCGGCGCGGACCCGAGGCGGCTTGCGTACGCGCTGGGGTGGTGACAACGAGGAGACGACAATGCCAACGATCGAGCGCCACGGCGCGACCATCTACTACGAGGAGCACGGCAAGGGCTTTCCGCTCGTCGCGTTCGCGCCGGCGGGCGTGAAGTCCACCATCGCCGTGTGGAGCGGGCCGTCCGCGCCGATCAACCCGATCACGGAGTTTTCCCCGAGCTATCGCGTGATCGTGATGGACCAGCGCAACGCCGGGGGCAAGTCCCGCGCGCCGATCACGGCGAAGGACGGCTGGCACTCCTTCGCCGCCGACCACATCGCGCTGCTCGACCACCTGAAGATCGAACGCTGCCACCTCTACGGCCAGTGCATCGGCGGCTCGTTCATCATGAGCCTGCTGAAGGCGCAGCCGCAGCGCGTCGCAGCCGCCATCCTCGCGCAGCCGATCGGGCGGGTAGGGCCCCTCAAGCCCGGCCGCGCCCCCCGTTTCGACGAGTGGGCCAAGGGCCTGACGGATCACCCGGAGGCCACGGATGCCGTGCTCGATGCGCTCTACCAGAACCTCTACGCGCCGGGCTTTCTCTACAGCGTGGACCGCGAGTTCGTCAAGAGCGTCAAGACGCCCTGCCTGGTGCTGGCGGGCAACGACGAGGCGCATCCGTACCCGATTTCCGAGGAGACCGCGAAGCTCCTGCCGAACGCGGAGTTCATCCCACAGTGGAAGGAAGGCGCGGCGCTGGAAGCGGCGAGAAAGCGGGTGATGGCGTTCCTCGCGAAGCACACCCCGGCACGCTGACGCCGTCATTCCCGCGAAGGCGGAAATCTAGCGCACCCACCAGTGCAGGGCGTCCTGCCCTTCGCCCTGCGCCCCGTTCGGGCCCCCGCCGCCCGTGCGCAGGTACATCTTGCGCGCATGACCGGGCCTGAACTTGCCGGCGAGCGCATCGACGATCCAGTCCATTCCCATCGAATGGCAGTCCATCCGCTGGCCCAGGGCCGGGAATAGCGTCGTCTGGTGATAGGTGTCCTCGTATACCCAGAGCTCCTTCGGCGCCTTGATCCGGTCGTAGAACCGGTAGACCAGCTCCACGGGACTGCGCGCATCGTATTCGCCGGTCGTAAGCAGGACTGGCGCCGTGATGCCGCCCTCCTTGCCCTCGACGGTCATCCGGCCCACGATGCGGTCGAGCTCGTCCTCGCTCTTCGCCCCGGTAAGATAGCCGAAGAGCTGCTTGTAGCGCGGCGAGAACGTGTCGAGGATGAAGTACTTGTCGAGATAGGACGCCCAGACACCGACCGTCGCCTTGATGACCGGGTCGCCCAGAGCCGCGGCGGCAAGGCCCCAGTGCGATCCCATGGACTGCGCGAAGACGGTGATCCTTTCGGGATCGACCTCCTTGCGGCCCTGGAGCCACTTTGCCACGGCGATCACCGCGCGCTCGTAGTTGTCGGCCGTCAGCCGGTTGCCGCGCAGGTTGCTCGTGCCCTGGCCCGGCCCGTCCATCGCCAGCAGATGCATGCCGCGGTCGAGCGCGTGGTTGACCTGGGGGTCCGGGTACATCTCCTTGGTCATGTCGCAGCCGGGGATGAAGATCACGGCCGGCGCCTTCGGGCGGCCCTTTAGCATATGGAAGTTGCACTGGAGCTGCGCGCCTTCGAAGGGGATCTCGACGCGCTCGATGGGATAGGGGGCAAGCTCGATCACCTTTTCGTAGTTGGCGAGGCAGCGCCCGTGCAGGTAGCGCTTCTCGTCGTTGGTCTCGAGGACCGGGTGCTGCGCGGCGGCGAACTGGGCGGAGGCGCGGTAGTAGAGCTCGAACGCCGTCATCCGGTGGCCGGCGGCTTCCTCCTCCTCGGCCACGCGCTCCATGCGCTGGGCGATCCGGCCGACATGCTTCGAGATCTGCGCGTGGCTCTTCACGCTCGACGGAAAATTCCGGCCGTCGCCGTCCCAGTGGAAGACGCGGCCGGTCTCCTTGACGAGGTAGTCGAAGATCCACTGCTGGCGATCGCGGTCGAGACGGGGTGTGCGCATGGCTTCGATCCCCTAGTGCAGCTTGGGCTTCCTGAGGAAGTCGTTGCGGTCCGCCGACTTGACCGTGATGTGGATGACATCGCCGCCGCGGGAGAGCGTGAGCGGCACTTCGACCCCGGCGTTGCCCAGCCGCCATACCGCCCGGAAGAACTCCGCGAGGCCCCGCACGCTCGAGGCGCCCACGCCGAGCACCATGTCGCCGACCCGCACGCCGGCGCGGCTCGCCGGGCTGTTCGCTGAAAGCCGCGCGACCACGAGCTTCCCCCCCGGGTCCTGCGTGGACATGCCGAGCCACGGACGCGGCGGATGCGGGCTGCGGCCGGTCTTCAGCATCGAATCGAATATCGGGTTCAAGAGATCGATCGGCACGGACATGTTGACGTGGATCAGCTCGCCGCCGACTTCCTGCTGCACCAGCAGCGAGCCCGTGCCGATGAGGTTGCCCAGCGCATCGAGAAGCGCCGCGCCGCCCCACTGCGGATGCGCCGGCGCGGTGAAAAGCGCCTCGTCGAGCACGTATTCCCAGTAGCCGGCGAATTCCTGCTTCGCGATCACCCGGGTCCGGAGCGAGTGGGCGCGGCCGCCGTGGCCGATCACGAACGCCGCATCGCCGACCTTGACCTCGGCCGCGATGCCGCGCGGGAGGTGGGGCGCATTGAGCTTCCCCAGGGGCTGGATCAGGCCGAACCCGGTCGCCTGGTCGTAGGCGAGGGGATAGCCCGGCACGACGACCCCGCGATTGGTGGTGAGCCAGATCTGCGAGGCCTCGTTGATGAGATAGCCGATGGTGAGGACGAGCCCGTCCTCGCGGATCACCGCGCCGTAGCCGCCGCGCTCGGTGCCGAGGTTGGCCGCGGAATAGGCATCCTCCGGAACCTCGGCGCGCACGAGCACGACCGCGTCGAACGCGCGCTCGAGGTCGAACTGGGTCTCGCCCGCCTTCGGCTGAACCGATTCAGGAAACGCCCAGGTTTGCTCTTCCGCCATGCCGACATTTTGACATGCTTCCGGCGCCTGATATCCTCGCTGCTCGATATGTCATCCCCGCTCGAAGCCGCCCGCCGGCTCGCCCCGCTGGTTCGGGAGCACGCCGGGCAGACCGACGCGGCCCGGGAGCTGCCGAAGCCGGTCTTCCACGCACTCGCCGACGCGGGCCTCTATCTCATGGCCGTGCCGCGCGCCGTGGGCGGGCCGGAGATCGACTTTCCGACTTACGTGCAGGCCATCGAGGAGCTGGGCAAGGCCGATGCCAGCACGGCCTGGACCGTGAGCCAGGGCGCGAACTGGGCGACCTATTCGGCCCGCATGTCACGCGCAGTGGCGCGCGAAATCTGGATCGACACGCCGCGCAGCGTGGTATCGAATTCTCCGGGTGCTACCGCGAAGGCCGTGGCGGTGCCGGGGGGATTTCGCGTCACCGGGCGCCAGCCTTTCAGCACCGGCTGCAAGCACGCATCGTGGGTCGCCGCGCACTGCCAGGTCATCGAGAACGGCGGGGTGAGGCAGAAGGACGGAAAACCGGAAGCGCGGTACTGTCTGGTGCCTATGGCGCAGGCCGAGCTGATCGACACCTGGCACACCAAGGGACTGCGCGGCACGGGCACTCATGACTTCGAGGTGAGGGACGTCTTCGTGCCCGAGGAGCGCACCGTGCTCACCTATGGCGCGCCGCTGGTGAGCCCCGGCCCGCGCTACAAGATCCCGCTCACACTGGGATTCGCCGCCGGCGACGGCATGGTGGCCCTGGGCCTCGCGCGAAGCTGCATCGACGCGTTCTTCGAGGTGGCCGGCACGAAGGCTCCGCGCAACATGACGGGCCTCCTGCGCGATCAGTCGATCTCCCAGGTCGCCGTCGGCCAGGCCGAGGCGGCCCTGCGTTCCGGCCGCGCCTTTCTCATGGAGGCAGTGCGCGATATCTGGGACGAGGCAACGTCAACGGACGCGCCGATAGTAAGCCTGGAGCGGCGCACGAGCCTGCGCCTTGCGGCGACTCACGCCATACGGCTCGCCGCCGGGCTCGTCGACAGCCTCTACACCGCCTGCGGCGCGACCGTCGTCTTCGAGAGCCACCTGATCCATCGCCTCTTCCAGGACATGCACGTGATCACCCAGCACACGCAAGGCCGCCTGGCCCACTACGAGTTGGTGGGCAAGCACCTGCTGGGGCTGCCGATCGACGAATCCCGTATATAGGTGACGAGTTGGAGGCGCCGACGCAGGCTGCGGACCTCGTGGTCCGGTCGTCCATGGGCTCGATGTCGGCGTGGAACGAGCTCGCCCCTGCGTTCACCCGGCGGACCGGCCGCAAGGTGATCGTCACCCAGGAGACCGCGGCCACGATGGAGCGAGCGCTCGTCTCCGATGCTCCCGGCGACCTGATAGCGCTATACGGGGACCCGCTGGAGCGCGCCATCAGGGAAGGCAGGGTAGCAAAGAGCTCCGTCACGGCTTTCGCGCGCGCGGCGGTCGGCCTTTCCGTCAGGTCCGGCGCGCCCTGGCCCGATATCAGCACACCGGAGGCCTTCAAGCGGACGCTGCTCGGCGCCCGGTCGATCTGCTATTCGTTCGGCGGGAGCGGCATCGTCGCGGCGCGAGCGATCGAAAAGCTCGGCATCGCCGAGCAGATGAAGGCCAAAACGGTGCGTTCGGAAGGCGGTCCCGCTGCCGGCTATGTCGCGCGCGGCGAAGCGGAAATGGCGATCCAGCAGATGAACGTGAGCAAGCCGGTTGCCGGCACCGAATACGTGGGGCACCTCCCCGGCGACCTCCACGAATACATCGTGTTCGCCGTCGCCATGGTGGCGGGCTCGAAGGAGCAGGAGGCGGCCCGCGAGTTGATCAGGTTCGTTACGTCGCCGGAGGCGGCGCCGCTGCTGCGCAAGGCGATGATGGAGCCGGCGCGGCCATAGCGGAAAAAAGGTTCCTGACACCTTTTCCGCAGCGTGAGAGGAGTCACGATGCCGATCATCGATTCGCAGGTTCACGCCTACGAGGCGAACACGCCGAAGCGTCCCTGGCGCACCATCCCGAACTGGCCCGATCACGTTACGGGTGACGAGATGGTCGCCGCGATGGACAAGGTCGGCGTCGACGGCGCGATTTTCATCTCCGCCCATTCTCTGTACGGGTACGACGCCAGCTATGCGGTGGAAGTGCAACGGGCCCATCCCGGCCGCTTCGCCATCGTCAAGCCGGTCGACCCGGAAGATCCGGCGGTAGCTGAAGTCATTGCCGACTGGAAGAAAACACCGGGCACGGTCGGCATCCGCATCATGATGAGGAAAGAAGTGGGGCGCGACCTGAGCCACCCGGGCGTCGACCGGATCTTGCGCGCTGCCGTTCGGCATGACTTCCCGGTCAACCTGTCCTGCGCGGGCAACCTGGATGGCGCTACGGCGCTGATCGACCGTCACCCCGACCCGCGTTTCATCATCGACCACCTGGGCCTCATGCAGCCGCGCACCCCGCCCGCGCCGCCGCAGCCCTGGGCCGAGCTGCCGAAGCTGCTGGATCTCGCCAAGCGCCCCAATGCAGTGGTCAAGGTCAGCGGCGCCTGCACGCTGGCACGCGAGCCGTATCCCTTCCCCGACATCTGGGATCCGCTGGCCCGCGTGTTCGATGCCTGGGGTCTCGACCGCTGCCTGTGGGGCACCGACTGGACCCGCGCCTTTGCGGTAGTCAACTACGAGCAGGCGGTCGAGCCCTTCCGCCGGACCGACCGACTCTCAGAGAGCGAGCGGGCGATGCTGATGGGGGGTGCCTGCGCCAGGGCGTACGGCTGGTCGCCGCAGGAACTATGAGGGCTTCTTGAATTTGGCCGGGTGGGAGCGGCGGATCGTCGGCGACACGACCTTGTCCGACACGTGGAAGTCCCAGACGGCTGCGCCGCCGCGCTTGCCGAATTCCTCCACCATCTTCGGCAGGTCCGCCAGGTTCCTGACGGTCTTGCCCTCGATCCCGAACCCGCGCGCGATGGCCGCGAAGTCGCAGTAGCCGAACACCGACCCCTCCTCGGGCAGCCCTTCCGCGCGGAGCTTGTGCACCTCCGAGCCGTACGCGCCGTCGTTCATCACGATGATCAGGATGTTCATCTTGTGGCGCTTGATGGTGTCGAGCTCCTGGACGTGCATGATCAGGCTGCCGTCGCCGTCGAACAGCACCACCGGCCGATCCGGGCGGGCCGCCGCCACGCCCATGCCGAAGGAAATGCCGTTGCCGATCGCGCCGAATTCGCGGATCGTGAGGAACCGCTCGTTCGGGCGCGACGGCATCTGCGCGAAGAACCACGAGCAGTGGCCCGAGGAGTTCACGAGCTCCCAGTCCGCGGGCAGCGTTTTCTCGAGCCCTTCGACCACGTCGCGCGGGTCGAGGAATCCCGGCTCGATCTCGAACACATGGCTGTCGGGCTTCGAATCGCGGATGCGCGCGGCCATTGCCTCGGTGCGCCACGTCGTGCCGCGCGCGGGCAATGCCGCCGTGAGCGCCTCCACGCCCAGCCGCGCGTCGGCGCGCAGGTGATGACGCGCCGTTTCCTGGCCCTGGTTCACCGCCATGGGATCGATGTCGATCTGCAGCAGCTTCGCCTTCTTGAAGAGCTGACCGCCGCCGCCGGCATGGTAGGCGAGGGAGTGGCCGACCGCGATGACCAGGTCGGCCTGCGCCAGGTATTCGAGCCCGACCTCGGTCGAGAAGCTGCCCGTGATGCCGATGCAGTAGAGGTCGTCGTGGAACAGCCCTCGCGCGGGAAGCGTCGTGGTCAGCAATCCGCCTGTCCTGGCGGCAAGCGCCCGGCACGCGGGCCCCGCCTTGGCCTGGACCGCGCCGAGGCCGGCAAACACGACGACGCGCTCGGCGGACGCAACCAGCTGCGCAGCCTTCGCCACGTCATCCGGATGCGGCGGAATGGGCGACAGGCGCGGCAGCATTTGCGCCGAGGGCGTCGGCAGGCTCTCCGGGCCGACCCAGGGGCGCTCCTGCAGATCGAACGGAATGCCGAGCACCACCGGGCGCCGCTCGCGGCGCGCCTGCAGGAACGCATCGCGAATCGCAACCGGCATGCGCTCGGGCAGGTGCAATGGAATGTAGGCCGCCCCCGTTGCCGTGATGATCGGTCCCTGATTGAGCTCCTGGTTGTACCAGCCCATCCTGAGCGGCGACTCTCCGGCGAACACGACCAGCGGCAGATGGGCGCGCACGGCCGCCGGGAGCGCCGTGATCACCTGCGTGATGCCGGGCCCGCAGGTGACCGATGCAACGCCCACTTCCGATGTCTTGCGCGCATAGGCCATCGCGGCCGCAACGGCGCAATGCTCGTGCCTGACGTAGACCATGCGGCATCCCTGCTCGCCCAATCGCGCCGCCCAGTTCATGTTCGCATCGCCCATGAGCGCAAAACAGGTGCGCACGCCCTCCTGGAAGAAGGCCCTGGCCAGGACATCGTAGACATGCAGCTTGGCTTCGTTGGTCACGGTTTAACCTCCCGAGTTAGCATTATGCCGATAGAAGGGGGGAGCCGTGTTCGATATCCGTTTATCGCAGGAGCAGCGTGAATTCCGGGACCTCGCGCGCAAGTTCGCGCAGGAGGAGATCAGGCCCAAGGCCATGGCGCTCGACCGCGAGCCCGAATGGGAGAAGCGCATCCCGTGGGAGCTCCTGAAGAAGGGCTCGCAACTGGGCTTCCGCACCTTCGTGCTGCAGGAGGAGAACGGCGGCGCGGGCATGTCCGACCACTTGACCTCCTGCCTCGTCGCCGAGGAGCTCGCCGCGGGGGAGCTCGGCACCGCCTATTACTTCATGCTGACGGCGCGGCGCGCGCGCGATTGGTTCGAGCTGCGCATGACGCCCGAGCAAAAGGCTTACTTTATTCCGAAGTTCGTCGGCGACGACCTGTATTTCACGACCGTGGCCATACACGAGGCGGAGACGGACTTCGGCTTCGACTATTACACCGAGACGCCGGAGAACGTGCGGCTCAACACGCGCGCGGTCGAGCAGCCGGACGGCTCATGGATCATCAGCGGGACGAAGTGCTACCAGACGGTCGGCTATCTGGCCAAGCTCATCGTGACGAGGGCACAGACGCCGGCGGGCGTGCAGTCCTTTCTCGTCGAGGGCGATTCACCGGGGCTCAAACGGCGCCCGTTGTCGAAGCTCGGGCGGCGCGTCGGCGACAACGCGGCCGAGATTCATTTCGACAACGTGCGCGTGCCCAAGGGTCGGATCATGCCCCCGTCGCCCAAGGGCCGCACCGACATGGGCACGCACATGACCATCGCGTCGCTGACGCTGGGCCTCGGCCGCGCGGCGCTCGAGGCGACCATCCAGTACTGCCAGGAGCGCACCTCGGGCGGCAAGCTCATCATCAAGCACCAGGCGGTGGGCCTTACCATCGCCGAGATGGCGATGCGCATCGAGGCGGCGCGCAACATGATCTGGAAGGCCGCGTGGCTCAAGGACCACCCGGAGGCGATCGCGGAGGGCGGCGTGCCGGACCTGCCATACGAATACATGGCGATGGCCTTTACCGGCACCGCGGTGCAGCGGGTGACCGAGCTCGGCATCGAGCTGTTCGGCGGCATGGGCATCGTGCAGGGCATGCC
>DATBMB010000072.1:0-13614 GCA_036555035.1 Burkholderiales bacterium | reverse complement strand
GTCGAGGATCGCCGCGCGTGCGCCGAACGCGAAGCCGGCAATCGCTGCCGCAGTCGAGCGCCCGATGCCGGGCAGCGCCTCGATGTCGGCGAGCTCGCGCGGGAACGCGCCGTCGTGCTGCGCGACGACGGCCTGCGCCGCGCGGTGCAGGTTGCGCGCCCGCGAGTAGTAGCCGAGCCCGCTCCACAGGCGCAGCACCTCGTCCTCGTCGGCTGCGGCGAGGCTGGCGATGTCCGGAAAGCGTGCGCGAAACCGCCGGTAGTACGGCACCACGGTCGCGACCTGCGTCTGCTGAAGCATGATCTCCGACAGCCAGATCGCGTACGGATCGCGCGTGCCCTGCCACGGCAGGTCGTGGCGGCCGTGCGCCTGCTGCCACTCGATGAGCTTCGCTGCGAAGCCGGGCATGGCCGGGCGGCTGCCTCTAGCGGCCGAAGAGGCCCCGCAGCACGTCCCGCGTGCTGCCGCCCGACTTCTTCTCCTCCGGTACCGCCGAGTCCTTCGCGCCGCCCCCGAGGCGCTTCTGCAGCTCGTCGGTCAGCCTTTGCTTCGCGGCATCGGTCGCCGCGCGGCCGAAGTCGAGCTTGTAGGACGGTGACGCGAGGGGGCCCGACACGCGCACCGGGACCGTCACGCCCCGGAGGTCCTCGAGCTCCCGCCCGCCCTGCCCCTTGCTGGTGCCGACGATGGAAGCCTTCACCAGGTAGTTCAGGCTGTCCGCGCCGATGTTGATCTCGCCCTCCCCGCCCACGCGCAGGAGCGGCGACTTCATGTCCAGATCGTTGTTGCGCGCGACGCCGTTCGCGATCCTGAACGTCGCGGTGAGCTCCGAGAAGTCGGTCTTCTGGCTCTTGTCCGCGGCCTGCGTCTGCTCGCCCCGCAGCGCCCCGAGCCGGGCCTTGGCGTCCCGGATCGAGCCGCCGATGTCGATGCCCTTCAACGCGCCGTCGGCGAGCTTGAGCGAGGCGGTCCCGGCGAGCGCCTTCTTCAGAGCGCTCACGGTATTGCCCTGCGACGTGACGTCGGCCGCGATATCGCCCTTGCCCTCCAGGAGGTCGCTGTCCGCGAGGTCCTTCACCAGCGGCCCGACGCTGATCCCGTTGAACCGGTGGCGCACGGCGAACGTCGGCGTCGCGGGTGCGGCATTGATCGTGATCGCGCTCGCGAGCTTGCCCTGGTAGAAGTCCGCCGTGACCGGGTCGAGATTGACCCGCCCCCCGTTTGCCTTGACCGCGAGCTGGACGTTGGATCCCTTGACGTTGTTTGCCTTGAGCGAGCCGATCTTGAGCGTCCCTTCGGCGCGCAGCGCGCGCAGCCCTGTGAGGTCGAAGCGCGGCTCCGGCCCGCCTGCCGCCGGTTTCTGCTGCCCCCCCGCCGGCGCGGGCGCGAGGTAGCGGTCCACGTCGAGCCGGTCCATTTCAACGTCGAAGCGGATGGCGGGCGTCGCGAATCCGTCGATACCGAGACGCGCCTTGAAGCTCGTCTCATCGAACTTGCCCGCGAGCTGCGCCTGCGCGCGCTCCTTCGCCCCGTCGACCGTTGCGCCGCCCGTCGCCTGGAACGCAAGGCTCTTGAAGTCCGCCGCCGCGCCCTTCGCCTCTACGGCGAGGTCTTCCAGCGCGATCGATTGCTGCCCGGGATTGAACGTGAGCCGGGTCTTCAGCCCCGCCTGCATATCGAGCTTCGGCTGGCTGCCCTGAATATTGACCGAGAGCTCGACGCGACTTGGCACCCCCGGCGCGATCCGGCCGGTCTTGAGATTCAGCCTGGTGAGCGTGACCTTCGTCCCGGCGGCCTGGTCGGTGTACGCGATCGTGGCGTTCTCGATGTCCACGCCCGCGACGTCCACCTTGAATCCCGGCTGCGCGCCCTTGGGGGCGGGCGCTTCCTTTGCGCCGGGCGCGCCCGCAAGATCCTCGACGTTGAGCCTGCCGTCCTTCCCCTTCACCAGATTCGCGCGCAGCCCTCTCACCCGCACCGTGTCCACCACCGCCTCTCTCGACAGCAGTGGCAGCAGCTTCAGGGAGACGCGCAGCTCGTCGACCGCCGCGAACTCGCGCTCGGACGCGCGCTCGGACAGCGAAACCTTGCCGATCTTCGCGCCGATGCTCGGCCAGAAAGAGAGCCCGATATTCCCTTCGAGCTTGAGCGTGCGCTGGGTCCGCTCCTTCACCGCCTGCACGATTCTTGGCTTGTACTGGTTGGGGTCGAAGGTCGCGGCGACGTAGGCCAGCACGGCACCGATCAGGATGACCAGGCCACCGAGCACGAACACGACGTACTTGAGGATTTTCACAGGTCGGGGCTCCCGTGGATGATCCGTGCGTTGAACGGCGGTTCGCCCGTTCGAACACACGGAACTAAACTGGCGCGGAGCGCCCAGTGTATCAAGACGCCTTCATCAGGCGGGAGTGCCCGCCGAATCCAGTCGGCGCCCCGGGAAGCGCCGGGACACAGGGTCTTTCGACCTTGCATTTGACCGAGAGGCGATTACCATACCCGGTTGACCCCACATCTCCCGTACGGCGTCACGGCGGAATCCGGGGCATCGAGTAATTATTCATGCTCTTCAAGAAGTTAGCTGAGATTTGGGCGATCCCGTCCCGCGCCGCGCGGAGCCGGGCGCAAACAGTCATGTGCGCCGGAGCTGCAGCGCTGGGGCTGGCGATTGCGGCGGCGCCCGTCTGCGCCGACCCGCGGAGCGAGCTCGCTCAGGCCCGCCACGAGCTGGCCATCAGCGAGCAGGTGCTCGCGCGGATGAACGAGCGGACCGAGGCCGCGCGCGCGGATCCCGCGGCGGGATCCGTGCAGCGCGAGCGCCTCGACGAACAGGTCGCGCGCGTGCAGGCGCTGGTCGCTGCCAACCGCGAGCGGGTCCGGATCCTGTCGCAGACGGTCGCGAGCCTGCCTGAGGGAACGGCGCAAGCCGTGCGGCAAGGCGGCAAGCCGTCATCGGCAACCACTCAAGCCGAAGAGGTCGCGGCACTGGAGGCCCGGCTCGGCGGATCGCTCGCGGAATTCGACCAGCTGCTCCTCGAGGAGGCGCGCCGCGCGAAGGACGGGGCCCACGGTCAGTCCGCCCCGCAGCAAGCGAGTTGCGATGCGGAGCATCCGGGAATCGAGGGCGGCGGAGCCGGCGGCGGGGTCGCGTCGCGAGGAGGCGTTGCCGGATCGAAGGCCCCCGGCGCGAAGGACAGAGCCGACAGGAAGTCCGCCCCGCAGCAATCGGGTGGCGAGGCAGGTCGCCCGCGGATCGAAGGCAGCGAACCCGTTGGCACGGCGGCACGGCCGCCCGACGTGGGCGACGGAGCCGACGACGACGTCGTCGCGCGCCAGATCCGCAGGGCTGCTGAATCGGAGTCCGATCCGGCGCTGCGCGAAAAACTGTGGGACGAATACCGCAAGTACAAGCAGGGCTCGAAAGGATGAACGCGTCTCGATTCCCGTTCTGGACCGTCCTCGCCGCGCTCGCGCTGGCGGGGCTGCCCGGATGTGCGACCGGGCCTGTCAAGCAGCTCGTCGAGCCGACGAGCGCGGTCCACGCCGACAAGCCTCTGCCCGAGGCTGCCCTGCTCGACGTGGGCATCCAGGTATTCGAGACCGCCGCGATCAGCGCCGAGGCGGCCCGCGAGAAGAAGACGGACCCCAAGATCCTCGAAGCCGAGGCCCGGTACATTCCGTTCCATCTGAAGAAGACGCTGCAGCAGACGGGCCAGTGGGGCGCGGTGCGGGTCGTTCCCGCGCGAGCCGAGGAAGTGGACGTCAACGTCTCGGGCAAGCTGCTCGAGTCGAGCGGCGAGAAGCTGAGAGTCGAGATCAAGGCCGTGGACGCCACCGGCCGCCTGTGGTTCCACAACGAGTACGTGGCGGAAGCCACGGACCAGAGCTACGAGGGGCTGGACAAGAAGCAGGACCGCGATCCCTACCAGGACCTCTACAATACGATCGCGAACGACCTGCTCGCCTACCGGCAGCAGCTCACGGCGAGGCAGACCTCCTCGATCCGCCAGGTCGCGCTGCTGAAGTTCGCGCGCAGCGTCGCGCCCTACGCCTTCGCGCCGTACCTGGCACAGGACAAGGACGGGCTGTTCAAGGTCGACAAGCTGCCTGCGGATGACGACCCCATGCTCGAGCGCGTCAACCGGATACGCGTCCGGGAGTACATGTTCATCGACACCGTGAACAACTTCTACGGCAATCTCTATGACGACATGCGGCGGCCCTACGGCCAGTGGCGCCAGTCCTACCTGAAGGAGCTGAACCAGAAGCGCGAGCTGGAGCGCAAGATGTGGGAGCGTCGCGTGCTGGGCATCGCCGCCATCGTGGGCGCCGCCGTCATCGGCGCCAACAGCAATTCGGCGGGCAGCTCGGTGGCCCGGGATCTCCTGCTCATCGGCGGATTCGAGACGATCCGCTCGAGCGGACAGTTCGGCAGCGACGCGCAGGTCCACGAGGCGGCGCTGAAGGAGCTCGGCGTATCGTTCAAAGCCGATGTCGCGCCAGTCGTCGACGAGGTCGAAGGCCGCGCGATCAAGCTCTCGGGCTCGGTCGACGCGCAATACGCCGAGTGGCGCAAGACGCTGCGCGAGCTCTTTACGGCGGAAACCGGCTTGCCGGCGGCAACAACGCCGGCCCCGGCGGGCGCATCGCGGGAGCCGGGACCCGACCGATAATCCCGACCGCGCGGCGTCCATGTCGAGCGCGCAACCCGCACCCAGCATTTCCCGCAGCGCCGCATCCCCACCTCCCTCGGTCCCGATCGGTGTGCGCACGCACGCCGTGGTCTCCGGTCGCTGGGTGGCAGCGGCACTGATCACCGCGGTCGTGCTGGCGGCCGTCGTTCTCTTATTCCTGCCGGCCCGCCCACGCCACGGGCCCGCTGCCCCGTCACCGGTTGCGGCCCCTCCGTCCCCGCCCCGGGCGGAGAGTCCGAAAAGCGACCCGGCAGAATCGGTGCGGCAGCGTCTGCAGGCAGAGGAGACTGCCCGTGCTCGCGCCCTTGCCGAGGCGCGCGCGAGCAAGCCGGAGCCGGCGCACGAGCGGTCCGCGCCTGCGGCCTCCCCGGACCTTGGGCCTAAATCGGCCAAGTCCGGCCCGGCGCGCGTGGAAGCCCGCCCTGCCGCGCAGCATTTCGAGGAAGCGATGACGCGCGGGCTCGCGCAGCTTGAGCGCTCCGACTGGCCGGGCGCCGAGCAGTCATTCAGTGCTGCGCTGAAGCTTCGCCCCTCCGACCGGTCGGCGGCCGACGGGCTGGCGCGCGCGAAGGAAGCCGGGCAGCGCAATGCGCTCGCCCGCCTGCAGGAGGAAGCCCAGGCATTCGAATCCGCGGAGCGCTGGGAGGAAGCGCTCGCCGCCTATCAGCGCGCGACCGCCATCGATCCAGGGGTCGACTTCGCCCGGCAGGGAGCGGCGCGAAGCGAGCGCATGGTCCAGTTGCACGCGCGGTTGGACGTCTACCTTGGCGGCCCGGAGCGGCTGTATTCTCCCCGGGTGCGCGAGGAGGCGCAGCAGCTGCTTGCCGCGGTCGAAGGCGAAACGGCTGCCGGGCCGCGCCTGACGCAGGCGCGCGAGCGCCTCGCCGCCGCCCTCAAGCGCGCGACCACCACGATCACCGTGCAGCTCGCATCCGACAACGCCACCGAGGTCACGCTCTTCCGCGTAGGGCCGCTGGGCCGTTTCCAGGACCGTGAGATCGCGCTGACGCCCGGCACCTACACCCTGGTGGGCTCGCGACCCGGCTACAAGGACGTCCGCGTCGAGGTGATCGTGGACCCGGACTCGCCCGCGCCCCGGGTCTTTGTCGCCTGCCAGGAACGCGTGTGAAGGTGCGCGTGCACGCTCCGCGAGGAGCGGAAGAAGGTGACCTCGCTTCAGGCTCCGTGAGAGTCATCGCGCCGCGCGCGGCCGGAGGGCGCGCCGGCGCCGTGCTGGCGCTCGCCGGGAGCGCGCCGTTTCTGCAGCCGCTGGACGGGGAAGGCGACGTATTCCTCAACGACCATCGCCTCGCCGCCTCGCAATGGCTGCGCGATGGAGACCGCGCGCGGATCGGAGCAGCCGTGCTGCGGGTGCGGATCGACGAAAACGGGCTGGAGCTTCGGACCGATGGCGATGTCACGCTCGCGCCCGGCCTGCTGCCGGCTCACCTGAACCCTCCGCCGGCCTCCCCGCTGCCGCGGCGCAGGCGCATCGCTGGGGCATACGTGTGGCTCGCGCTGGCGGTGCTGGCCGGGGTCCTCTGGTTCGTGTTTTCCGCGCGGATGCTGTACGTCCAGATCGAACCCGTGCCGGACCGGTTGAGCCTCGCGGGCACGCTGCCGGCGCTCAAGCTTCGGGACGGGTACCTGGCGATCCCCGGGCCCTATCGACTGGAGGCCGAGCGCGCCGGTTACCAGCGGCTCGTTCGCGAGATCGAGATTACCGGTGCAACCCACCAGCGGCTCGCCCTTGCTCTCGTCAAGCTGCCCGGCCAGCTCTCCGTGGAAACACCCGGCGTGACCGGCGCGACCGTGCTTGTGGACGGCGAGATCAGGGGGCGCGCGCCCCTCGCCGGCATCGAGCTTGACGCGGGCGACCACGAGATCGTCGTTCGAGCCGAGGGCTACGCGGAATTCTCCGAGAGGGTCCGGATCGAGGGGTTGGGGCGCCGCCAGGAGATCGTTGTGGCGTTGATCCGCGCCTCCGCTGCAGTGACCGTTCAATCGAGCACGCCGGGCGCGAAGCTCTGGGTGGGAGGCCGGGAGATCGGGGCGCTGCCCGTCACCACCGAGCTTGCCGCCGGCCCCCAGGCAATCGAGATCCGCGCCCCCGGCTACATGACCTGGCGGCAGACCATCACGGTGACGGCGGGCAAGCTCCAGACCATAGGGCCGGTTGCGCTCTCTCCTGCCGCGGCCCAGTTGAGAATCGAAAGCGATCCGACGGGCGCAGCCGTCGCACTCGACGGCCGATATGCCGGCACCACCCCAACCACGCTCGCGCTCAGTCCCGGGCGCGATCACCGCATCACGGTGTCCAGGCGCGGCTACGAGTCCGCCAGCCGCTCCGTGCGCCTGGGGCGGGCCGAGGAACGCCAACTGAAAGTCATGTTGAACGCGGAGTTGGGGCCGGTCACGCTCGAAGTCGAGCCGCGAGACGCGGTCCTGAGCATCGAGGGGCGCGCGGTCGGGGCGGCAAACGGGCGGCACCTGCTTCCCGCCGCGCCGACGCTGCTCGAGATCACGCGGGAAGGTCTCCAGCCGGCGCAGATCTGGGTCACGCCCAAGCCCGGATTCGAGCAGACCCGGGTGGTCAAGCTGCGCGCGGCGGGCGCTCCCGCGCCGGTCGAGCTTCCGGAGCGCATCACCGCGCCGGACGGAACGGTCATGATCCTCGTGCGGCCGGGCCGCTTTACCATGGGCGCCTCGCGGCGCGATCCGGGCCAGCGCGCCAACGAGACGCTGCGCGAGGTCGACCTTGCCCGTCCTTATTACCTCGGAGCGACGGAGGTCACCAATGCCCAGTTCCGGAAGTACCGCCCGAAGCACCAGTCGGGCCGATTCGGCGCGGTGAGCCTCGAAGTCGCATCTCATCCCGCCGTCAACCTGCGCTGGGAAGACGCGGCCGGCTACTGCAACTGGCTGAACGAGGCGGCGCAGCTCCCGGCGAGCTACGCGGGCGGCCCGGGCAAGCTCGCCGCCGTCCTGCCGCTTCGCCACGGCTTTCGTCTGCCCACCGAAGCCGAGTGGGAATGGGCGGGGCGGCGCGCCGGCGTCAAAAAGGAGAGCCGCTTCCCGTGGGGCGACGACCTGCCGCCGCCGCGCGGCAGCGGCAACTTCGCCGACCGCTCGGTGGCGGGAGAGCTCGCCGACACGATCCGCAACTTCGACGACGGGCATGCGGGCACGGCGCCCGTGGGCCGCTTCGCGGCGAGCCCGGCGGGGTTCTTCGATCTCGCCGGCAATGCCGCCGAATGGGTACACGACTTCTATGACATCCGGACCGGCACGGCGCCGGAGCAGGACCCGACCGGTCCCGCCTCCGGCAAGCAGCACGTCATACGCGGCTCGAGCTGGATGCACTCGAGCGTGAGCGCGCTGCGCTGGACCTATCGGGACTACGGGGCCGAGCCCCGGCCCGATGTGGGATTCCGCTGCGCCCGCTACGCAACGGAGAGCCCGTGACGCCGATCAGCCGCATCGCGCTCGCTCTCTCGATGGCAGCGTGCCTGGCCGCGCCGGATGTCGCCGCGCAAAGCGAGCCGGTCAAGCCGCCGCCCGCCGCGGAGAAGACGCCGCAGGCGACGCCGGACAAGCCCGCCTCGCCGCCTGCGAAGCGGCAGAAGCCGCCGCCATCGGCACCGGCCGGGGAACGCCCGCGATCGGATGTGCCGGTTTCCTTCCCGGTGGACATCTAGTGCCCCTCACCCCCACCCCTCTCCCAAGTGGAGAGGGAATGCGACCAAACCGCTAAACTGCCGACATCCGTCGTCGCGAAAGAGGCCTTCATGCTCAAGCATTTTCCCGCCGAATTCGTCTACCAGTTCTTCGCTCTCATCTTCTCCGTGATCCTCGTCCATGGCGCCTACGTCACGGTCGTGAGGCCCAATGCCGAGGCTCGCCTCGCGGAGAGCCGCGCGCTCATCGCCAAGCAACCCGACGCGGAGGTCGAGAGCTCGCTCTACGTGATCCTCAAGGACTACGAGCAGGAGGCGTGCTTCGTGCTCATGCTGTGGGCGCTCGCGATCCTCGGCTACAAGTGGGCGACCGTGGCGCGCGAGCGTGGATTGCTCGAGAGCGACCTGCTGCCGCTGACCGAGGGCATCAAGATCCTGCCCGAGGATGCGCGGCGCTACGCCCGGCCGCTCGAGGCGCTGAAGCCCGCCCTGCGCAACCTGCTCCTGCCCCGGGCAGTCGCCCAGTCGCTCACGCGGTTCGAGACGACGGGCAGCGTGCAGGACGCGGCCTCCGCCACCAGCGCCGTGTGCCAGAACGAAGGCGAGCGCCTCGATTCCGAGCTCGCGCAGATCCGCTACATCGCGTGGGCGATTCCCTCCATCGGCTTCATCGGCACGGTGCGCGGCATCGGCAACGCCATGGGGCTCGCGCACCGCGCAGTGCAGGGCGACATCACCGGCGTCACGGAAAACCTGGGCACGGCGTTCAACTCGACCCTGATCGCGCTTCTGCTCAGCATCGTCCTCATGTTCCTGGTCCACCAGCTCCAGCTCGCGCAGGAGCGCCTCGCGCTCGATACCGAAACCTACGTCAACGACCGCCTGATCCGGCACCTGCGCACGAGCTAGATGAAACCCCGCCGCCCCGTCACGACCCTCAGCCTGTCGTTTCTCGATGCGATCTGCTGCGGCTTCGGGGCCCTCGTACTGCTGTTTCTCATCCTGAGCCACAACTCCATTGCCGGGCGGCGCGAAGCAAACGAGACCCTGCTGCGGGAAGTGGAGGCGCTCGAGCGCCAGGTGCTGAGCGGCCGCGAGCAGGCGGCCGCGTTGAGCGCCGACCTCGAGCAGGCGGGCGCGCGCAGGGAGCGCCTGCTCGCCCGGGCCAAGACCATCACCGAGAACATCGCCGGCCTGCGCTACGACCTCGCGCAGGTCGAGACCGACCGCATCGCCCGCGAGGCGCATCTGAACCGCCTCCAGGCGGACCTCAAGTCCCGGGACGAGGAGCTGAAGCGCCTGGAAGGCGGTGCCCGGCAGCGCGCCGAGGAAGGCGAGCGCCTGCGCGCATTCCCCGGGCAGGGCGACCGCCAGTATCTCACCGGGCTGAAGGTCGGCGGGCAGCGCATCCTCATCCTTTTCGACGCGTCCGCGAGCATGCTGGCCGAGCGCATCGTCGACATCGTGCGGCTGCGCAACCTCCCTGCGGCCGAGCAGCGCCAGGCGCCGAAGTGGCGCCGGGCGCTCGCCACCCTCGACTGGATCGCGACGCAGATCCCGCCCGCCTCGCGCTTCCAGATCTACGCCTTCAACGAGCAGGCGGCGCCGGTTGCCCGCGAATCCGCCGGGCGCTGGCTCGACGCGGGCGACCCGGCGGTGCTGAACGCGGCGGTCGATGCCACGAAGAAGCTCCTGCCCCAGGGCGGGACGAGCCTCTACCACGCGCTCAACGTCATCGCCGAGCTGAATCCCCGCCCCGACAACGTCTTCCTCGTGACCGACGGCCTGCCCACGATCGACCGCGAGCGCGGCCTGCGCTACACGGTGACCGGCGAGCAGCGCCTGCGCTTCTTCGACGAGGCGCTCGGGAGCCTGCCCCGGGGCATCCCGGTCAACGTCATCCTGCTCCCCATCGAGGGCGACCCCATGGCGGCTTCCGCCTTCTGGAGGCTCGCGCAGGTGAGTCGCGGCTCGTTACTGAGCCCCGCGGAGGACTGGCCATGAGGCGGCGGCGCAGAAGCGAGTTCCACGGCGCCGAGCTCTCGTTCCTGGACGCCATCTGCTGCGGCTTCGGCGCCGTCCTGCTGCTCTTCGTCATCGCGCGCGGCGCGGAGCCCCAGGTGACGCAACGCGACGCGGAGACGCTGCGCGCCGAGCTGCGCGTACTGGAGGAGGAGCGCGTGGAGCTGGAGTCGCGCGCGAGGAGCCTGCGGGCGCAGCTTGCCGCGCGCCACGCCGAGCAGGCGAAGGCGGAGCGGCTCGTGGCCCGCTACCAGGATGAGCTCACGACCATCGAGGGACGCTACCGCGCGGCCCGCGACACCGCGACGGTGCAGAACCGCATCCGCGACCAGCTGGCGCGCGCCCAGCAGGAACTCACCGAGGAGATGAAGCGGCTCGCCGCCCAGCGCCGTGCGACGCCGCCGGAGCGCTTCGTCGCCGGGATTCCGGTGGACAGCGAGTACGTCGTCTTCATCATCGACACTTCGGGCAGCATGCAATCGCTCGCCTGGACGCTCATGCGGCGCAAGGTGGAGGAGACCCTCAGGGTCTACCCCCGGGTCAAGGGCATCCAGGTGATGAGCGACATCGGCCAGTTCATGTTCTCGCAGTACGCCGGCCAGTGGATCCCGGACAGCCCCGCTCGCAGGGCCGCCATCGTCGAGCGCCTGCGGGACTGGAAGCCCTTCAGCCGGAGCAATCCCTCGGATGGCATAGAGACGGCGATCCGCATGTACCGCAACCCCGACCACCGGATCAGTCTCTACATCTTTGGCGACGAGTTCACCGGCCCGTCCATCGACGACGTGGTGCGCAAGGTCGATGAGTTGAACCGCCCCGACGCCACGGGCAAGCGGCCGGTCCGGATTCACGGCGTCGGCTTTCCCACCGTGTTCGGGCCGCCGGCGAGCTCCAGCTACACCGGGGTCCGGTTCGCGACGCTGATGCGCGAGCTCGCGCGCTACAACGGCGGAACGTTCGTGGGACTGAACTCCAGGGAGCCGTGAGACGGCCCGGCGGTGCCGGGCGCGCCCCCCCGGTCATGACGCGGTCGTCAGGCTGCCAGGGGAATTGGAGCGGGTGATGGGATTGTGCCCGACTCGCGTTGCATCCGCGATCCGGGCATCTCTCCGAGCCACGTTAAGTGGCTCGGAGAGACCGCCGCTCGCCTTAGAGGCGATCGGCGTCCAACCCGACGTCCGCCGGACCTCGGGTTGTCGAACCCCGGGTTCGATCCATCCATCACCCGCTTCCAACAAAAAAGCCCCCGCCGGGGGCTTTTTAAGTTGGAGCGGGTGATGGGAATCGAACCCACGTATTCAGCTTGGGAAGCTGATGTTCTGCCATTGAACTACACCCGCTTCGAGAATGGATTCTACGATGCTTTCCGTCGAGGATGGGGTCGCCGTCAGGCGACCGAGCGGGTGATGGGAATCTGTCCGGCTCGCGGTGAATCCGCGATCCGGCCACCGGCCCGCCGCGCTGCATCGCGTCGGGCGTTCGCCGGCTCAGATGTGCGCAGGCACATCTTTCGAATTCCCGGCTCACCCCACGTATTCAGCTTGGGAAGCTGATGTTCTGCCATTGAACTACACCCGCACGGCCGCCATCTTAAGGGATTGGGCACGTGTTGCCAAAGACCGGGCGACGCGTGAAAATGGAACCTCTTCGCACGCCATGCGGAAGCACTCTCAATGATTTCCGTCACGATCAACGGCGAGCGCCGGCAGCTCGATCAACCGCTCAACTGCGCCGAGCTGCTGGCGCGCCTCGAGCTTTCGGGCAAGCGCGTCGCGCTCGAAAGGAACGGCGAGATCGTGCCGCGCAGCCGCTTTGCCGCCGAGCGCCTCGCCGAGGGCGACCGGCTCGAGATCGTGGTCGCGGTAGGCGGCGGCTGACATGAAACCACACGAGAATCTCGATCCCCTGGTGATTGCGGGCAAGCCGTACCGCTCGCGGCTGCTGATCGGCACCGGCAAATACAAGGACTTCGCGGAGACCCGGGCGGCGGTGGAGGCGAGCGGCGCCGAGATCGTCACGGTCGCGATCCGCCGCACCAACATCGGCCAGGACCCGAAGCAGCCGAGCCTGCTCGAATTCCTGCCGCCTTCGAAGTACACGCTGCTGCCGAATACCGCCGGCTGCTACACGGCGGACGATGCCGTGCGCACGCTGAGGCTCGCGCGAGAGCTGCTCGACGGCCACGACCTTGTGAAGCTCGAGGTCCTGGGCGACCCGAAGTCGCTCTACCCCAACGTGGTGGACACGCTCGGCGCGGCGAAGACGCTGGTTGCGGAAGGCTTCAAGGTGATGGTCTACACCTCGGACGATCCCATCGTCGCCCGGCAGCTCGAGGAAATCGGCTGCGTGGCGGTGATGCCCCTTGCCTCGCTGATCGGCTCCGGCATGGGCATCCTCAATCCCTGGAATCTGGGCATCATCATCGAGCAGGCGAAGATCCCGGTGCTGGTGGACGCCGGCGTGGGAACCGCATCGGACGCCGCGATCGCGATGGAGCTCGGCTGCGACGGCGTGCTGATGAACACCGCGGTGGCGGCCGCGAAGAATCCGGTGCTCATGGCTTCCGCGATGAAGATGGCCGTGGAAGCCGGGCGCGCCGCCTTTCTCGCCGGCCGCATGCCGAAGAAGCTCTACTCGGGCGCGCCCAGCTCGCCGACCTCGGGAATGATCAGCCCCGCGGGATCGAAGTAGCCTGCATTCAGGCGCGGACCGCCGTCCGTGCCCGCTGTCTCCAGCTCTCCAGCAAACGCACGAACTCCTCCGCCGGCACCGGCCTGCTGAAGTAGTAGCCCTGCGCGCAGTCGCAGCCAAGCGATCGCAGGAAGGCGAGCTGCTCGGCCGTCTCGACCCCCTCGGCCACCACCTTGAGGCCGAGGCTGTGCGAGATGGCGATGATGGCGCTCACGATGGCGGCATCGTCGGGATCCGAGCTGATGTCGCGCACGAACGACTGGTCGATCTTCAGCTGGTGGATCGCGAAGCGCTTGAGGTAGGACAGGCTCGAGTAGCCGGTGCCGAAGTCGTCGATCGAGATCCGCACGCCCATTGCGTCGAGCTCGGCGAAGCGCGCCATGACCTCCTCGGAGCGCTGGACGATGACGCTTTCCGTGATCTCCAGCTCGAGGCACGAGGCGGGCAGTCCCGTGCCGCGCAGGATGAGGTCCACGGTCTCCACGAAGCCCTCGCGCTGGAACTGGTGCGCCGAGCAGTTGACGGAGACC
>DATBMB010000237.1:0-30688 GCA_036555035.1 Burkholderiales bacterium | reverse complement strand
CTCACTGATTTCCTTCGGCGAGTACTCCACGATCGGCAGCCTGATGGGGGCGCTCTTCGGTGGCACCCTCTTCATCGAGGGGCTCTTCGCGCGCTTCATGTACGTCTCGCTCTATCGCATGCATATCTACGCGCTGCACGGATTTGCGAAGCTCCTGTTCGACACGCTGGCGAAGCTCATCACCCGGCGCACCGAGCCGCGCGTGAAGCTGCATTAGCGGCCGGGCGCGTCGGGAACCTCGCTCCCTGTAGAATGTCTGCTTCATCTTCCGGCCGGCCGGAGCCCTCAACGGGCATGGCAAATCCATCATTGATCCTGAAGCGCGTGTGCGGCGTCGCGCTCTCGGGCTTTCTCGCGCTCGCGGCGGCTGCGCAAGCGCAGCAACCCAAGCAGAAGCCGGCGGGATTGCCGGTCAAAGCCGCGCCCGTCGTGACCGGAACGGTCACCCATGACGTCACGGCGGTCGGCACGCTACTGGCCGACGAATCCGTGATGATCCGTCCCGAGGTCGCGGGCCGCGTCGCTTCGGTCCACTTCAACGAAGGCCAGGCGGTGGCCGCGGGAGCGCGGCTCGTCGTGCTCGACGCGGCGGAGGTCCGGGCCCAGCTCGATGCGAGCCGCGCCGACGAGCGGCTGACGGAGCAGCGCGCCCAGCGCGCGGCCGAGCTCTTCAAGCAGAACTTCATCAGCCAGCAGGCGCTCGACGACGCTCGCGAGGCGTACAAGAAGGCCGCCGCGCAGCGCCAGGAGAACGAGGCGCGGGTGTCGAAGACCGATATCCGCGCGCCGTTTGCCGGCATCGTCGGCCTGCGCCAGGTGAGCGCAGGCGCCTACCTCCGTGCCGGCGACGACATCGTGCGGCTCGACAAGATCGACTCGATGAAGCTCGACTTCCGCGTGCCCGAGCTCTATCTCGGCAAGCTGCGCCGCGATCAGCCGGTCGCGGTGCGGGTGGACGCATTTCCCGCTGAGCAGTTCGCCGGGCGGGTGTACGCGGTCGAAACCGCGGTGGACGAGAAGACGCGCACGGTTCTCCTGCGCGGGCGCGTCGAGAACCGCGGCGCGCGGCTGCGGCCGGGCATGTTCGCGCGGGTGACGCTGGAGCTCGGGTCGACGGCCGGGGCAGCGCTCATTCCCGAGCAGGCGATCGTGCCGCGCGGCGGGCGCAATTACGTGTTCCGCGTCGTGGATGGGCGTGCGGCGCTGACGGAGGTCGTGCTGGGTGCCCGCACTCCCGGGCGAGTGGAGATCGTAAAGGGCCTGAAGCCCGGCGAGCAGGTGGTGACCGACGGCCAGATGAAGCTGCAGGACGGCGTACCGGTGATGGTGCTGCCCGACAAGCCGCCGCCGACCGCGTCTCCCCCGTCAGCGCCCAAGGGCTCGTGATCGTCACCATTTCCTCCGATGTTCCTGCCTGATCTCTCGATCCGCCGGCCCGTCCTCGCGACGGTGATGAGCCTCGGCATCGTGCTGCTCGGCGTCATCTCCTTCCTGCGCCTGTCGGTGCGCGAGTATCCGAAGATCGATACCCCCGTGGTGTCGGTGCGCACCGTCTACACCGGCGCGAGCGCCCAGGTCATCGAGTCCCAGGTCACGCAGCCTCTCGAGGATTCGCTCTCCGGCATCGAGGGCGTCCGCACGATCAAGTCGGTCTCGCGCGAGGAGGTTTCGCAGATCACGGTGGAGTTCGTCGTGGAGCGCAACGTCGACGCCGCCGCCAACGACGTGCGCGACCGCGTGGCGCGGGTGCGCGGACTGCTGCCGGACGAGGTGGACGAGCCGATCGTCTCGAAGATCGAGGCCGACGCGCAGGCCATCATGTGGCTCGCGTTCTACAGCGACCGGCACGATGCGCTCTTCATCACGGACTACGTCGACCGCTACGTTGCGGACTCGCTGAAAGCGCTGCCCGGCGTGGCGAGCGTCATCATCGGCGGCGCGCGCAAGTACGCGATGCGCGTCTGGCTCGACCGCGACCGCCTCGCCGCATTCGGGCTGACGCCGGTCGACGTCGAGAACGCATTGCGGCGCCAGAACGTGGAGGTGCCCTCGGGGCGCATCGAGAGCCGCCAGCGCGAGTTCACCGTGCTCTCCGAGACCGACCTGAGGACGCCCGAGCAATTCAATAGCCTCATCATTGCCGAGGCGCGCGGCTACCCGGTGCGGCTGCGGGACGTCGGCCGCGCCGAGCTCGGCGCGCAGGACGAGCGCAACGTCGTGCGCGTCAACGGCAATCCGGCGGTGGGGCTGGGGGTCGTGAAGCAGTCCACGGCCAACACGCTGGAGGTGGCGCGGGCGGTGAAGGCGCAGCTGCCGCGCATCCAGTCGGCGCTGCCCTCGGGCGTGACGGCGTTCGTCGCCTTCGATTCCTCGCTCTTCATCGAGGCCTCCATCAAGGCGGTCTACCGGGCGATATTCGACGCGATGGTGCTGGTGACGCTGGTGATCTTTCTCTTCCTGCGCTCGTTCCGCTCCACGCTCATTCCCTTCGTTACCATCCCGGTGTCGCTGATCGGTGCGTGCTTCTTCCTGTGGATCTTCGGGTTCACCATCAACATCCTGACGCTCCTCGGCATCGTGCTTGCGATCGGGCTGGTGGTCGATGATGCGATCGTCGTGCTCGAGAACATCCACCGCCACATCGAGGAGGGCATGACACCGGTGACGGCGGCGCTGCGCGGCAGCCGCGAGATCGCGTTCGCCGTGGTCGCCATGACGGTCACGCTCGCCGCGGTCTTCGTGCCGCTGGTGTTTTCCACCGGCAATACCGGGAAGCTCTTCACCGAGTTCGCGCTGACCGTCGCCATGGCCGTGCTGGTGTCGGGGTTCGTCTCGCTCACGTTGACGCCGATGATGTGCTCGAAGCTGCTCAGGCACCAGGCGCGGCACGGCGCCCTCTACAACGCGATGGAGCGGTTCTTTGCCGCTCTCAACGGCGGCTACCGGCGTTCCCTGCACTGGGCGCTCCATCACCGCAAGGTCGTCATGGCGGGCTACGTAGCGATCCTGGCTGCGATGGTGGGGCTCGGCGCGGCGTTGAAGTCCGAGCTCGCGCCGCTCGAGGACCGCGGCTTCATCCTCGGCGTCATGCTCGCGCCCGAAGGCTCGACCATGGAGTACACCGACGGCTACGCGCGCATCTGGGAGGACATCTACGGGAAGGTTCCCGAGATCCTGAGCTATTTCGTGGTGGTCGCGCCCGGGCTGGAGCGCCCCAACCCGGTCAATTTCGCGCTGTCCTTCGTGCGGCTGAAGCCGTGGGACGAGCGCAGTCGCAGCGCGCTCGAGGTCTCCCGCGAGGTGGGGCCGAAGATGTTCATGCAGATGCCGGGCGTGCTGGCGTTTCCCAACAATCCGCCGTCGCTCGGTCAGAATTTCCGCAGCCAGCCGCTGCAGTTCGTCGTGTTCGCGCCCTCGTACGAGGAGCTCGATACGCGGGTCGAGAGGATACTCGCGCGCGCGCGCCAGAATCCGTGGCTGTCCAACCTGGACTCCGATCTCAAGCTCAACAAGCCGCAGCTGGCCGTGGACGTGGACCGCGACAAGGTGGCGGCCGTGGGGGCGGAAGTGGACGCGATCGGGCGCACGCTCGAGACCCTGCTCGGCGGACGCCAGGTGACGCGGTTCAAGCGCGAGGGCAAGCAATACGACGTGATCGTGCGGCTCGAGGACAAGGACCGCATGCAGCCGACCGACCTCACCTCGATCTACGTGCGCGCCCGCGACGGCCAGCTGGTGCAGCTCTCCAACCTGGTGCAGTTGAAGGAGACGGTCGCGCCCAAGGAGTTGAACCACTTCAACCGGCTGCGCGCGGCGATCATCACCGGGAGCGTTGCGCCGGGATACCTGGGCGAGGCGCTGGATTTCCTCGAGAAGGCGGCGCGCGAGGAGCTCGGGCAATCGGCGCAGACTGCGCTCGACGGCGAGTCGCGCGAGTACCGTGAATCGGGCGCGCAGCTCTATCTCATCTTCGTTCTGGCGCTGGCCTTCATTTACCTCGTGCTCGCGGCCCAGTTCGAGAGCTTCGTCTCCCCGTTCGTGATCATGCTGACGGTGCCGCTGGCCATGACCGGCGCGCTGGCGGCGCTGCTGTTGCTGGCCTTCACCTTCGGCGCCGGAGGCACGCTCAACGTCTACAGCAAGGTCGGGCTCATCATGCTGGTCGGCCTCATCACCAAGCACGGCATCCTGATCGTCGAGTTCGCGAACCAGCTGATGGACCGCGGCAAGGACAAGTTCGAGGCGGTGGCGGAGGCCGCAGCGCTGCGCCTGCGCCCGATCCTGATGACGACCGGGGCGATGGTGCTCGGCGCAATTCCGCTCGCAGTGGCGTTTGGGGCGGGCGCCGAAGCACGCCGGCCGATCGGCTGGGTGATCGTCGGGGGGCTGCTGTTCGGCACGCTGCTCACGCTCTACGTGATTCCAGCGGCCTACACGCTGCTGGTCCGCCCGCGCCGTCCCGTGATGGACGAGGCGCACGCCGGCGGCACACCCCTGCATACGCCCGCCTCCAAACTCTGAGTCCCCTCCTGCCTGAGGGTGAGCCGGGAATTCGAGGAGCATGTCTCCGAGCCGGCGAACGCCCGACGCGATGCAGCGCGGCGGGATGGACGGGGTGTCACCGAAGGTGACGGGGTGGTGCGAGCGGCGGTTGATTCGCCATCCGGCTGGCCCCATCTTGGGTGAATGCTGGACGAGGACGGCCGGTCCAATTCCCTGTCACAGGAAGGGGCATCGAGCGAGACGGCTCTGCTCGATGCGTACTCGCGGGCGGTCACGCAGGTCGCGGATGCCGTGGGCCCTGCGGTGGTGCGGCTCGAAGTCCGGCGCCGCGTGCGCGGGCGCGAGATCGGCGGCAGCGGCTCCGGCTTCATCTTCGCGCCCGACGGCCTGATCGTCACCAACAGCCACGTCGTGGCCGGCGCATCGGCGATCGACGTGACGTTGAACGACGGGCAGACGTTCCAGGCGCAGCTGATCGGCGACGACCCCGATACCGATCTTGCGGTCGTGCGCATCGCCGGGCACAAGCTGCCGAGCGTCGCGCTCGGAAACTCCCGCGCGTTGAGGGTCGGGCAGCTCGTGGTCGCGATCGGCAATCCATATGGATTCCACTGCACCGTCACGACGGGCGTCGTATCGGCGCTCGGACGGTCGCTGCGATCCCAGAACGGCCGCCTGATGGACGACGTGATCCAGACCGACGCCGCGCTGAATCCCGGCAACTCGGGCGGGCCGCTGGTGGACTCGCGCGGCGACGTGATCGGGGTCAATACCGCGATGATCCTCCCGGCGCAGGGCATCTGCTTCGCGACCGCCGTGGACACCGCGCGGGTCACGATCGCGCAATTGCTCAAGCACGGGCGCGTGCGGCGTGCGCGCCTGGGCCTCGCGGGCCAGAACATCCAGCTGCCGCGGCGGATGGTGCGCCATTACGAGCTGGCCCATGACGCGGCGGTGCAGGTGGCCTCGATCGAGCGCGGCGGGCCCGCGAGCCGCGCAGGCTTCGAGCAGGGCGACATCATCGTTGCGTTCGCCGGCCAGCCGGTCTCCGGCTTTGACGACCTGCACCGGATGCTGACGGAGGAGAAACTGGGCGAGCGCGTCGGCGTCGATGTTCTGCGCCGGGGTCGCCGGCAGACGCTGCAGATCGAGCCCGAGGAATCACGATAGGGAGTCACGAATGCTGACCGTTCGCAAAGCTGACGAGCGCGGCCATGCCAATCACGGCTGGCTTGACTCGTATCACACTTTTTCGTTCGCGGACTATTACGATCCGCGGGAGATGGGCTACGGGCCGCTGCGGGTCATCAATGATGACTCGGTGCAGCCGGGGCAGGGCTTCGGCACGCACGGCCACCGCGACATGGAGATCATCACCTATGTCCTGGACGGCGCGCTCGAGCACAAGGACAGCATGGGCAACGGCTCCATCATCCGGCCGGGCAGCGTCCAGCGCATGAGCGCGGGCACCGGCGTGCGCCACAGCGAGTTCAACCCCTCGCGCGAGGAAGGCGTGCATTTCCTGCAGATCTGGATCGAGCCGAAGGTCACCGGCGTGCGCCCGGGCTACGAGGAGAAGCAGTTCGGCGCCGCGGAGAAGAAGGGACAGATGCGCCTCATCGCCTCACCCGACGGACGCGCGGGCTCGGTCACCATCCACCAGGATGCGTTCGTCTATGCCTCGATGCTCGAAGGCAAGGACGCGGTCTCGCACCGGCTCGCGCCGGGACGTCGCGCCTACGTCCACGTCGCACGCGGCGCGGTCATGGTCAACGGCGTTGCGCTGCAAGGCGGCGATGGGGTGAAGATTGCCGGCGAAGACGAGCTGAGGTTTAGCGGGGGGAAGCAGGCGGAACTGCTGCTCTTCGATCTCCCCTGACGGCATCGGTTTTCCGGCCATCAGTTATCATTCGTCTCGTAATGGGCCATCTCGAAAACGGCATCTGGCGCGCGGGGCGCGAGACACGCACGGTGAACGGCGAGTTCATCCGCCGTGACAGCCAGTATCGTGCGCGGGTGACTGCGGACGGCTCGAGCGGATTTCCCGCGGAGCCGGGCCGCTACCACCTGTACGTGTCAAGCGCTTGCCCGTGGGCGCATCGCACGCTGATCTTCCGCAAGCTGAAGCGGCTCGAGCACGCGATCTCGATCTCGATCGTGGAGCCGGTCGTCGAGGACCAGGGCTGGACGTTCGGCACCGGCGCCGGCTGCGTGCCGGACACGGTGAACGGATTCCAGCACCTGCACCAGGTCTATGCGAAGGCGAAGCCTGATTACACCGGCCGGGTGACGGTGCCGGTGCTGTGGGACCGGAAGACGGGCACGATCGTCAACAACGAGTCCTCGGAGATCATCCGGATGCTCAACAGCGAGTTCGAGGCATTCGCCGGATCGCACGACGACTACTATCCGCAGGGGCTCCGCGCGGATATCGATGCCGTCAACGAGGTCGTGTACGCGAACATCAACAATGGCGTCTACCGGTGCGGGTTTGCGACGACGCAGGAAGCCTACGAGCGGGCGTTCGATGCGCTGTTCGCCGCGCTCGACGAGATGGAGGCCCGGCTCGACCGCTCGCGCTACCTCGCCGGCGACCGGGTCACCGAGGCGGACTGGCGGCTCTTCCCCACGCTCGTGCGCTTCGACGCCGTCTACCACGGCCACTTCAAGTGCAACCTGCGGCGCATCGAGGATTATCCAAATTTGTCGAACACTGTCCGTGACCTCTTTCAGGTTCCGGGCGTCTCGGAAACCGTCGACATGGACCACATCAAGCGCCATTACTACGCGAGCCACCGCCACATCAATCCCGCCGGCATCGTGCCGAAGGGGCCGGTGCTCGATTTCTCGGCGCCGCACGACCGCGCGCGCAGGTTCCAGCGCGGCGCACGGGCGGCGTCGTGAGCGCCTCGCGTCAGCCCGCCATCTTCGTCTCGCACGGCTCGCCCACGCTGCCGCTCGAGCGGGGGCCCGCGATCGACTTCCTGCGCGGGCTCGGGTCTGCCCTCGGGCGGCCCGAGGCGATCCTCGTCGCGTCGGCGCACTGGGACACCGATCGGCCCGCGGTGAGCGGGGCGAAGCAGCCCGAGACGATTTACGACTTCTACGGTTTTCCTCCCGAGCTGTATCGCCTGCGCTACCCGGCGCCGGGCGCACCGCAGGTCGCGCAACGCGCGGCCGGCCTGCTCGAATCCCAGGGATTGCCGGCGGACATCGATCCCGGGCGCGGCCTCGATCACGGCGCGTGGACGTCGCTCTACCACATGTACCCGAAAGCGGACATACCGGTGGCGCAGATCTCGATCCAGTCGGATCTCGGACCCGCGCACCACGTGCGCCTCGGCGAGGCGCTCAAGCCCTTGCGCGACGAGGGCGTGCTGATCATGGCTTCCGGCGGCGCGACGCACAACCTGCGCGAGCTCTCCTACCAGCGCGGCAATCCCGTGCCGCAGCCATGGGTCGTCGAGTTCAACGAATGGCTGGCGGATGCCATCCTGTCGGGCCACCGCGAGGACCTCATCAACTACCGCGGCAAGGCGCCGCACGCGGTGCGCAACCATCCGACAGACGAGCACCTGATTCCACTGTATGTTGCCCTCGGTGCCGGTGGCCCGGCAGGCGTTCCAAAGCGCCTGCACACGAGCATCTCGTCCGGCGTCATCAGCATGGACGCCTACCGTTTCGATTAGGGTCTGACCGATGGAAGAGATGACCGGGCTCCTGGCGCAGCACGGCCTTGCGCTCGTGTTTCTCAACGTACTGCTGACGCAGGCAGGCGTGCCGCTTCCTGCAGTCCCGATCCTCGTCGTGGCCGGCGCATTCGTAGCCCAGGGGCAGATCGCGCTCGCGCCGCTGCTGCTGGCATCTGTGGTTGCCTCGCTCATCGGGGACACGTTGTGGTATGCCGCCGGCCGGCTCCACGGCTACCGGGTCCTGCGCGCGCTGTGCCGGATTGCGATCGAGCCCGATTCCTGCGTCAAGCAAACCGAGAACATCTTCGAGCGCTGGGGCGCACCGTCGCTGATGCTGGCCAAGTACGTCCCCGGCTTTGCCACGATTGCGCCGCCGCTTGCCGGCGCCATGCGGCTTGCGCCGTTGCACTTCCTCGCCTACAGCGCCGTCGCGGCATTGCTCTGGGCGGGCCTGCCGATCGCGCTCGGTGTGGTCTTCGAGGCCGAGGTCGAGCGTGCGCTCGAGTGGCTCGAGGGGATGGGGATCGGCGCCCTGGTGGTCATCGGAGCGGTCGTGGTGGCCTACATCGGCGCGAAGTTGACGCAGCGCGCCCTTCTGATCCGCATTCTGCGCATGATGCGGATCGGGGCGCAGGAGCTGCGCGAGCTCATGGCGAAGGATCCGCGGCCAGTCGTGCTGGACGTCCGCTCCGCACTGGCCCGCAGCCTCGACCCGCGCCGCCTGCCCGGCGCGATCGCCGTGGATATCGAGTCGCCGCAGGCGGCACTCGTGTCCGTGCCCCTCGACCGCGATGTCGTCGTCTATTGCAGTTGACCGAACGAAGCGAGCGCGGCGCGTGTCGCCCGCCTGCTGATGGACCAGGGCTACCGACGGGTGCGTCCGCTCGAAGGCGGCCTCGAGGCTTGGGTTGCAGCCGGCGGCGAGCTCGACGCGCGTTCGTGGTAGATTGAAGTTCGTGCCGGCCGATTCCTCTGTCGTGACGATCATCGAGTCGAGGACGCGCGACCTCGGCGGCTTCAGCGTCGGGCGCGTGCTGCCTTCCGCGCGGCGCAGGCTCGTCGGGCCTTTCATATTCTTCGATCACTTCGGGCCGGTGGCGTTCGAGCCGGGGCAGGGCATGGACGTGCGCCCCCATCCCCACATCAATCTCGCCACGGTCACCTACCTGTTCGAAGGCGAGATCGTGCATCGCGACAGCCTCGGCTCGCTCCAGGCCATCCGTCCCGGCGCCATCAACTGGATGACCGCGGGAAGCGGCATCGTCCATTCCGAGCGCACCGGTCCCGAGCTGAGAAAGGCGGGATCGCGATTGCACGGCCTGCAGCTCTGGGTCGCGCTGCCGCAGGCGCGGGAAGAGGCCGAGCCGGATTTCCGGCACTATCCTGCCGCCGGGATGCCCGAGATGCGGATGGGCGACGCCCAGGTGCGTGTGCTCGCCGGAACGGCCTATGGCGCCGCATCGCCGGTGCAGACGCTGAGCCCGCTGTTCTACGTGGAAGCGATGATTCCGGCGGGAGGCGAGCTGCCGCTGCCCGAGGAGCACCCGGAGCGCGCCGCGTATGTCGTCGAGGGCGCGGTTCGCTGCGGGGACGAGCGCATCGAGTCCCGGCACATGGCCGTGTTCGCGCCGGGCCCGACGCCGCCGCTGCGCGCGGAGTCGGCCGCACGCGTGGCGCTCGTGGGCGGCGCGCCACTCGATGGCGAGAGGCATATCTGGTGGAACTTCGTGTCCAGCTCGCGTGACCGCGTCGAGCGCGCAAAACGCGACTGGAAGGAAGGGCGCTTCGCGCCCGTGCCCGGGGAGACGGAGTTCATTCCCCTTCCCGACTCGTGAACGGGCCCGCCGCGGCCCGGAGTGAGGGCTTGTCATGAACGGTGAGCAATTCCTGGTCCAGGTGTCGGTGTTTCTTGCGGCGGCGGTGATCGGCGTGCCGCTCTTGAAGCGATTCGGCCTTTCATCGGTGCTCGGCTACATCGTCGGGGGCGTTGCGATCGGGCCGTGGATGCTGAATATCGCAGGCGACGTCGAAGGGGTGCGCGCCTACGCCGAGATCGGCATCGTGCTGCTGCTGTTTCTCATCGGGCTCGAGGTGCTGCCCTCGCGGCTGTGGGAGCTGCGCCGCGCGGTATTCGGGCTCGGCGCCGCGCAGGTGGCCGCAACCGGTGCGGTGCTCGGGGTCGCAGCGTGGGCGCTGGGCGTTGCGCCGGGAGCCGCGGCCATCATCGGTTTCGGGCTCGCGCTGTCTTCCACGGCGATCGGCCTGCAGACCCTCATCGAGAAGAAGCAGCTCTCGACCCCGCAGGGACGGGCAGGATTCGCCGTGCTGCTGTTCCAGGATCTCGCGGTGATCCCGCTGCTCGCGGTGCTGCCGGTTCTGACGGAGGGGCATGCCGGGGCGGTGCATGCGACAGGCGGCTTCTCGCCGCTGGTGACGATCGTGCTGCTCGCCGCGGTGGTGGTGGCCGGGCGCTACCTGCTGCGGCCGTACTTCCGCATGCTGGCCGAAGCCGGCAGCCGGGAGGTGTTCCTGGCGGGCGCGTTGCTGGTGGTGCTCGCGGTGGGCGTCTTCATGCACCAGCTCGGCGTCTCGATGGCGCTGGGCGCATTCGTCGCGGGCATGCTGCTCGCCAACTCCGAGTATCGCCACGAGATCGAGGCCGACATCGAGCCGTTCAAGGGGCTGCTCCTGGGCCTCTTCTTCATGACGGTGGGCATGTCCGTCAATTTCGGCCTGATCGCGGACGAGCCCCTCACGATCGCGGGCCTGGTTGTCGCGCTGGTCGCGATCAAGGCGGCGGTGATGTTCGGGCTCGCGCGCGCGTTCGGGTTGGAGACGCGCCCGGCCTACGCACTGGCGATGGTGCTGTCGCAGGGCGGGGAGTTCGCGTTTGTGCTGTTCTCGCTGGCAGCGGGGGAAAAGCTGCTGCCTGCGGCGCTCGCCGATACTCTGGTGGCGGTCGTCACCATCAGCATGCTGACGACCCCCTTCCTGGTCAACCTGCTCCACTGCCTGCCGCAGCCGTGGGATCGGGCGGCCCCCGCGGGCGCTGCGCCCCCCTCGGAGGACAACCCGGTGATCATTGCCGGTTTCGGCCGCTTCGGCCAGATCGTCGGGCGCATCCTCGCCACGCGCGGCATCCCCTTCACCGCGCTCGATCATGACTCCGAGCAGCTCGATTTCTTCGCTCAATTCGGAGAGAAAGTGTATTTCGGCGACGCGTCGCGCCTCGACCTGCTGCGCGCGGCAAGGGCCGACCAGGCGGCGATCCTCGTAATCGCGATCGACGACATCGAGGCCTCCATGAAGTGCGCGGAGATCGCGAAGCAGTACTTTCCGCACCTGAAGATCTTCGCGCGCGCCCACAACCGGCTGCACGCGTACCGCCTGCTCGATCTCGGGATCACTCGCGTGTGGCGGGAGATGTTTCATTCGAGCAGCGAGATGGCGAGTCGCGTGCTGACCGAGCTCGGGTTGCCGGAATCCACGGCGGAGGAGACCGTGCGCATCTTCACCCTGCACGACGAGCGGCTGCTGCGGCGCGCGGCGGCGCATCACGCCGACATGCCCAAGCTGATCGAGATCGCGCGGGCGGGCCGCGCCGAGCTGCGCTCCCTTTTCGAACAGGACAGGAGGTAAGCCGCCGGCGGGCAAACATGGTAGCCTTCGCCTTCCTTGCAGGCCTTCAATCGTGAAAGGAATGATATGGACATGCCGCCCAGACCCGCACAGACCAGCAAGCCGATCCACGACCTCCTCGCGCGCCGCTGGAGCCCGCGCGCCTTCGATCCGAACCGTCCGGTATCGCGCGACCAGCTGAAAACGATACTCGAGGCGGGGCGCTGGGCGCCCTCCTGCAACGGCGACGAGCCGTGGCGCTACCTGATATGGGACCGGAGCCGAGATCCCGAGGGCTGGCAGAAGGCCTACGAATGCCTGAACGAGAACAACAAGAAATGGGTCAAGAATGTTCAGCTGCTCATGCTGTCCTGCTCAGGCAGCGCATTCGAGGCGACCGGGAAGCCCAACCGCTGGACGCAGCACGATACCGGCGCGGCCAGCGTCTCCATGGCGCTGCAGGCGGTCGCCATGGGCCTGATCATCCACCAGATGGGCGGCTGGGACGTCGAGAAGGCGCGCGCCGCGTTCGCGATCCCGCCCGAGTACACGCCGATGGCGATGATCGCGGTCGGCTACCAGGCGAGTCCGGAAATCCTCGACGACGAGACCAAGGCCAAGGAGCTCAGGCCGCGCGGGCGCAAGCCGCTCGCCGAGCGCTTCTACGAGGGGGGCTGGGGCAAGGGCGTCGCCTTCTAGGGGCGGGGGCGAATTCCGGTGGACGTCGTTCACGCCACCTTCTGGCCGTTCTTTCTCGGCGGGCTGGTGAGCCTGATGTCCATCAGCAACCCGCTTTCGAAGATTCCCCTCTTCATCTCCCTCACCGAGGACATGTCGGCGCGCGAGCGGGCGGCGACCGCGCGCAAGGCCTGCCTCTATGGCTTTGCGATGCTCGTATTTACGCTTTTCTTCGGCGTGCTCATCCTGGAGATATTCGGCATCTCGTACGGGGCGCTGCGCATCGCCGGCGGGCTCACCGTCGCGCTGCTCGGCTACCGGATGCTATTCGGCTACGGCTACGTGGGGCTGACGGCAAAGGGTGCCAAGGGCAACGTCGCGGTATTCCCGCTCGCCCTGCCCGCCATCAGCGGGCCGGGCGCGATCGCCGTGGTGATCGGCATCTCGACCGAGATCGCCGAGCTCCGGACGACGGCGCTGAAGGCGGTCGCCTACGCGGGCACCGCGACGAGCATGCTTCTCACCTGCGTCGCGATCTGGCTCACGCTGCGGTCGGCGCGATTCACCTCGAGGGTCATGGGGGCGGATGCCATGGAGGCGATCACCCGGATCATGGGCTTCCTCCTGGTGTGCATCGGCGTGCAGTTCGTCGCGTCGGGCGTGCGCTCGCTCATCGCCGGGCAGTGACGCCGACCACGTCTTCCCACCGGGGCGACTCGCGCGCCTCGAGCGGACGGTCCCACGGCCGGTAGTTGGTCGCATCCACGATGCTCACGGGCAGGATGATCTCTGCCGGGACCTGCTCGCCGCGCAGATGCCGGATCGCGGCCTCCGTCGCAATCGAGGCGATGCTCAGCGCGTCGAAATCAACGGTGGCAAGCAATGAACCCTGCCTGATCGCGGCGATTGCGTCGGGAATGGCATTGACGCCCACCAGTGGCGCGCGCCGGCCCGCCGCCGCCAGCGCCTCGATCGCGCCCAGCGCCATGGCGTCGTTAGCGCACAGCATGGCGTCCACCCGGGGCAGGGCGGCCAGCAGCTCAGCCGTCACGCGCCGCGCGGAGTCCTGCAGGAAGTCCCCCGCGCGCGATGCGGCGACGCGAATTCCCGGCGCATCCTTCAGCGCATCGCGGAACCCGCGCATCCGCTCCTGGCTCGTCACCGCGCCCGGCACGCCCTCGAGGATCACGATGTCGCCCCTGCCCCCGAGGTGCCGGAAGAGGTAGGCCGCGATGTCCCGCGCCAGCCGGTAGTCGTCCGAGCCGACGTAGGACACGAAGCGCCCCTCCGCGAGCCGGTTCAGGTAATTCACGGTGGGGATGCGCGCGGCCTCGAGCTTGCGCACCGAATCGTTCATCGCGGTTGCGTGCACCGGCACGAATACCGCGGCGGCGGGCCGCTCCGCGATGGCGCGCTTGACGAGCGCCTGCTGCTCAACGAGGTCGTCGGGCTTGTCCGGAACGTAGTGCGCGATGCGCGCGCCCATCCGCGCGCAAACGCGGTCGGCGCCCAGGCGCGCGGCGGTGTACGCGGGATTGACGCGGTTCTTCGTGAAAACCGCGATGAGCGGGACGGGCGTCAGCGCAGGTTTGCTTCGGCGGTCGTGCCGAGCGGCACGGCGTCCTTCACGTGCTCGTTCAGGAAGTTGAACTCGAGCTTGGTGCCGACCGGGTCGTAGAGGAAGACCTGGTAGCCCGCGTTCTCGATGTTCTGCTCCTCGAAGACGATGCCGAGCTTCTTCAGGCGCTTGCGGAAATCCACCGCTCCGGACGCCTTGAACGCGATGTGGTCCACGCTGCCGCTGTGCTTGTCCTTGACGAACGAGCCCTTCGGGAAGCGCGCGCCGACGTGGATGATCGGGTCGTCGCCGTCGTAGAGCCAGATGCCGCCGAAGTTGAAGTTGGGGCGGTAGCCCGTCTTCAGGCCGAGCACGTCGCCGTAGAACTTCTCGATGGCGGGCAGATCTTCCTTGGAGCAGCGGATGTTGAGATGCAGGAAGCCCTCGAATTTCATGGTCAACCTCCCAGGCGCCGGATCGGATGGGCAAGATGCTAGCACAAGTGAGCCATCGAGCCCCCCGGGAAATCCGTGATAATCTGGCCGCGCACAGTATCGACCCGGCGCACTGACACCTTGGAGGAGAGCACGATGAAAACCCTGCTCGTCGCGATCTTGGCCATGCTGGGAGCGTTGAGCCCCGCTCAGGGCCAGCAGACGCAACTGTCGATTTCCACGGGGGGCACGGGCGGCGTCTGGTACCCGATGGGCGGGGCCATGGCCAACGTGCTCTCCCGGCATCTTCCGGGCACGGCGGTCACCGCCGAGGTGACCGGCGGCAGCGTGGCCAACATCAACCTGCTCAACTCGAAGAAGTCCGACATCATCTTCTCGATGGTGGACGCGGCCTGGGATGGCCTCAACGGAACCGGCAAGTTCAAGCAGAAAGTGCCGATGCGCACGATCGCGGTGGTCCACCCGCTCGTCATGCACGTCGTGACCACCGAGGGCCGCGGCATCGACCGGATCACGGACTTCAGGGGCAAGCGCATCTCCACCGGCTCCCCGGGGAGCGGGACGGAGGTCATGGCTCTGCGCATCCTCGAAGCGTACGGCATCAATCCCGAGCGGGATGTCGTGCGCGAGCGGCTGGGCGTCGCCGAAGCCGCCAATGCGCTCAAGGACCGCAAGATCGACGCCTTCATGCATGCTGCCGGCGTTCCGCTGCCGTCCGTCACCGATGTTGCCGCCACGCCCAATATGCAGATCAAGCTGGTCGATCACGCGGATGCCCTGCCGGCGCTGACGAAGAAGTACGGCCCGATCTACGCCGCGGGCACCATTCCGGCGCGCTCCTATTCCGGGCAGGACCGGGACAACCGGACGATCAACGTCTGGGGCGTGCTGTTCGTCCACGAGGCCATGGACGAGCAGCTGGTTTACGACATCCTCAAGACGCTGTTCGACCGGCACCAGGATATCGTGCTCGCGCACCGCGAAGCCGCCAGCATGACGCTGGAGAACCAGGCTGTCGGCGCAACCGCGCTGCCCTGGCATCCCGGGGCGGTGAAGTATTTCGCCGGGCGCGGCGTGAGCGTCAAGTAGCGCCGTCTACCTGGCCTGCGCGACGGGGGCAGGCTCGAAGCCTTTCCAGCCGCCGCCCAGCGCCCGCACGACGTCGGCGACCGCGGCGCGCTGCACGCGCAGCGCGTCGATGCGGTTCAACTCCGCCTGCAGCAGGTTGCGCTCCGCGTCGATGACCTCGAGCTGGGACAGCAGCCCGGTCTTGTAGCGGATCAGGGCGAGCCGCAGGGTTTCGGTCAGGGCGGCGACGCGCACGCTTTCCGCCTCGAACGTTTCGCGCGCCCGGGATTGCGTGGACAATGCCGTGCGCACCTCGCGGAACGCCTCCTGCAGGGTCTTCTGGTAGCCGGCGAGCGCCTGCCGCTGGCGCGCCTCCACGGCGTCGATCTCGCCGAGCAGCCGCCCGCCCTGGAAGATCGGCTGCGCGAGCCCGAATGCGATCTGCCAGATCGCCGCGGGACCGGTGAAGAGATCGGAGAGCGACGCGCTCTCGCTGCCGAGATAGCCGGTCAAGCCAATCCGCGGGAAGAGCTGCGCGCGCGCTTCACCGATACGGGCGTTGGCGGCGACCAACCGCTGCTCGGCCTCGACCACGTCCGGGCGGCGCAGCAGGAGATCGGAGGGCAGGCCTTCCGGAACGACGGCGGGGGCAAGGCTGCTGCGATCCTCGGCCACGGCGAACGCGTCCTCCATGATCGCGCGCGGGCTGCGGCCGAGGAGAACGGCAAGCGCGAGCTCTTCGGCGGTGCGCCGCGCCTGCAGCGGCGGCAGCTGCGCACGCGCCGCGGCGACTTCCGCTTCAAGCTGCTTCAGCGTGAAATCGTCGATCAGCCCCGCAGCTTGGCGCGCTTTCTGCAGCTCGAGCCCGTCGCTGCGCAGCTGAAGCGAGCGACGCGTCGCCTCGACCTGCGAGTCGAAGGCGACGAGCGCGTAGTAGGAGCGCGCGACCTCCGTGGCAAGCGTGATGCGCACCGTGTAGCGCGCCGCCTCGGTCGCGAGCAGGCTTGCCTGTGCCGCCTCGCTCCCCCGGCGCAGCCGTCCCCACAGGTCGATCTCGTAGGCCACGTTGAGCTGCGCCCGGTAGTTCTCGCGCTCGATCGGGGTGCCCAGCGGCAGCCGCATGGCGGTGCGCTCGGAGGAGCGGCTGCGGTCGGCTTGTGCGGCCGCATCCACTGTGGGCCAGAACTGGGCGTCCGCGATCCGCAGGAATGCGCGTGCTTCGTCCACGCGCGCGGCGGCGAGAGCGAGATCGCGATTGTTGGCGAGCGCCTCCTCGACCAGCCGGTCGAGCACGGGATCGGCATACAGCGTCCACCAGCCGTCGCGGACACCTTTCACGCCCTCCGCCGGCGCAACCTGCCAGGCAGCAGGCAGTTCGACCTCCGGCCGCTTGTAGTCGGGCCCGACCGCGCAGCCGGCGATCAAGGATGCGACCAAAATGATGGTGGCGAACGTGGGGGAAAATTTCGATACCACCTGCCCCTCACCCCTTCCCCCTCTCCCGAGTGGAGAGGGCCAATGGACAGCGGTCAATGGTTTGGCAACCATTGCCGAAGACTCAAATGGCATCGCCGCCTCCTCTCGCGAGCGGATGGTGGTGCGCGCCGTGCGCGGGGCGGAGCACCGTTTCCCGATGGTGCTTCGCTTCCTCCTCGATCTCGGCGGTGCTGCGCCGCTCGGTGAGCCTGCGGTCCACGATCAGCTTGAAGAACCACGGGATGAAGAAGATCGCGAGGAAGGTCGCCGCCAGCATGCCGCCCATCACGCCTGTCCCCGCCGAATGACGCGCGCCGGCGCCCGCGCCGCTGGAGAACGCGAGCGGCACGACGCCCAGGATGAAGGCGAGCGAGGTCATCAGGATGGGGCGGAAACGCAGCCGGGCCGCTTCCACCGCGGCGGCGGCGGTCGAGAGCCCCTCGTGGTGCTTCATCACGGCGTACTCCACGATCAGGATGGCGTTCTTCGCGGCGAGGCCGAGCAGCGTCACCAGCCCGATCTGGAAGTACACGTCGTTCGACAGCCGCGCGATGCCAGCGAGCGGGGACAGCAGGCCCTGCAGCCACGGGATACCCGACCCCATCGCCAGGTAGAACGGCAGCGGCAGGAGGTTGTTGACAAAGATTGCCGCCAGCGCGCCGAACGTACCGAAGGGCAGCGCCAGCATTACCGCCAGCGGCAGCGACCACTTGTCGTACTGGGCGGCGAGAATCAGGAACACCATCAGCGCCGCGAGGCCCAGCGCCAGGATCGACGTGCCGCCCGAGCGCTTTTCCTGGTACGAGGCGCCGCCCCAGTCGAAGCTGAAATCGGGCGGAAGCGTCTCGCGCGCGATTTTCTCCATGCGCTCGATCGCCTGGCCCGAGCTGAAGCCGGGCTGGGTCGCGCCGAAGATCTTGACCGAGGGCAGGTTGTTGAAGCGGTCGAGCGAGTCCGGACCCGAGGAATAGTTGACCTTCGCCAGCGCCGCCAGCGGCACCATGCTGCCGCGCTCCGAGCGCACGTAGACGGCGCCGACGTCGTCGGGCCGCTTGCGGTACTCCGGCTCGGCCGACATCAGCACCTGCCAGGTGCGGCCGTACTTGTTGAAGTCATTGACGTAGAAGGTGCCGAGCGTCGCGGCGAGCGTGTTGTAGAGCTCGTCGATCGGCACGCCCAGCGTCTTCGCCTTCTCGCGGTCGGTCTCGACGTAGAGCTGGGGCACGTTGGCGCGCCACAGCGTGTTGACCTGGCCGAACATGGGGTCCTTGGCGACGGCGCCGAGCAGTTGCTGCGTCACCTCGAACAGCCGCGGCGCGCCGCCCTCGCCGCGGTTCTGGATGTAGAACTCGAAGCCTCCCGCATTGCCCAGGCCAAAGATCGGCGGCGGGCCGAACGCGAGCACCAGGCCTTCCTTGATGTGCGCGGTCTTCATGAAGAACTCGCCGACCAGCTGCCCGGTCGAGACGGTGCGCTCATCCCAGTGCGTCTGGGTGACGAAAATCGTGGCGGCGCTGTTGCGGAAGCCGCCGCCGAGGAAGTCGAAGCCGGTGAAGGCGATCGCCGCCTCGTTTGCCGGGTTCGACTTGATCGCGGCGACAACCTCGTTCACGACCTTGTCGGTGCGCTCGAGCGTGGCGCCGTCCGGCAGGAACACTGCGGCGATGTAGTAGCCCTGGTCCTCGTCCGGCACCAGCGACCCCGGCGTGGCGCGCCACATGCCGACGGTGATCGCCACCATGCCGATGAAGAGGAGGAGCGCGACGCCGCCGCGGCGCAGCATCCAGGCGACGCCATCCACGTATCGGCCGGTCATGCGCCGGAACCAGTCGTTGAACCAGCGGAAGAAGCGCCCCGGCTGCCTGTGCTCGCGTTTCAAGATCAGCACGCACAAGCTCGGGGTCAGCGTCAGCGCCACCAGACCGGAAATCACCACCGCGATCGAGATCGTCACCGCGAACTGGCGGTAGAGCTCGCCGGTCAAGCCGCCGAGGAATGCGATTGGCACGAACACCGCGCACAGCGTCAGCACGATCGCGATGATCGGGCTGGTGACTTCCCGCATCGCCTTGATCGCCGCCTCGCGCGCGTGCAGGTGCTCCTCGTGCATGATGCGCTCGACGTTCTCCAGCACGACGATCGCGTCGTCGACCACGATGCCGATGGCGAGCACCATGCCGAAGAGGGTCAGCGTGTTGATCGAGTAGCCGAGCAGCACGAGCCCGGCGAAGGTGCCGATCAGCGAGACCGGCACCGCGGCGAACGGGATCAGCGTCGCGCGCCAGTTCTGCAGGAACAGGAACACCACCAGGAACACCAGCGCCATCGCCTCGGCGAGCGTGATCACCACCTCGCGGATCGAGACCTTGACGAAGCGCGTGGTGTCGTACACCACGTTGTGCACGAGTCCCGGCGGGAACGCCCGCGCGAGCCGCGTCATCTCGGCGTTGACGCGCTCGGCGGTCGCTAGCGCGTTGGCGTTGGGCTGCAGGAAGATGCCGACCAGCGTCGCGGTGTTGCCGTTGACGCGCCCGATGAACTCGTAGTCCTTGGAGCCCAGCTCGACGCGCGCGACGTCCTTCAGCCTGAGCACCGAGCCGTCGCCGTTGGCGCGCACCACGATGTTCTCGAACTCCGCCGGCTCCGAGAGCCGCCCCTGGGTGGTGATGGTATAGACCAGCTCCTGGGGGCCGCGGGTGGGCGACTGCCCGATCTTGCCGGCGGCGAACTGCGCGTTCTGCTCGTTCAGCGCGCGCACCAGGTCGGAAGGCGCGAGCTTGAGTTGTGCGAGCCGGTCGGGGCGCACCCAGATGCGCATCGCGTAGTCCTTGGCGCCGAAGATCTGGACGTTGGTCGTGCCGGGGATGCGCTTCAACTGATCGAGCACGTTGAGCGTGACGTAGTTCGAGATGAAGAGATCGTCACGGCTGCCGTCGGGCGAGGAGAACGCGATCACCTGGAGGAACGAGGACGAGCCTTTCTCGACCGTGACGCCCTGGCGGCGCACCTCGAGCGGCAGCCGCGGCTCGGCCTGCTTCACGCGGTTGTTGACGTTCAACGCCGCGGTGTCGACGTCGGCGCCGATCTCGAACGTCACCTGGATTTCCACGGTGCCATTCGAGGTCGAGGTCGAGCTCATGTAGAGCATGTTCTCGACGCCGTTGATCTGGTTCTCGAGCGGCGCGGCCACGGTCTGCTCGAGCGTCTGGGCGGACGCGCCAGGGTAGATGGCGCGCACCGTGACCACCGGCGGCGCGATCTCCGGGTACTGCGCGATCGGCAGCACGCGCATCGAGGCGAGGCCCGCGATCACGATGAAAATCGAGAGCACGACCGCGAAAATCGGCCGGTCGATGAAGAAGCGCGAGATCATATGCTGCCGCCCCTAGGTTTTCTTTTCCGGGACGGGTTTCTTCGCCGCGGGCGCACCCTTGCCGTCGGCCGGGGGCGCGCCGTCGGAGACCTGCACTGGCACGCCGGGCGGCATCAGCGAGAGCTTGACCACGCCCTCCACCACGACGCGGTCGCCGGGCTGGATGCCCGAGTTGATGATCCAGCCGTCGCCGGTCCAATCACCGGCCTCGACCGGGCGGATCTGCGACTTGCTCTCGGCATCGACGATATAGACGTACTTGCCCTTGGGGCTTTCCATCACCGCCCGCTGCGGCACGACGATCGCGCCCGGGCGCATCGCGCCGTGCAGCTCAACACGGACGAACTCGCCGGCGCGCAGCTGGCCGCCGGGATTGGGCAGCATTGCGCGCGCCTCGCTGGTGCCGGTCTGCACGTTGACCCTGATATCGGTGTAGTTCACGACGCCGGGGCGCTCATAGACGCCGCCATCGGCCAGCTTGATCGTCGCCTTGAAGCGGCCGTCGACTGGCAGCTTCAGGCGCCCGGCCTCGACGTCGCGGCGGATCGCGAGGCGCTCGCGGTCGGGGATCCCGAAATTCACGTAGATCGGGTCGGTCTGGGTGACCGTGGTGAGCAGCACGTTCGGTCCCGAGACCAGCGTGCCCTCGGACACGACCGACCGACTGGTCACGCCGGTGATGGGCGACTCGACGCGGGTGTACTCGAGGTTGAGCCGTGCTTCGTTTACCCGGGCGCGAGCGCTCATGACCTCGGCCGCAGCCACCTGCTCGGCGGAGAGCGCGTCGTCCACTTCCTTCTGGCTGACCGCCTTCAATTCGAGCACGGGGCGCAGTCGCGCCACCTCGCGCCTGGCCTGAGAAAGACGCGCCTCCCCAACTGCAAGGTCGGCTTCGGCCCGCGCCAGTGCAACGCGGAAAGGCTCGGGATCGATCGTGAAGAGCGATTCGCCTTTCTTCACGGCCGCCCCTTCCGTGAAGTTGCGCTTCAACAGGATGCCCGTGACGCGCGCCCTGACCTCGACCTCTCGAAAGCCTGCGGTCTGCGCGACGTACTCGTAGCTCACGGGAACGTCCCGGATCGCAACGGTCGTCACGCTCACGACGGGCGGCGGAAAGCCGCCGCCGGGGTGCCCGCCGCCGTTGGGCTGGCACCCGGCCGCAAGCAGGGCGAGAGCGGCGGGCGGAACGCCCACGCGCAGGAGTCGAACGAGCTTGTTCATGACCTGTTGTCTCCTCTCGGTCCGCGGCGAGTGGTGCCGCGCGGGCCGGCACGTGTTGCAGAGGACGGGAAGTTTACATACAATCTCGAATGTATGTAAAGCAGGAAATTCTTACAATCCTGACTGCATTCCGGATTTCACTTTGAAGTGAGGGCACGCCGCGTGGTGAGACGAACCAAGGACGAAGCCGAAGAGACGCGCAGCCGCATCCTCGATGCCGCCGAGCACGTGTTCAGCGAGCGCGGCGTCTCGCGCACCTCCCTCGAGGACATCGCGCAGGCCGCCGGCGTGACACGCGGCGCCATCTATTGGCATTTCAAGGACAAGCGCGATCTCTTCGCGTCCATGGTGGACCGCGTGACCTTGCCGATGGAGGCCATGGTGGCGGCCTCGAGCGACGAGTCCGTCGAGGATCCGATCGCCTCGCTCAAGGCCTGCGCGGTCAACTGCCTCAGGTCGACGGCAACCGACCCGCAGGTGAAGCGCGTGTTCGACGTGGTCACCCACAAGTGCGAGTACCTCGGCGAGATGGCGGGGGTCAACAACCGGATCAGCGCCGTGCAGAAAGGCTGCGTGGACCGCGCCGAGCAGGCCATCCGCAACGCCATCAAACGCGGCCAGTTGCCGGCCAGCGTGAATCCGCGGCTCGCGGCGATCGGGCTCGACGCAATGCTCTACGGCCTCATTTCCAGCTGGCTCGCCAATTCCGCCTACCTGCCGCTCGCGCGACAGGCCGAGGCGATGATCGACCTGTACCTGGACGGACTGCGCGGTCGCGGAGGCTCCCGTCCAGCGCGCGCGTCGAGCAAGGCGCCGCCACGGCGTCGCCGAGCCTAGCCGTTCAGAGCCGGTGCCGCGAGCGGGCGCGGTTCTTCACGAGCAGAGCACCACGGCTCGTTTCGACCAGGGCTGAACCGACCGCCTGCGCAAGCGCGCGTGCGACGCGACGCACGGCGCGCACGCCTGCTGCAACGTCCGCTTCGATCCAAAGGGCGTTCACTCTCGTGATGATTGCTTCCATTTATCTGCTCCCGGCGGGCGTCAATGCCCGCCTTCGCCATCAATATCTGCTTGCGCAGTAGAGTTGACAATACAGCTAACTGGAATATTATTGTTTCTATTAGGAAACAATAAACCTCATGGACAAGCTCGCAGCGATGGCGGTGTTCGCGCGGGTGGCGGAGGCGAAGAGCTTCTCCGGCGCAGCCCGGAGGCTCGGCGTCTCCAAGTCCGCGGTGAGCAAGCAAGTCGCACAGCTCGAGCGCTCGCTCAAGGCGCGGCTCCTCAACCGCACCACGCGCCGTCTCTCGCTCACCGAAGTGGGGGCCGCCTTCTACGAGCACTGCGCCCGGATGATGGCGGAAGCGGAGGCGGCGGAGCTCGCCGTTTCGCGCCTCTACGCCGAGCCGCGCGGCGTGCTGCGCGTGACGTCGCCCGCCGCCTTCGGCCACCTGCACATCGCCCCCGCCATCCCTGATTTCCTCGCGCGCCACGCGGACATGTCGGTGCAGATCGTCATGAACGACCGCGCGGTGGACCTGGTCGAGGAGGGGTTCGACGTCGCGATCCGCATGACGCGCGAGCAGGCACCCGGCACCGTCGCGCGGCGTCTCGCCCCCGTGCACTGGGCGGTGTGCGCCTCATCGGACTACCTCGAGCGCCACGGCATGCCGCGCGCACCCGCGGATCTCGCGCACCACAACTGTCTCTTCTACTCGTTCCTTGAGGCCTCCTTTGAGTGGCGCTTCACCGGCAAGGCCGGCGATACCGCCGTGCGGGTGGCGGGCAATTTCACGGTCAACAACTCGGAGGCGCTGCGGGAAGCGGTGCTGAAGGGACTGGGCATCGCGCTGCTGCCCACGTTCACCATCGGGGCGGACCTGCGCGCGGGACGCCTGCAGCGGGTCCTGGACGGCTTCCGGGCGCACGGTACCTTCGGCAGCGACGTCTACGCGGTCTACCTGCCCACGCGCTACCTGTCTCCCAAGGTGCGCGCGTTCGTGGACTTTCTCGTGGAGCGGTTCGCGCCGGAGCCCTACTGGGATCGGCCCTGACGCCGTTGCCCGCTCGCGCGCAACAGCGCCTCATGGTAGAAATCCGGCCATGAGCATCGCGTCGCAGTCCTATGGACCGCTCGTGGGTCGCATCCTGATCGCCCCGCTGTTCCTGCTCTCCGGGATCCACAAGATCACCGGCTTTTCCGCCGTCGCCGCGACGATGGCAAGGGCGGGGATGCCGGCATCCGAGACACTGCTGATCGGCGCGATCGTTCTGGAGCTGGTCGGCGGCCTCATGGTGCTGCTGGGATGGCACGCGCGCCTGGGCGCGCTCCTGCTTGCGGTTTTCACCATCGCCGCCACGGTCGTGTTCCACAACTTCTGGGCCGTGGACGCGGCGCAGGTTCGCGGTCAGCTCAATCACTTCATGAAGAACCTGGCCATACTCGGCGGGCTCGCCTACATCATGGCCATGGGCTCCGGGCCGTTCAGCCTTGGGAAGGAAGGCGCATCGAAGAGCGCGCACTGAATCCGCGGCGGGCGTTGCGCCTCGCGCGGCGGGTGGCGGAGATCGAGCCGTTCCACGTGATGGCGCTGCTCGCGCGGGCGCGCGAGCTCGAGGCGCAGGGCCGCTCCATCATCCACATGGAGATCGGCGAGCCCGATTTCCCGACGCCGGAGCCGATCGTCCGCGCCGGGGTGCGCACGCTGGAGAAGGGCGAGCTCTTCTATACGCCCACGCCCGGCCTGCCGCAGCTGCGGGAGGCGATCGCGGGCTATTACCAGACACGCTACGGAGTGCGGGTTGCGCCGTCTCGCATTCTCGTTACCACCGGCGCCTCGGCGGCGCTGATGCTCGCGTGCGCGGCGCTCATCGATCCCGGCGACGAGGTGCTGCTCGCCGACCCCGGCTATCCCGCCAACCGGCACTTCGTGCGCGTCGTCGAGGGAGTACCTCACCCCGTACCGGTGGACGCGGCGAGCGGCTACCAGCTCGCTCCGGACCACCTCGAGCGGCACTGGAGCGCGCGCACGGCGGCGGCGCTGGTGGCCTCGCCCTCGAATCCCACCGGCACGCTGATCTCGACCGAGCGGCTCGCGGGAATGGTGGAGATCGCGCGCGCCCGGGGCGGTGCGCTGATCGTGGACGAGATCTACCACGGGCTCGTGTACGAGGGGGAGTACACCACGGCGGCGGCGTTGGCCGATGACGTGTTCGTCATCAACAGCTTCTCCAAGTACTTCAACATGACGGGCTGGCGGCTCGGGTGGATGGTGGCGCCCGAGAGCGCCGTCGGCGAGCTCGACAAGCTCGCGCAGAACCTCTACCTCGCCGCGCCGACGCCGGCGCAACATGCGGCGCTAGCCGCGTTCGAGCCCGAGACGCTTGCGATCCTGGAGAGCCGCAGGCGGGAGTTTCAGGCCCGCCGCGATTACCTGGTACCGGCCCTGCGCCGGCTGGGCTTCGAGATACCGGTAATGCCGCAGGGAGCGTTCTACGTCTACGCGGGCTGCGGAAAGCACACCCGCGACAGCTTCGGCTTCGCGCGCGACCTGCTGGAGCGGGCGGGCGTCGCGATCACGCCGGGCGTGGATTTCGGCGCGAATGCCCCGGAGCGGCACGTCCGCTTCGCCTATACCAATTCGATCGAGCGACTGAAGGAGGGTGTCGCCCGCATCGGCGAGTTCCTGAGCCATGCTTGAGAGCAAACCGGGACGCGGCGGACTGAACGAGAAGGCGGCGCTGATCCCCAGCGAGATCCTGCCGCTCTTCAACGACACATTTGTCAGCTCTTGCGAGCTGCTCGAGGAATACGTTGCACGCCTCGCGCTCGCGGTGTTCCGGTCGACGGGGCTGGAGCGCGCGTGCGCGGAGGCCGCGACCGTCGAGGAGGCGATTGCCGGTGCAGGGCTCGTTCCCGAGGTCGCGCGCGTGCCCGCAGAGTGGCTGCTCGCGATGCTCGCCCAGCGTGGCTGGATTGACCACATCGATTCGCCCGGCGGAACGGTTCGCTACCGGGCTCTGCGGCCGGCGCCGACTGCGGACGCAGACAGTGTCCTTGCCGAGCAGGCCGGGCTCGATGCGAGTTGCCTGCCTTCCTACCGGATCGCGGGGCTCGCGGCCGAGCGCTACCCGGCCGTCCTGCGCGGAGAAATCACCGGGGAGCAGGCGCTGTTCGACCCTGAAGGCGTCAGTGCGTGGCTGAAGTACTTCTCGAACGCCAATCCCCTCTACGCGGTGACGAATGCAATCGGGGCGATCGCTGCCGAACGCGCCCTGCCGCGGGAAGGCGGCGCGGTGCTGGAGCTGGGCGGCGGCTTCGGCAGCGGCGCCGAAGCGCTGCTCGCGCGCCTCGAGGCCGCCGGGCGCCGCGCAGAGGTCTTGTCGTACCGGTTGACGGAGCTCGTCGCCATGTTCCTCCGGCGGGCGGAGAGGGCGCTGCGCGCGCGCTTCCCAGGATGGCCGCTCGCGTTCGCAGCGCTGGACATCAACCGGCCGTTCGCGGAAGGCGGCATCGCGCCGGGCTCGATGGCGCTCGTATATGGCGCAAACGTCGTGCACGTCGCGCATGACCTCGGCGCGACCCTCGGCGAAATCCGCGCGGCGCTGGCCGAGGGTGGCGCGCTCGTGCTTGCGGAGTGCGTGCGGCCGTTCCCGGGACGGCCGATCTACGTCGAGTTCGCGTTCAATCTGCTCGGCACGTTCCGCGACGCCGTGCTCGTTCCGGACTGGCGTCCGAACGGCGGATTCCTCACGCCCGAGCAGTGGGCCGCCGCGCTCGCGGCGAACGGCTTCGTGGATGTCCGGGTGTTCCCCGATATCGCGACGATCCGGCAGGACATCCCGCAGTGCGTGGTCGCGGCGATCTCGGCGCGGCGCGCGTGAGCGCCGCCTAACCCCGGGGCCAGAGCTCGCGGAACACGAACCATTGGTGGGGCGTGCGCCGGATCGCCGCCTCGATCTCGGCCGCGACGCGTCGCATGGCGGCGGCGTGGTCGGCGCCGCGATCGGTCGTGCGCGCAACCTCGATCGGCGGGCGGAACACGATGCGGACGCCGCGCCGGCCCGTGCGGAGCGCGAATACCGGCAGCATCGGCACGCCGGCAGTGCGTGCCAGCGCGGCGGGGCCCGCCGGGAGGGCGAACGGCCGCCCGAACAGGGCCGCGTCGACCGTCCTGCCGCCGCTGCGAGGACGATCGGCCTGGATCGCCACGATCTCGCCGCGGCCGAGCGCTTCCGCGAGCGCGACCGCCTGCAGCGGATCGCCGCTCTGGAAGTGCATCGTGTAGTGCGTGCCCTGGACTTTGGCGACGCATTGCTGGATGAACGCCTGGGCGCGGGGATCGATCTCGGGCTCGCGCACGAGATGCACGTGGCGCGCCTCCCGCACCGATGCGAGCATCGAGCCGACCTCGTAGAGCCCCAGGTGCGCGGTGACCATGATGAAACCGCGCCCCGTCCGGGTCACGGCATCCCAGTGCTCCATCGCCTCCACCTCGACCTCGAACGGCCGGTCGGTGACGAGCCGCTCGTAGCGCTCGGTCAAGCACCACGCGAACGCGTGCATCGTGCGAAAGATCCGGCGCTGCCGCTCGAGGGAGCGTGCCGGCCCGAGCACGGGCGCCAGATTCGACGCGATCGCGCGGCGTATCTTCAGGATCGTGAGAAAGAAGAACGTGGTGAAGACCGCGACGAGGGGCGCGAGCGCCCACGCGGGCAGGCTCGCCACGGCCCAGCGGTGCAGGCGATACCAGAAGAGGCCGGTGACGTGAATGTCGCCGAGCAGGCGCGCCGCCCACCCCTTCTCGGGCGCATGGGGCGGGGTCGCGCCCGGGCGGGTTCTTTGCGCGTGGGCCGGATTCGTCATCGTAGTTACGGGCGCAATCTATTCCAAGCGCCCGGGCGCGGCAAGCGCCGTGCCGCGGCCAGTGATTTCCAAAACGCCGATGAACGCCGATATACTCCGGCGGGTCGAATGAGGGATGACGCATTCGCCGGCCCGACGCATGGATGAGACCACGCTCATTGTGATTCGCCACGGCGAGACCGCGTGGAACCGCGAGCGGCGCATGCAGGGCACGACCGACACGCAGCTCTCGGACGTGGGCCGCGAGCAGGCGAGCGCCGTGGGCCGGCGGCTCGCGGGCCGCGCCTTCGCGGCGCTCTACACCAGCGATCTCTCTCGTGCGCGGGATACCGCGCACGCCATCGCCAGGCACACGGGCCTCGACTTCATGACGGATCCGCGGCTGCAGGAGCGCCGGTTCGGGATCTTCGAGGGCCTCACCGCCGAGGAGATCGTGGCGCGCTTTCCCGATGAGCACGCCCGCTTCGCCAGCCGCGACCCCGACTACGCGGTCCCGGGAGGCGAGAGCGCGCGCAGCTTCACGCAGCGCTGCATCGGGTGCCTCGCGGAGATCGCCGGCCGGCACCCCGGCCACGAAGTCGTGGTCGTCACTCACGGCCTGGTGCTCGATTCGCTCTACCGCGCGGCGCACGGGCTCGACCACGGCGCGCGGCGGCCGGTGCCGCTGATCAACGCCAGCCTGAACGTCTTCGGCTATGACGGCGCCGCATGGCGGCTGGAGGTGTGGGGCGACATCAGCCATCTCGCCGCGGACCAGGTGACGGTGTATCGCGGCGCCTCCGCCTGAATCCGGGGAACCCGCGACCTGCGCTTTCCAATATGGAGTCCGAGACGGTCGTACTGGTGCACGGCCTGTGGGTGCACGGGCTCGTGATGGAGCTGATGCGGCGGCGGGTGGCGCGCTGCGGCTACCGCGCGCTGGCCTATTCGTATCCATCCATGCGGCTCACCCTGGCGGAGAACGCGGAGCGCCTCGCGCGCTTCTGCCGCGGCATTGCCGCGCCGCGGCTGCATTTCGTCGGCCACAGCCTCGGGGGGCTCGTCATCCTGCGCATGCTGGAACGCGCGCCGGGCCTTCCACCGGGGCGCGCCGTGCTGCTGGGCTCGCCGGTCGCAGGCAGCCTCGCCGCGAGGCGGCTGGCGCGGTTGCCTGGGGGCCGTGCGGCGCTCGGGCGCAGCGCCCCGGAGTGGCGTGACACGGCGCCCGCGGGGTCCGACACCGGACGGGAGATCGGCGTGATCGCCGGCCGTCTCCCGGTCGGCATCGGGCGCGTCGTCGCGCCGGATCTGCCCGCGCCGAGCGACGGCGTGGTAAGCGTGGCGGAAACGCGGTTGCCCGTCGCGCACCACCATGTCGTCCTGAAGGTCAACCACTTCGGCATGCTGGTCTCGCCCGCGGTCGCCCGGCAGATCTGCGCCTTTCTGCGCGACGGGGCATTTCTCCAGCCATGAATCGCCAGGGCGCCAGAGGAACCGGAGCCTGCATCATTGCCGCGTGCCTTGCGCTGCCCGTCAGCGGCTGCGCGAACGTCAGCTACTACTTCCAGTCGGTCAGCGGCCAGCTCGAGATCTGGCGGCGGGAGCGGCCGATCGAGGAGGTGATCGGCGATGCGGCGAGCCCGCAGGCGCTCAAGGACCGGCTCGCGCGCGTTGTCGAGATCCGGGAATTCGCGAGCCGTGAGCTGGGCCTTCCCGAAAACGCCAGCTACCGGCGCTACGCCGATCTCGGGCGGCCGTTCGTGGTGTGGAACGTGTTCGCCGCGCCGGAGTTCTCGGTGCAGCCGCTCCAGTCGTGCTTCCCGTTCGCGGGCTGCGTGACCTACCGCGGCTACTTCAGCCGGCAGGACGCGGAGCGGTATTCCGCGGCGCTTGCGCGGGAGGGCCACGACGTCTACATCGGCGGCGTGCCCGCCTACTCGACGCTCGGCTGGTTCGCCGATCCCGTGCTGAGCACGTTCATTCATTTCCCGGAGACCGAGGTCGCGCGGCTGGTGTTTCACGAGCTGGCGCACCAGGTCGCGTATGCGCGCGACGACACCGAATTCAACGAGTCCTTCGCGGTGGCGGTCGAGCAGGAAGGCGTCCGGCGCTGGCTCGCGCGCAGCGGGGCTGCGGGAAAGCGCGAGCGGTTCGAGCAGGGCCGGCGCATCCGGGCCGAATTCACGGCGCTGGTGCTCAGGCACCGCGGCCGCCTCGAGGCGCTCTACCGCACGCAGCTCGCGCCTGAGGCCATGCGCAGCCGCAAGCGCGAGATCCTCGGCGAGCTCGAATCCGAGTACCGGACGCTCCGGTCGGGGTGGGGCGGATTCAGCGGCTACGATGCGTGGTTCGCCGGCACTCCCAACAACGCGCAGCTCGCCTCAGTCGCCGCCTACGCGCAGCGGGTGCCGGCATTCGAGGCGCTGCTCGAGCGCGAAGGCGGGCGCCTTCCGGCCTTCTACGCCGCGGTGCGGGCGCTCGCGGCGCTCCCCAAGGAGGAGCGGGACGCGCGCATGCGCGCCCTCGCCCCGCGCGAGGGCGGTATATAATCCTCCCGCTCTCTCCGGAGGAGACGCACATGAGAATCACCAGCCGGTCGTTCATCCACAACAAGAAGATCCCGGCGCAATACGCCTTCTGCGCGCCGGATCCGAAGTCGCACGTGACGCAGTCGAAGAACCTCAACCCGCACCTGCAGTGGCAGGAGGTGCCCATGAACGCCAAGTCGCTCGCGCTGATCTGCCACGATCCCGACGTGCCCAGCAAGCCCGACGACGTGAACCAGGAAGGCCGCACCATTTCCGCGCAGCTGCCGCGCGTGACCTTCTTCCATTGGGTGCTGGTGGACCTGCCGGCGGCGACCTTGCAGATCAAGGAGGGCGAGTTCTCCAGCGGCGTCAAGCTGCGCGGCAAGCCCGGCCCGGAAAGCCTGTACGGATCGCGCCAAGGCCTGAACGACTACACCTCGTGGTTCGCATCGGACAAGGAAATGGCGGGAAACTACTTCGGCTACGACGGTCCATGCCCGCCGTGGAACGACACGATTCCACACCATTACACGTTCACGGTCTACGCGCTCGATATGGCGCGCTGCTCCGTGGCCGGCGCCTTCAGGGGGCCGGAGGTGCTCGCGGCGATCAAGGGCCACGTCATCGCCCAGGCGGCGATCACCGGCCTCTACACGCTGAATCCCAGCCTCAA
>DATBMB010000235.1:0-43488 GCA_036555035.1 Burkholderiales bacterium | reverse complement strand
CGCCCGGCGCAGGCCATATGTCGATATGGTCAAGCCGGGCAACAACGCAGACGCCCGTCCTGGCCGCAACCCGGAGGGACGGGGCGCTGAGCAACGGCCTTTGGCCGTTGCGCGCCCATTGGGGCAAGGAGACGCCCGCGGTCGCGAAGCGACCGCTCAGGGCGCATCTCGTTGTCGGCAGCCCTTGCAATATCGACATATTGCTGCGGGCTATCCTCCTAGAGCTGCATCCCACCTCGCCGCCGTCGCACACGTGCCTATTATTGAGATAGGCTCTTACTCCACCGCAGCGCGCCGCGGCACTCATGGACTGCCACTTGCTCGTTTCCGATCTGTTCTGGCCCGCGTCAGCCGGCAACGAGTCCTACAGCGGACTCGCGCTTCCCGCCCTGGAGACATTGCTTGCGCGAGGCCGGCGGGTCAAAACCCGCGGAGGCTCTCCGGAGCGCTGGCTTGCCGCGCAGTACCGATTGCCCGATACGCTGCCGCTTGCGGCCCTCTCCCTGCGCGGCGACGGCGGCGAGCCCGGCACCGACTGCTGGATCCGCGCCGATCCCGTCCATCTCAGGGTTCACGGCGATCGATTAGTGCTGGCAGACGCCTCGCAGCTCGCGGTAACGCCGGAAGAGTCCCGGGAATGCGTCGCGGCGCTGAACTCGCACTTTGCGGGCGAGGGCGTCTCGTTCATCGCCCCGCACCCGGAACGCTGGTACGCGCGGACCGCGCAGGAGCCGCAAGTGCTCACCACGCCGACGTCGGAGGCGGCGGGCCGCAGCATCGAGGCGCTTCTGCCCCAGGGCGAGGACGGAGCGCGCTGGCGCCGGATCCTCAACGAAGCGCAGATGCTGCTGCACGAGCAGCCCTGCAACCAGGCCCGGGAGCAGCAGGGCCGGCCCGCGATCAACAGCATCTGGACCTGGGGCCCGGGACGCGACCGCGCGCTCGAAGCGAGCTACGACGCCATCTGGGCCGATCATCCCCTTGCGAAGGGACTGGCGGCCGCGAGCGGCGGCGCTGCGCGACCCTTGCCCGCCTCGGGGGCACCGCTGCTGGATTCACGCCACCAGGGGAGGCATCTCGCGGTGCTGGGGTTGCCCGCTACGGCTTACGGCGAGCTGTCGAGGTGGCGAGACGCCGCGCAGGAACTGGAGCGAACGTGGGCGGCAACGCTGGTCGCGGGATTGTGGGATGGCGTCCTCGATTCGCTCACCCTCCACGGTCTGGGCCGCGATCACGGTCACACGTCGACTCTGACGCGACGCGACCGCCTGCGCATCTGGCGGATGCGACATCCTTTGCGCTCGTATGCCGCCTGACCGCGCCCCGGCCATCATCACGCGCACGGCGCGTCCGGAGATCGTCGAGCGCCTCGTGAGCGAGGGCGTGCCTCCCCTCCTCGCCCGCATCTACGCAACGCGGGGTGTCGCCACTGCGCGCGATCTCTCGTCGGACTTCGAGCTGCTCGCGGCCCCCGACACCATGCTCAATCTGGGGGCCATGGCGGGCCGGCTGGCCGACGCCCTCGCCTCGCGCCGGAAGCTGCTCATCATCGCCGACTACGATGCCGACGGCGCCACTGCGTGCTCGGTCGGCATGCGCGCGCTGCGCGCGTTCGGCGCCGAGGCGGGATACCTGGTGCCGAACCGTTTCGAACACGGTTACGGGCTTACTCCCGAGATCGTCCGCCTCGCCCACGCGCAACGCAGTCCCGACATCCTGATCACGGTGGACAACGGCATCGCGAGCTTCGAGGGCGTCGCCGAGGCCAACCGCCTCGGCATGGAAGTTCTCATCACCGACCATCATCTGCCGGCGGAGCGCCTGCCCGAAGCGGCGTGCATCATCAATCCCAACCAACCCGGCTGCGCCTTCCCGAGCAAGCATCTCGCGGGCGTCGGCGTGATGTTCTACCTCATGCTCGCGCTGCGCGCCGAGCTGCGCAGGCGCGGCGCGCTTGCGCAGGGCGGGCCTAACCTCGCGGAGCTGCTGCCCCTGGTGGCGCTGGGCACAATCGCCGATGTCGTCGCCCTCGATCACAACAACCGCATCCTGGTGCAGCAAGGGTTGAACCGCATCCGCGCCGGCCGCATGCAGCCCGGCATCGCGGCGATGTTCCAGGTCGCGGGCCGCGACCCGGGCCGCGCCGGCGCGCGCGACCTGGGATTCGTCGTGGCGCCGCGGTTGAACGCCGCCGGGCGGCTGACTGACATGGCGCTCGGCATCGAATGCCTCGTCACCGATGACCCGGAGCGCGCGCGCGCGATCGCAACCGACCTCGACCGCCTCAACCGCGAGCGGCGCGCGATCGAATCCGGCATGCGCGAGGACGCGGTCGCCGCAATCGAGGCGACGGAGCTCGATGACGGCTGCACGCTGAGCCTGTTCGATCCCGCCTGGCACCAGGGAGTCGTCGGCATCGTGGCCGGCCGGATGAAGGACCATTTTCACCGGCCGGTCATTGCGTTCGCGCGTGCAAGCCCGGGAGAGATTCGCGGCTCGGGCCGCTCCATCCACGGCCTGCACCTGCGCGATGCGCTGGACCGCGTGGCGGTGCTGCACCCGGGGATGATCCTGAAGTTCGGCGGCCATGCGGCGGCGGCCGGGCTGACGCTGCGAGAGGCCGACTTCGCGCGCTTCCAGCACGCGTTCGAGGAGGTCGCGCGGGCGCTGCTCACGCCCGCCGATCTCGAGCGCGTGATCGAAACCGACGGCACGCTGGCTGCGAGCGAGCTCACGCCGCAGACCGTCACCCGGCTCTCGGCACCGGTGTGGGGACAGGGATTCCCGGCGCCGCGTTTCTGCGACGAATTCGAGGTCTCGATGCAGCGCGTGGTCGGGGAAAAGCACCTGAAGCTCACGCTCGCGCAGGGCGGGAGAAGCATCGATGCCATCCGCTTCAACTTCCTCGACGCCGCGCCCCCGCGCATCCGCGCCGTCTACCAGCCCACGTTGAACGAGTTCAACGGCCGCACGACCGTGCAGCTCAACATCGAGCACTGGGAAAAGGCTTAGCCGCCCGCTCCCCTCCTGCTATTCGAACTTGATCCCGGTTTCCTTGCGAATGCGGACCCACCTTGCGTAATCCTCCCGCAGCAAGCGCGTGAACTCCTCGGCGGAGTTGGGGACGACTTCGGCGCCGAATTTCTCGAACGCTTCGCGCGTGCGCGGCTGTGCAATGACGGTATCGACCGCAGCGCGCAGCTTCTGAACCGCTTCCATGGGCGTTGCCGCCGGAATACCGAGCGTGGTCCACGTCGAATAGTCGTAGCCGCGGACCCCCGACTCGTCGATCGTCGGCACGTCGGGCAGGAGCTTCGAGCGCTGCGGAGTCGTCACCGCCAGCGCGCGCAGCTTGCCTGCCTTGATGTGCGGTCCCGAGGAGCTGACTTGATCGAATGCCAGATGGACTTCCCCGGTGAGGATTGCGACCGATGCGGCGGCGCCGCCTTTGTACGCCACGTGCGTGAATTTCACTTTCGCCATCGACTGGAACAGCTCACCCATCAGCTGCCCGCCGGATCCCAGGCCCGCCGAGCCCATCAGGAGCTCTCCTGGACGCGTCATGGAAAACGCGATGAGCGCCTTGACGCTGCGCACGGGCAGCGAGGGGTGCACGCTCAGGGCGCTCGAAACGAGCGAGATGCGCGAGGTGTACACGAAGTCGCGCAGCGGCTGGTACTCGATATCGTCGCGAAACACCGGCTGGGACACCAGCGTGCCGGGCGCGCCGAGCAGGACCGTGTAACCGTCGGGCGGCGACTTGGCGACCAGAGCGGCACCGATCCGGCCTCCCGCGCCGGCGCGGTTTTCGACGATCACGGGTTGCCCCAGAGCTTCCGTGAGTCCAGGAGCGATAGTCCGCGCGTTGATGTCAATGTTTCCGCCGGGGGGGAACGGGACGACGATGCGGATCGGCTTGGATGGGTAGCCCTGGCAATAGGCCAATGCGGGTGCAAGCAGCATCAATCCGCCCATCGCGAGCCACAGGAGATTTGCCATGCCTTTCTCCTCGTAGAGTTGTTTGGTCGAATTGTGGCAATGTGTCGCCAATCAGCGAGCCCGTCAAGCGCCGCGCGGCAAGACCGGCAGGAGGGGAAGTTCCAAGGTTATAATTCGCCCAAGCTCAGGACACGCAAATGGAAGCAGACCGAATCAACGCCATCGCCCGCCGGCTCTCCGACGTCGCGGGGCGCGCCGCCGAGCTGCGGAGGTATCTTTGACTTCGAGGCCAAGCAGCGGCGCCTGAGCGAAGTCACCAAGCTCTCGGAAGACCCCGCCGTGTGGAGCGACAGCAAGCGCGCCCAGGAGATTGGCCGGGAACGCAAGTCGCTCGAATCCCTGGTTGACACCTTCGGCCGCATCGACAGCGGGCTACGCGATGCGGCCGAGCTCTTCGAAATCGCCAAGTCCGAACGTGACGACGCGACGCTCGCCGCGATCGAGGGCGACGCCCAGGGCCTCGAGAAGACGGTGGCGGACATGGAGTTCCGCCGCATGTTCTCGAACCCGATGGACCCGGCCAACTGCTTCCTCGACATCCAGGCGGGCTCCGGCGGCACTGAGGCGCAGGACTGGGCGCAAATGCTCGAGCGCATGTACCTGCGCTATTGCGAGCGCAAGGGATACCGCGTCGAGCTGCTCGAAGAGTCCCCGGGCGAGGTCGCGGGCATCAAGAGCGCGGCACTCAAGGTGAACGGCGACTACGCCTACGGGCACCTGCGCACCGAGACCGGCGTGCACCGGCTCGTGCGGAAGTCCCCGTTTGACGCCAACAACCGCCGCCACACCTCCTTCGCCAGCGTCTTCGTCTATCCCGAGGTCGACGAGACGATCGAGGTCTCCATCAACCCGGCCGACCTGCGCATCGACACCTTCCGCGCCTCGGGCGCCGGCGGCCAGCACGTCAACAAGACCGACTCGGCGATCCGCATCACGCATTTGCCGACCAACATCGTCGTGCAGTGCCAGAACGACCGCTCGCAGCACCGCAACCGCGCGGAGGCAATGGCGATGCTCAAGTCAAAGCTCTACGAGCTGGAGTTCCGCAAGCGCCAGGAGGAGAAGCAGGCGCTCGAAGACGCCAAGACCGATATCGGCTGGGGGCACCAGATCCGCTCCTACGTACTCGACCAGTCGCGGATCAAGGACCTGCGCACGAACGTCGAGATCGGCAATACGCAGGCGGTGCTCGACGGCAACCTCGATGACTTCATAGAGGCCAGCCTGAAGCAGGGAGTCCGTTAGTGGACGACGATAACAGGCTGGTCGAGGAGCGCCGCGCCAAGTTGAAGGCGCTACGCGAGCAGGGGTTCGCCTACCCCAACGACTTCCATCGCGAAGACCTCGCCGCCGACCTCCAATCCCGCCACGGCCAGCAGGACATCGCCGCGCTCGAAGCGAGCCCGGCACGGGCGAAGATCGCCGGCCGCATCATGCTGAAGCGCGTGATGGGGAAGGCGAGCTTCGCGACCATCCGGGATGCGAGCGGCGCCATGCAGATCTTCGCGTCGGACAGCGACACCGGGCAGGAAGCGCACGCGGCGTTCAAGCACTACGACATCGGCGACATCGTCGGCGTCGAGGGCGAGCTCTTCCGCACCCGCACGGGCGAGCTCACGGTCAAGGCGCGCAAGCTCCATCTCCTCGCCAAGTCGCTGCGCCCGCTGCCGGAGAAATACCACGGGCTCGCCGACTCCGAGCTGCGCTATCGCCAGCGCTACCTGGATCTCATCGTCAACGAGGACTCCCGGCGCGTCTTCCTCACGCGCTCGCGCATCGTGCACGCCATCCGCGAGTTCCTGCTCGGCGAGCAGTTCCTGGAGGTGGAAACGCCGATGATGCAGCCCATCCCCGGCGGCGCCGCGGCGCGCCCGTTCACGACGCATCACAACGCGCTCGACCTCGATCTATTCCTGCGCATCGCGCCCGAGCTCTATCTCAAGCGGCTGGTGGTGGGCGGATTCGAGCGCGTGTTCGAGGTCAACCGCAATTTCCGCAACGAGGGCATCTCGACCAAGCACAACCCCGAGTTCACGATGCTCGAGTTCTACGCGGCCTACACCGATTACGAGTACATGATTGACGTGATTCCGCGCATGCTCCTGCACGCCGCGCAGGCGGCGCTGGGCTCGCCGCGTTTTCCGTACCAGGGGAACGAAATCGACCTCTCCCGGCCCTACGAGCGGCTGACCGTCACGCAGGCAATCAAGAAGTATCACCCGTCCGTCAACGATTCGCTGTTGAACGACCGCGCCGCGCTGGTCGCGCGGCTCAAGCAGCTCGGGATCGCCTATCGCCCGGCCGATGGCATCGGCGGGCTGCAGCTGACGCTCTTCGAGAACACGGTCGAGGACAAGCTCGTCCAGCCGACCTTCATCGTCGACTACCCCACCGAGGTGTCCCCGCTTGCCCGCCGCAGCGCCCGCAACCCGGAGATCACCGAGCGTTTCGAGCTCTACATCGCCGGGCGCGAGATCGCCAACGGCTTCTCCGAGCTGAACGACCCCGAGGACCAGGCTGAGCGCTTCGCGCGCCAGGCGAAGCGCAAGGAGGCCGGCGACGCGGAGGCCATGCACTACGACGCGGACTTCATCCGGGCGCTCGAGTACGGCATGCCGCCCGCATCCGGCGCCGGCATCGGCATCGATCGCCTCGCGATGCTCTTCACCGACAGCCCCTCGATCCGCGACGTGATCCTGTTCCCCCTGCTCCGCCCGGAATGATTCAGCTGCCTGCGTACCCCCATGGACCCGCCGATCTGGCAGCCCTCGCCGGAGCGCGTTGAAGGCGCCGGCCTGACGGGGTTCATGCGCGATGTGCGCGGCCGCTGGGGCGTCGCGGCCCGCGATTACGCGGAGCTGCACCGGTGGTCCGTCACGGAGCCCGCGCAATTCTGGCAGTCGGTGTGGTCGTTCTGCGGCGTGATCGGCGATGCCGGCGACGGCCCCGCGCTGGTGGACGGCCAGCGGATGCCGGGCGCGCACTGGTTTCCCCAGGGGCGGCTCAATTACGCCGAGAACCTGCTGCGCCGCCGCGACCGCTCGCCCGCCATCGTGTTCTGGGGCGAGGACCGGCTGAAGAGCACAGTCACCTGCGCCGAGCTCTATTCCGAGGTGTCGCGCCTGGCACAGGCGCTTCGCGAGGCCGACGTCAAGCCCGGCGATCGCGTCGCCGGCTACATGCCCAATGTGCCTGGCACGGTGATCGCGATGCTGGCGACGGCGAGCCTGGGCGCCGTGTGGTCCTCGTGCTCGCCCGATTTCGGCGCGCAGGGCGTGCTCGACCGCTTCGGCCAGATCGCCCCGCGCGTGCTGTTCGCCGCCGACGGCTACTTCTACAACGGAAAAACGGTCGACGTGCTTCCGCGCCTGGCGGAAATTGCGGAGCGGCTGCCCTCGGTCGAGAGAATCATTGTCGTGCCCTACACGCAGCCGCGGCCCCGCATCGCCCACATTCCCCGCGCGGTGAACGTCCATGACCTGATGGCACCCTACCGCCCGCGCGAAATCGCGTTCGAGCGGTTTCCCTTCGACCATCCGCTCTACATCCTCTATTCCTCGGGAACGACCGGCGTGCCGAAGTGCATCGTGCACGGCGCGGGCGGCACCCTGCTGCAGCACATGAAGGAGCACCAGCTGCACGTCGATCTCAAGCCCGGCGCGCGCCTGTTCTACTTCACGACCTGTGGCTGGATGATGTGGAACTGGCTTGCGACGGCGCTCGCCTCGCGCGCGACGATCGTGCTCTACGACGGCTCGCCCTTCGTCGCCGGCGGCCGCATCCTCTTCGACTACGCGGACGCCGCGCGCATGACGGTCTTCGGCACCTCCGCCAAGTTCATCGACAGCGTCGCGAAGGCCGGCCTGCGGCCGCGCCTGTCGCACCGTCTCACCGCCCTGAAGGCCCTGCTCTCGACCGGCTCGCCGCTTGTGCCGGAGGGCTACGACTATGTGTACCGCGAGGTCAAGAGCGACCTCCACCTCGCCTCGATCTCCGGCGGCACCGACATCATCTCGTGCTTCGTGCTCGGCAACCCGACCGCCCCGGTGTGGCGCGGCGAGATACAGTGTCCCGGGCTCGGCATGAAGGTCGAGGTATTCGACGACGCGGGCCGGCCGGTGCGCGGCGAGAAGGGCGAGCTGGTCTGCACCACCCCCTTCCCGTCCATGCCCGTCGGCTTCTGGAACGATCCGGACGGCGCCAAGTACCGCGCCGCCTACTTCGAAAAGTATCCCGGCGTCTGGTGCCACGGCGATTACATCGAGCGCACTGCGCACGACGGGTTCGTGATTTATGGGCGGTCCGACGCCGTGCTGAACCCGGGAGGCGTGCGCATCGGCACCGCGGAGATCTACCGCCAGGTCGAGAGCCTCCAGGAAGTGGTCGAGAGCCTCGTCGTCGGCCAGGATTGGCCCCCGGACCGGCCCACGGACGTGCGCGTCGTGCTGTTCGTGCGGTTGCGCGACGGCCTGCGCCTCGATGAGGCGCTCGCGGAAAAGATCCGGCGCACGGTCCGCGCCAACGCGACTCCGCGCCACGTGCCGGCGAGGATCGTGCAGGTGCCCGACATCCCGCGCACCCGCAGCGGCAAGATCGTGGAGCTCGCGGTGCGCAACGTGGTGCACGGCCGGCCGGTGAAGAACCTCGAGGCGCTGGCCAACCCGGAGGCGCTCGCGCACTACAAGGACCGCGCCGAGCTGGCGTCATGACGACGCTCGCGTTGTCGCTGGTGCTCGCGGCGGCCGTCATCCACGCGAGCTGGAACTACCTGCTCAAGCGCTCCGGCGGCGGCACCGTCTTCGTGTGGCTGTTTGCCACGCTCTCGGCGCTGATCTACGCGCCGCTCGCGGCCTTCATCATCTGGTGGCAGCAGCCCGAGTTCGGATGGGTGCACTACGGCCTGATGTTCGCGAGCGCGGCCCTGCATACGGCCTATTACCTGCTGCTCGACCGCGGCTACCGCAGCGGGGATCTCTCGATCGTCTATCCCCTCGCGCGCGGCACCGGCCCGCTCATCACAATCCTGTGCGCGGTGCTGCTGCTGCAGGAGCGCCCGACGCTCGTCGCCGTGACCGGGGCGCTGCTGATCGGCGGCGGCGCAATCGCGTTGACGGGCGATCCGCGCAAGCTCCGGCAGTCGGGCAACCTCCACGCCGTCGGCTTTGCCCTCCTCACCGGCTGCATGATCGCCAGCTACACGCTGGTGGACAAGGTCGCGGTCGCGGCCTGGCTGATCCCGCCGCTCGTGCAGGACTGGGCGGCAAACCTGGGGCGGGTGCTGCTGATGACGCCGCTGGCATTGAGGCTCAGGGCCGATATCGCGCCCACCTGGCGGCGCGCGAAGAAGGAGGTCATCGCGGTCGCGCTGCTGTGCCCGCTCTCCTACATCCTCGTCCTCAGCGCGATGGTGTTCACGCCGGTGAGCTATGTCGCGCCGGCGCGCGAGGTGAGCATCCTCGTCGCGGCGCTGATGGGAACGCATCTCCTCGCCGAGGGCGACGCCGGGCGCCGCCTCGCAGCAGCGGCGGCAATGGTAGCCGGCATCGTCTGCCTGGCCGTCGGCTAGCCCGGGCCTACCAGGTCCAGGGCCGCCACCACGAGCCGACTCCGCTCGCATCGCCCTTGAGGTAGCGGCTCTCCGGAAAGTTGCGCTTCATGACGCGCTCCGCGTCGTCGCGCAGATCCTTCAGGCCGAGCGCATCGTATGCCTGGACCAGTATCACCAGCCCCTCCTCGTTTGCCGGCGCCCGCGGATAGGTCTTGAGGGCGTACTGGGCGCGATTGGCGGCCGCGACATAGGCCCCGCGCCGGATGTAGTAGCGCGCGACGTGGACCTCGTGCGAGGCGAGCATGTTCACCAGGTAATTCATGCGCGCGACCGAGTCGGCCGCGTAGCGGCTCTCCGGGAAGCGCGTGACGAGCTCCTTGAATGCGTCGAAGGACTCGCGCGCCGACTTCGGGTCGCGCTCGGTCATGTCCTGCCCGCTGATATAGCCTGTCCACCCCGGATCCTCGGTGAAATTGGCGAGGCCCTTCAGGTAGTACGCGTAATCGACGTTGGGATGGTTCGGGTGGAGCTTGATGAAACGGTCGGCGGCCCGCACCGCCTGCGCCGGCTCGGCGTCCTTGTAATACGCGTAGGCGACCTCGAGCTGGGCCTGCTGCGCGTAGCGCCCGTAGGGAAAGCGCGCCTCGAGCTTCTCGAAATACTTGATCGCCTGCTCGAAGTTGCGGTTGTTGAGATTGTCCTTCGCCTCGGAGTACAGCTTCTGTGCGGACCAGCCCTTGGTCTCGTCGTCCGGGTCGCCGAAAATGGCGCACGAGGCGACGAGCACGCCGAGCAGTAACGCTAAACTATGTCGGATGACTGGCACCGCGCTTTCCTCCGGAAATTATAGCCCGGGCACGCCGGCGCCCGGCCGGCTGCGGCTCACCGCCCCCGCCGCGTGCGCCGGTCTCCGGTTGGACCAGGCGCTCGCGAAATTGTTGCCCGCGTACTCGCGCAGCCGCCTCGCGCAGTGGGTGCGCTCCGGCCACGCGACCGTGGATGGGCGCGCGGCGCTGCCGCGGCAGAAAGTGCGCGGCGGCGAGTTGATCGAGATCGCGCCGCAGCCCGACGCCGCGACGGCGGAGCACCGGCCGGAGGACATTCCGCTCGATGTGGTGTTCGAGGACGCTGCGCTGCTCGTCGTCAACAAGCCCGCGGGGCTCGTGGTGCATCCCGGCAGCGGCAACTGGCGGGGCACGCTGTTGAACGCCCTGTTGCAGCGCGTGCCCGCGCTCGCCGGGGTTCCGCGCGCGGGCATCGTGCACCGCCTCGACAAGGACACGAGCGGCCTGCTGGTGGTCGCCAGGACCCTCGCCGCGCAGGCGAGCCTCGTGCGCCAGCTCCAGGCGCGCAGCGTGAAGCGCGAATACGTAGCGGTCGCGCAGGGACGCGTCGCGCGCGACGGGCGGATCGAGGCGCCCATCGGGCGGCACCCGGTCAAGCGCACGCGAATGGCGGTGACGGCGCGCGGGCGGCCCGCGGTCACGCACTATCACGTGCTCGAGCGCCACGCGCTCGCCACCGTGCTGCGCTGCCGGCTGGAGACCGGGCGCACCCACCAGATCCGCGTGCACCTCGCCGCGCTGGGGCACCCGCTCGTAGGCGACGCGACCTACGGCAAGCGCGGCGGCGTCGCGTTCGCGCGCCAGGCGCTCCACGCCGAGCGGCTCGCGCTCATCCATCCCGAATCCGGGAAAGCCATGGAATGGAAGGCGCCGCTGCCGGACGACATGCGGAAATTGATCTCCTCCCTGCGTCGTCCATCACGCGATTGAGCATGGAATCGCCACATCCGGACTGGATCGTGCCCGACTGGCCCGCGCCCGCGGGCGTGAGAGCGCTCATCACCACCCGCGCGGGCGGCGTCAGCACCGGGCCCTTCGCGAGCTTCAACCTGGGACTACGCGCGGGAGATGACCCGCAGGCGGTTGCGGCCAACCGCGCCCGTCTCAGCGCGCTGCTGCCGGAGCCACCCCGCTGGCTGCGCCAGGTGCACGGCTCCGTCGTCGTCGACGCGGACGCGCTGAGCGGGGAGCCCGAGGCCGACGCCGCCATCGCGCGCCGCCCCGGCACCGTGTGCGCCGTGCTGGTGGCGGATTGCATTCCCGTGCTGCTCGCCGACCGGACGGGGACCACGGTCGCCATCGCGCATGCCGGCTGGCGCGGACTTTCCCGTGGCGTCATCGAGAACACGGTGCGTGCGATGACGGGCGCAAGTGGCGAGCTCATCGCCTACCTCGGCCCGGGAATCGGCCCGGCGGCCTTCGAGGTGGGCGAGGACGTGCGCGAGGCGTTTATTGCGCGCGATGCCGGCGCGGCGGCAGCGTTCAAGCCGCATGCCGCGGGCAAGTGGCTGGCCGATCTCTTCCTGCTCGCGCGCCAGTGCCTGCGGCGCGCGGGAGTCGGCGAAGTCCATGGCGGGGCACTGTGCACCTATTCCGAAGCGCGGCGCTTCTTCTCCTACCGTCGCGAACGCACGACGGGTCGCATGGCGGCACTGATCTGGCGCAATCGGGATCACGTATAATCCGCCCCTCCCCTGAACTGAACCCGCTTCTCTCATGACGCTCGCGTGGATACTCGCCGCGACCCTGGCGGGCGGCGTGCTCTCGGTCCTCGCCGCCGCGTTGATCGCCCTCAGCGCGCGCGTGACGTGGGTGCCGGTGCTGATCAGCTACGCGGTGGGAACGCTGCTGGGCGCGGTGTTCCTCGACGTGCTGCCCGAGGCCTTCGGGCGCGCGGAGAGCCTCGAGACCATGGCGCTCACCATCCTCGGGGGCATCCTGCTGTTCTTCGTGCTGGAGAAGCTCGTGCTGTGGCGCCACTGCCACGTCGAGCAATGCGAGGCCCACGATCCTCCCCTCGCGCCGCATCACGATCAGGGCCGCAGCGGCACCATGATCATGATCGGCGATACCTTCCACAACTTCGTGGACGGAGTGCTGATCGCCGCCGCGTTCCTCGCCGACCGCGAGCTCGGCATCGTGACCGCGGTCGCCATCATCGCGCACGAGATTCCGCAGGAAGTGGGCGATTTCCTGATCCTTCTGCACTCCGGCTTCAGCAAGGCCCGCGCGCTGGCGCTCAACGTGCTCTCGAGCGCGGCAATGGTGGCGGGCGGCGCGCTCGGCTACTTCGCGCTGCAGGGACTGGAGCGGTGGATCCCGCCGCTGCTCGGCTTCGCCGCCGCGAGCATGCTCTACGTGTCCGTGGCCGACCTGATACCCGGCCTGCACAAGCGGCCCGAGCTGCAGGCAACGGCGCAGCAGGTGGCGCTGATCGCGCTGGGGATCGCCACCATCTGGCTGGTGGGCGAGCTGGCGCATGACCACGCCTGAGCCGATCGAGGCGCTGAACCGCAGGCTGATCGAGTCCGTCGTGCGGCCGCTCGGCCTCGACACCGGCCTCGGGACCGACGAGCTGGTGCGGTCGCTGACCGCGGGACTTGCGCAGGACACCGGGCGGCTCGCGGAGATCCAGGCCCGCTACTACCGCAAGCGGCTCGAGCTGCTGGCGGCATACGCCCTCAACCGGCCCGAAGCGCCCCCGCGCCCGGTGATCGAGCCGGAGCCCTCCGACCGGCGATTCCGCGCGCCCGAGTGGAAGGGGCACGCCTGGTTCGACTTCACGGCGCAGTCCTACCTGCTGGCGGCCGAGTGCCTGCGCGAAGTCGTTGACGCTGCCCGGCTGGAGCCACATGCGAAGAGAAAGCTCGCGTTCTTCACCCGCCAGTTCATCGACGCAATGTCTCCCGCCAACTTCCCGTGGAGCAATCCCGAGGCGCTGAAGCTCGCGGCCGAGACCGACGGCGAGAGCGTCAACCGCGGCCTGCGCAATCTCGCCGCCGATCTCGACAAGGGCATGATCTCGATGACGGACGACGCCGCCTTCGAGGTCGGCCGCAATCTCGCCGTCACGCCCGGCGCGGTGGTGTACGAGAACGAATTCATCCAGCTGATCCAGTACCGGCCGTCCACGGCGGCGGTGTTCGAGCGCCCGCTCGTCATGGTCCCGCCCTGCATCAACAAGTACTATATCCTCGACCTGCAGCCCGAGAATTCCTTCGTGCGCTACGCCGTCGAGCGCGGGCACACCGTGTTCATGGTTTCCTGGCGCAACGTGCCGCCCGCCATGGGCCGCGCCACCTGGGACGATTACCTCGCGCACGGCGTGATGCGCGCGCTCGCCGTCGCGCAGGAAATCTGCGGGGTCGATCACGTGAACGCCCTCGGCTTCTGCGTGGGAGGCACGCTCCTCGGGGCGGCGCTCGCGGTGCTGCGCGCGCGGGGCGATACGAGCGTCGCAAGCGCGACCCTGCTTGCCACCATGCTCGATTTCGGCGATACCGGCGAGCTTTCCGTGTTCGTCGATGAGCCCTATGTCAGCCAGCGCGAGCGCGATTTCGCCGACGGCGGGATCCTGCATGGGCGCGAGCTCGCCATCACCTTCGCGAGCCTGCGCGCGAACGATCTCATCTGGAACTACGTGGTGAACAACTATCTCAAAGGCGGCACCCCCGAGCCTTTCGACCTTCTCTACTGGAACGCGGACAGCACCAACCTGCCGGGCGCGATGTACGCCTACTACGTGCGCAATACCTACCTCGAGAACAACCTGCGGGTGCCGGGCCGGCTCACGATGTGCGGGGTGCCCGTGAACCTCGGCCGGGTCGACATGCCGGCTTACGTGCTGGCGACGCGGGAGGACCACATCGTCCCGTGGCGCACCGCCTTCGCCAGCACCCGCCTGCTCGGGGGTAGAATGGAATTCGTGCTGTCGGCGAGCGGGCACATCGCCGGCGTCATCAACCCGGCATCCAAGAACCGCCGCAACTACTGGCTGAACCCGCAACCGGAGCAGGACCCGGAGCGCTGGCTCGCTGCCGCGTCCTCCCGGCCCGGAAGCTGGTGGAAGCACTGGGGCGACTGGCTCGCGCAGCACGGGGGCGCCGAGGTCCCCGCCCGCGCCGCGCCCGGCGGCGGGAACCACCGCGAGATCGAGCCCGCGCCGGGGCGCTACGTCAAGGAGAAGTGCTCGTGACAGGCAGGAAGCGATAGCGGAGGGACGGAACATGGCACAGAGAGTGGCGGTCGTGACCGGGGGCATGGGTGGAATCGGCGAGGCGATCTGCGTCTACCTCGCGCAAGCCGGGCACCGGGTCGTGGCGACCTACTCGCCCGGCAACACCAAGTCCGGGGAGTGGCTGAAGGACATGAAGGCGAAGGGCCACGACTTCCACGCGGTGCAGGTCGAGGTCACCGATTTCGACTCGTGCCAGAAGGCGGTGGCAAAGATCCTGGCGGAGGTCGGGCCGATCGACATCCTCGTCAACAACGCCGGCGTCACGCGCGACGCATCGTTCCGCAGGATGGGCAAGACCGACTGGGACACGGTCCTCCGTACCAACCTCGACAGCGTGTTCAACATGACCAAGCCGGTGTGCGACGGCATGACGGAGCGCGGCTGGGGCCGCATCATCAACATATCCTCCATCAACGGCCAGAAGGGGGCGTTCGGCCAGACCAACTATTCCGCGGCCAAGGCCGGGATGCACGGCTTCACCAAGGCGCTCGCGCTGGAAACCGCGCGCCGCGGCGTGACCGTGAACACCGTCTCCCCGGGCTACATCGGCACGAAGATGGTGCTCGCCGTCCCCAAGGACGTGCTCGATACCAAGATCATTCCGCAGATACCGGTGGGCCGGCTCGGAAGACCGGAGGAAGTCGCGGCGCTGGTCGCCTATCTCTGCACGGAGGAAGCGGGCTTCGTCACCGGCGCCAATTTCGCGATCAACGGCGGCCAGCACATGTTCTGAGGCTGCACTGGATTCGGCGCGGCATTGATGCCGCGCACCAATCCGCCGGAGGGTCGTGTCCGGCACGCGCCGCGGTGTGATTTACCGATATTTTTCAATCCTTTAGCTTGCAATCACGCAATCGTGGTGGAATAATGGCGGACCCTGGCTGAAGGCAGTTATCTCATGGCGCAGCAACCCCGGATCATCAAGAAGTATCCGAATCGGCGGCTTTACGACACCGAAACAAGCAGTTACATCACGCTCTCGGACGTGAAGAAGCTGGTGCTGGAGCAATCCGAGTTCCGGGTGGAGGATGCCAAGACGCATGAGGACCTGACGCGCAGCATTTTGCTGCAGATCATCCTGGAGGAAGAAAGCGCCGGCGCGCCGATGTTCTCGAGCGACATGCTCTCGCAGATCATCCGGTTCTACGGCAACGCCATGCAGGGCATGATGGGCAACTACCTCGAGAAGAACATCAAGACCTTCATCGAGATGCAGAAGCGCCTCCAGGAGCAGTCGCGGCAGATGTACGGCGGGAATCCGATGCTGAGCACCGAGGCCTGGAACGAGTTCGTGCGCATGCAGGGGCCCGCGATCCAGGGCTTGATGGGCAGCTATCTCGAGCAGAGCGCCAACGCCTTCATGGAGATGCAGCAGCAGCTGCAGCAGCAGACGCGCAACCTCTTCGGCAATTTCCCGTTCCCGGGTTTCCCGGGTGGCGGCTCGCGCCAGGCAGGCGAGACCCGCGCACCGCAGTCGCCGGCGAATGACAGCGGCAAAGGCAAGGACGAAGACGGCAAGTCCTGAGCGGGCCGCGGCGCGACGCGGCCCCGCGGCGGCAATCCCGGCGGTCGGCTTCGTATCCCTGGGCTGTCCCAAGGCGCTGGTCGACTCCGAGCGCATCCTCACGCAGCTGCGCGCGGAGGGCTACCGGGTCGCGCCCACCTACGAGAAGGCCGATCTCGTCGTCGTCAACACCTGCGGCTTCATCGAGAGCGCGATCGACGAATCGCTCGGCGCAATCGGCGAGGCGCTCGCCGCCAATGGCAAAGTGATCGTCACCGGCTGCCTCGGCGCCAAGGGCGACATCGTTCGCAAGACCCATCCCCGGGTGCTCGCGGTGACCGGTCCGCACGCCACCGCAGAGGTGATGCGTGCGGTGCACGAGCACCTGCCGCAGCCGCATGACCCCTATACGAGCCTGGTCCCGCCCCAGGGCATCCGGCTGACCCCCCCGCACTACGCCTATCTCAAGATCGCCGAGGGCTGCAACCACCGGTGCACCTTCTGCATCATTCCCGCGATGCGCGGCGATCTCGTGAGCCGGCCGATCGGCGAGGTCCTGCAGGAGGCGGAGAACCTGGTGAAGGCGGGCGTGAAGGAGCTACTCGTCATCTCCCAGGACACCAGTGCCTATGGCGTCGACGTCAAGTACCGCACCGGATTCTGGCGCGGCCGGCCGGTGAAGACGCGCATGACCGAGCTCGCCCGCGCGCTCGGCGAGCTCGGCGCGTGGGTGCGGCTGCATTATGTCTACCCCTACCCGCACGTCGACGAGGTCGTGCCCCTCATGGCGGAGGGAAAGCTCCTCCCCTACCTGGACGTGCCGTTCCAGCACGCGAGCCGGCGCATCCTGAAGCTGATGAAGCGCCCAGCGAGCGCGGAGGACAATCTCGCGCGCATCCGGCGCTGGCGGGAGATTCTCCCCGACATCACGCTGCGCAGCACCTTCATCGTCGGCTTTCCCGGCGAGACCGAGGCGGAGTTCAAGGAGCTCCTCGCCTTCCTCGATGAGGCGCAGCTCGACCGCGTCGGCTGCTTTGCCTATTCGGCGGTGGACGGCGCGGCGGCGAACGCCCTGCCCGGCGCCGTGCCCGAAGATGTGAAGCAGGAGCGCCGCGCCCGCTTCATGCTGAAGCAGGAGAGAATCAGCGCGCAGCGGCTCCAGCGCCGCGTGGGCCGGACGCTGCGCGTGCTGGTAGACGCGATCGATGCGGATGGCGCGAATGCGCGCTCGAGCGCCGACGCGCCCGAGATCGACGGCACCGTCCACGTTGCTCCGGACCGCAGCCTCAAGGTCGGCGATTTCGCCACGGTGCGCGTCACCCGCGCCGGCGTGCACGACCTGTGGGCTGAAGTCCAGTGAGAAAGGCGGCCGCCTCTTCGGCACTGTGCGTGAGCTGCATCGGCGGCAGGCTCGCCAGTACGCGCTTGCCGTAGCCGCGGCTGAGCAGCCGCGGGTCGCAGATCATCAGCACGCCGCGATCGGTCTCGTCGCGGATCAGGCGCCCCGCGCCCTGCTTCAGCGTGATCACCGCCTCCGGCAGCTGGTACTCGAGGAACGCGCTGCCCCCCGCACGGGTGATGGCCTCGATGCGCGCGGCGAGCACCGGGTCGTCGGGCGGCGCGAACGGCAGCTTGTCGATCACCACCAGTGACAGCGCCTGCCCGCGCACGTCCACGCCTTCCCAGAACGAGTGGCTGCCGAGGAGCACGGCGTTGCCGAGGTCGCGGAAGCGCACCAGCATGTCCGAGCGCGAGCCCTCGCCCTGCGCGAGGAGCGGATAGTCCCAGCCGCGCTCGGCGAATGCGCGCTCGATCCGCTCGCGACCACGGCGCATGGCGCGCAGGCTCGTGAAGAGGAGGAAGGTGCGCCCGCCCGCGGCCTCGATCAAGGGCAGCGCCGCCTCGATCACCGCATCCGTGTGCTCAGGCGTGTTGGGATCGGGCAAGCCGCGGGGAATGTAGAGCCGGCCCTGGGCCGCAAAATCGAAGGGGCTCTCCCAGCTCGCCGCGCGGGCGTCCGCGATTCCCATCTGCCGGCAATAGTGGCCGAAATCGCCGCTCACCGACAGCGTCGCGGAGGTGAAGATCCAGGCCCGGGCGTAGTCGTCGATCTGCCTGCGAAAGATCTCCGCGATCGAGAGCGGCGTCGAATTCAGCCGCAGCGCGTGCCCGAAGAGCTCCACCCACTTCACCCGCGCTTCGTCCACGCCGCTGCGCCAGCGTTCGAGCCGCTCGGCAGCCGAGAGCGCGCGCTGCCAGCACCCCGTGAGGCCCTCGCTGCGCTCGGCCTGGGTCTTCAGCGCCTCCCCGAGCGCATCGAGCGCACCGAGCGCCGCGGCGAGCCCCTCGTCGAAGCGGACGTTGCCGGCGAGCGCGCGCGCCGGCATGCGCCCGCTCTCCTCCCCGAAGACGAGCCTCAGGTCGCGCGCCGCCTGGTCGAGACGCCGCGCGGCTTCAGGCAGCGGCGCGTAGTCCTTCGCTGCCGCCGCCGCCTCGAGCCGGGCATCCCGCGCAAGATCGAGGAGCTGCGACGTCGACACGCTCTCACCGAAGAAGAGACCCGCCGTCTCCGGAAGCTGATGGGCCTCGTCGAAGATCACCGTATTGCACGCGGGCAGGAGCTCCGCCGCGCCTTCGTCGCGCAGCACCACGTCGGCGAAGAAGAGATGGTGATTCACCACCACGACATCCGCGGCAAGCGCCTCGCGCCGCGCCTTCATCACGAAGCAGGCGTCGTAATGCGGGCATTTCGAGCCCAGGCAGTTGTCACGCGTGGAGGTCACGTACGACCATACCCCGGCGTGCTCCGGCACCGCGGCGCAGTCCGCCTTGTCGCCGGTTGCCGTGCCGCGCGCGAAGCGCTCGATCGCGGCGAGATGCCGCGCATCTTCGCGCGCGGGCAGCCGCGCGTCCTGCACGGTGCGCTCGAGGTGGTAATGACAGACGTAGTTCGCGCGGCCCTTCAGCAGCGCAACGGTGACGGGTGCGCCGAGCGCCGCCCTCACCGTGGGGATATCGCGGTCGAACAGCTGGTCCTGAAGGGTCTTGGTGCCGGTTGAAACGATCACCTTCCCGCCCGCCAGCAGGGCGGGCACGAGATAGGCGAAGGTTTTCCCGGTGCCCGTCCCCGCTTCCGCGACGAGCATGCTTCTCGATTCGATCGTTTCCGCCACCGCGTGCGCCATCTCGACCTGGAACGGCCGCGCGCGGAAATGCCCTACGGCCCGGGAGAGCGGCCCGCGTTGTGAAAAGATTCCGTCCAGATCCGGCACACCGGTCATGTTAACGGTCGGTGTGAACAACTGCCACTCGCCGCCCGGGGTTGCGCCCAAGCAACACGCGCGCTCCGGTCGGGGCCGCAGGCTGTCACATTCCTTGGAGCGCGGCGAGGCCTGCGCTAGGGTTTGTTACATGATGATGACAGTCCGCTTCCCAGGACGTGGCGCATGCCTGTCGTGTGCCGCAGCGCTGCTGTGCCTGGCCTGCTACGCGGGCAATGCCGGCGCCCTGCTCGCGCCATCCGGCGCTCACGGCGGTCTCGGCTTCCTGGCGGGCGCGGTGGGTGATTATCCCGGCAAGACCGGGCTGTGGAACCACAAGCTCCTGCATCCGCGGCTCGCCGCATTGCTGGGAAAGCGGCGCGCGTTCTTCTATAGCAACATGTGGAACACCACGGTGGTCTCGCGCCAGGGGCCGCTGGTATACGTCACCGGCACCCGCCAGCCGCTGGCAGGACTCGATGGCGCCGTATTCGTGGCGGATCTCGAGCGTAATACCGTGTGGATCTGGCTGATGATCAGCGGCCAGATTTTCGAGTACCGGGAGAATCCCCTACAGCCGGCGCTTCCGGCCGAGGTCTCGTTCTTCATCGAGAACTGGCGTGAGCTCAGCCGGGCCGGGGGGACGCCGGCAGTCTCCTACCAATAGCCGCTCAGCGCGCTTCCTCGACTTTGAGCAGCACGCGGCGGGTCTCGCGCGCCGCCGAGGAACTGCGCCCGAGGAGCGCGGATTGCTGCGCGTTCGTCTCGGTGCTGACGCCGCCGATTTCAATCCATTCGCCGAGGCGCCCGGATACGGTCGTGACGACGCCCTGCACGTTCACGCCGCGATGAGGTTGTGACGAGAGCGATTCGCGCTGGGCGCTGACATCGACGGTCACGCGGTCACCGGCGACGCGCGGCCGCACGTAGACGCCGCTTGCGGCGTCGCCCAGGAACGCCTCGCGACCTTCCAGCACCCGTACCGATTGCTCGCCGCGCTCGCCCCTGCTGCCGCTGCCTTCGAGCACGTGCAACCGCACGTGGTCGTCGCCTTCGCGCAGCACCACGTTGCCGCCGCGCGTGTCCCGGCCGCCCGGGACGGTGACTCGCCCGTGATCGCCGCCGACGCTGCCCGATACCTCGGCGGCGCTCCGGCTGCGGTCGCCCTGCCCTTCCTGACGCAACGTGACGAGGAGCTGCCGCGGAGCGGTGTCAACGCTGGCGAGTATCCGCTTGATCTCCTCCAGGTTTGCGGGGGTGGCGCGCACGACGAGCTGTCCCTGGAATCCGCTGACCGTGCCCTCGCGCCCGAGCAGCGGCTGGATCACGGGGATCACTTCGGGCGCAGTGCGATAGCGCAGCGGAATCACCTCCAGCACCGTCTGCTGCGCGAGGGCGCCAGCAGCGGTCCAGCCGGCCAGCAGCAGGGCGGCGAACCACCGCCTGGCAGAGGGGAGTTGACAGCGACCTCGACTCATATGAGAATAATTCTCGTTATCATAGTAGCTCCGACTCCATCTCACTAGGGCCCTATACTATGTTCACTCCTATGATCAAACAGTTAAGCAGTAATTCACCGTTTCTTCTCGGCCTCGCTATTGCCACAATTGTTTCAGGGGCAATCTCGCCAGCGCTCGCTCAGCAACGGCAACTCAACCTCTATTCATCCCGCCATTATCAGACGGATGAGGCGCTCTACGCCGATTTCACCCGGCAGAGCGGCATCAAGATCAATCGCATCGAAGGCACCGAGGACGCGCTGCTCGAGCGGCTGAAGAACGAGGGGCGCAACAGCCCTGCGGATGTTCTGCTGACGGTGGACGTCGCCCGCCTGTGGCGCGCGCAGCAGATGGACCTGCTCCAGCCGGTGCGCTCGGCCGTGCTCGACCAGCGCATTCCCGCCCACCTGCGCGAGCCCGGCGGCCATTGGTTCGGCTTCTCCAAGCGCGCCCGGGTGATTGTCTACAACAGGCAGCTCGTCGACCCCGCGTCCGTGCAGAACTACGAGGACCTCGCCGCCCCCGCGATGAAGGGGAAGGTGTGCACGCGGTCGCTCAGCCACGTCTACAACCTGTCACTGATGTCCGGTCTCATCGATCACCTCGGCGAGCAGAAGGCCCAGCAATGGGCACGCGGCATCAAGGCCAACCTGGCGCGCGATCCCAAGGGCGGCGACACCGACCAGATCCTTTCGGTCGCGGCGGGCGAATGCCAGGTCGCGATCAGCAACACCTATTACTACGTGCGGCTCGCCAGCTCGAAGAAGCCGGAGGACCGCGCCGCTGCCGCCAAGGTCGGCGTCATCTTCCCGAACCAGAAGAGCTTCGGAACCCATATCAACATCTCCGGCGGCGGCATCCTGCGGCATGCGCCGAACCGCGAGAACGCGCTGCGGTTCCTCGAGTACCTGGCGAGCGACAGCGCGCAGTCGTATTTCGCGAACGGCAACAATGAATGGCCCGCGGTGCCCACGGTCCAGCTCCGGAACCCGGCGCTCGCGCAGCTCGGCTCGTTCCGCGAGGACAGCCTCAACGTCGGCATGCTGGGCCAGAACCAGGCACATGCCCAGAAGGCATTCAACATCGTCGGCCTGAAATGACCGGCCGGCGGCCGGCAGGCGCCCGATGGCGGAATGGTTATCGGAATCAGCGCGCAGCCGGATCGGCGGCGTGCTCGCGCGCGATCAGCTCGGCGCCGGTCGCGCGCCGCGCTCGCGCAATATTGCGCGAGATCGCGATGAGCGGGATGACGCCCACGGCGACGATCGCGAGCGCGGCGGTGGAGGCCTCGGCCAGCCGCTCGTCGTGCGCCAGCGTGTAGACCTGGGTCGCCAGCGTGTCGAAATTGAACGGTCGCATGACCAGAGTCGCGGGCAGCTCCTTCATGACCTCCACGAAGATGAGCAGCGCGGCGGTGGCGAGCCCGCGCGCCATGATCGGCACGTGGATGCGCACGAGCGACTCCACCGGGCCGCTCCCCAGGCTGCGCGCCGCGTCCTCCATGCTCGGTCGCACTTTCTCGAGCGACGCATCCACGGTCTGCAGCCCGATGGAGAAGAATCGCACGACGTAGGCGAGCACCAGCGCGAAGACGCCTCCCGTGAGCAGCAGCCCCGTCGAGATCCCGAAGCTCGCCCGCATCCACGCATCGAGCGTGTTGTCGAGCCACGCCAGCGGTATCAGCGTGCCGACGGCGATCACCAGCCCGGGGACCGCGTAGCCGAGCCCGGCCACGCGATTCAGGTTGACGCTGAGGAGGCCCGGGTGCAGGCGGGCGTTGTAGGCCATGAACAGCGCCAGCACCACGAGCAGCGCGGATGTGAGCGCGGCAAGCGTCACACTGTTCGCCGCGAGCTGAACAAAGCGAGTGCCGAACTGGGCGTCGCCCTCGCCCACCGCCATGCGCAGCAGCAATGCCGCCGGAAGCAGGAACCCCGCGGTGAACGGAATCGCGCACAGCGTCGTCGCGGCGGCGGCGGGCAGCCCCCTCAGGCGCTGGCGCGAGGGCGCGCGCGTGTGCTGGGACGTTTCATGGAAGCGCTTGCGCCCGCGGCTCAGGCGCTCGAGCAGCAGCACGAGCACCACGAAGCCGAGCAGTATGGCCGAGAGCTGGGCGGCGACGACGCGCTCTCCCATCGAGAACCAGGCCTGGTAGATGCCCGTGGTCAACGTGGGCAACCCGAAATAGGACACCGCGCCGAAATCGGCGATGGTCTCCATCAGCGCGAGCGCGGTGCCGGCGACGACCGCCGGGCGCGCGAGCGGCAGCGCCACGCCGAAGAAGACCGCGGTGCTGCCCAGGCCGAGCGTGCGGCCGGCCTCGAGCAGGGTTGCGGAGCGCTCGAGGAATGCGCCGCGCGCGAGGAGATAGACGTAGGGATACAGCACGAAGACGAACATGACGATCGCGCCCCCGAGCGAGCGCACGTCGGGGAACCAGTAGTCGCCCTTCGACCATCCGGTCAGCCCGCGCACCCAGGACTGGACCGGCCCCACGAATTGCAGCAGGTCCGTGTAGACGAACGCGATCACATAGGCGGGCATCGCGAGCGGCAGGATCAAGGCCCACTCGAACGCGCGGCGTCCGGGAAACTCGTGCATCGCCGTGAGCCAGCCGGTCGCCACGCCCACCGCGACGACACCCGCGCCCACCCCGATCAGCAGCCAGAGCGTATTCGCCGCATACTCGGGCAGGACGGTCTGCGCGAGGTGCTGCCACATTCCGGGCGTGCCCGTGGCGAACAGATTGAAGAACACGCTCGCCACCGGAGCGGCGCACAGCGCGCCGATAAGAGCCGCAATGGTGGTCAGACGCCCGAAACGCATCGCGTATCATTATACGTATGTCTTTGAATTTACGTGAATCCGCCGCGCGTCCCAAGGGCACGGAGTGCCTCGTCGCCGATCCGATGAGCCTGCCGCTGCTTGCCGTGCGGGAGCTGCGCCACGCCTACGAATCCAATGAAGTGATCCGGGGGCTCTCGCTCTCCCTCGCCAAGGGGACGATCGGCTGCCTGCTCGGCGCGAGCGGCTGCGGCAAGACCACGGTGCTGCGCTGCATCGCCGGCTTCGAACCGGTGCAGGCGGGCGAGATCTGGCTGAACGGCCAGCTGGTGAGCAGGCGCGGCGTGCGGGTTCCGACCGAAGAGCGGCGCGTCGGCATGGTGTTCCAGGATTACGCGCTCTTCCCGCATCTCACCGTCGCGCAGAACATCGGCTTCGGGCTGCGCGACGGGGACCGCGCGGGGCGCGCGCGCCGGGTGGACGAGGTGCTGGAGACCGTGCGGCTCGGCGGGCTGCGCGACAAGTATCCCGACGACCTGTCGGGCGGGCAGCAGCAGCGCATCGCGCTCGCGCGCGCGCTCGCCCCGCGCCCCGACCTGCTGCTGCTCGACGAGCCGTTCTCCAACCTCGACGTGGAGTTCCGCGGGGAGCTCAGCGTGGAGGTGCGGGAGATCCTCAAGCAGCAGAACACCACCGCCATCCTCGTCACGCACGACCAGCACGAGGCATTCAACCTGGCCGATGAGATCGGCATCATGCGCGAGGGCGTGATCGAGCAATGGGACACGCCCTACCGCCTGTACCACGAGCCGGCGACCCGCTACGTCGCGGACTTCGTCGGGCAGGGCATGTTCCTGCCCGGCACCGTGCTCGACCAGGCCCGCATCCGGCTCGAGCTGGGCGTGTTCCAGGGCAACACCTCCAACTGGCCGCAGGGCACGGAGGTCGATGTGCTGCTGCGCCCGGATGACATCCTGCACGACGACGCGAGCCCGATGCAGGCGCAGGTGCTGCACAAGGCGTTCCGCGGCGCGCAGTTCCTCTATACCCTGCAGCTCCCCGCCGGCGGGCGCGTGATGTCGCTCGTGCCGAGCCACCACAACCACGCGATCGGGGAGAAAATCGGCATCCGCCTGGAGATCGACCACCTGGTGGCGTTCCGGCGCGAGGCGCCGGGGCGAGGCTAGTTCCCGGGACCGTACTGGGCGCGCACCTCGCGCGCGAGCTCGCGCACCGCGAGCGCGTAGTTGATGCTCCGGTTGTAGCGCGTGATGACGTAGAAGTTGTTGAGCCCCAGCCAGTAGCTCGGCCCCTCCGCGGCCTCCACCACGACCAACGCCGCGGCGGGCCCCTCCTCCAGCGGCTCGGCGGGCGACACGCCACGCCGCTTGAGCTCGCCGACGCTCAACCGCGGCTTGATGCCCAGCTCGAGCAGCGCAGCGGCGCCGTCCGGCTCCACCGCGGCCGGCACCGCGATGATTCCCCCCTCGCGCCAGCCGTGGGACTTGTAGTAGTTCGCGACGCTGCCGATGGCATCCGCAACGCTGCCCACGAGATCGCGCCGGTTGTCGCCGTCGAAATCCACCGCGTAGCGGCGGTAGCTGCTGGGAAGGAATTGCGGGATGCCGATCGCCCCGGCGTACGATCCCTTCACCCGAAGCGCATCGAACCGCGCCTCGCGCGTCAGCAGCAGATAGTGCTCGAGCTCGGAGCGGAACAGCCGGGCACGCGGCGGATAGCTGAACGCGAGCATCGTCAACGCCTCGAGCACTCCGAAACTGCCCGTGCGGCGGCCGTAGATCGACTCCACGCCGATAGTGGCGACGATGATTTCCTCGGGGACGCCGAATTCACGGCGGGCACGCGCCAGGGTGTCCGCGTGCTCCCGCCAGAACTTGAGGCCGCCGTTGATGCGCACGGCGTCCACGTAGCGATTGCGGAACTGGAACCACGGCAGCGCCGTGATGGGCGCCGTCATGGCATTGATCACCGCCTGATTGGGCTCGACCTCTGCGAACATCCGGCGCAGCGAGTCGTCGCTGAAACGGTGCCTGCGTACCATGTCCTCGATGAACGCCTCGAGCTCCGGCGCGAGCTGAGCCCGGGCGGACGGGGAGACCGCGGCCGCCAGCGGGAAGGCCGCGAGCAGCCGCAGAACCTGCCGCCGGCCTGGAAGCGGTGTGGCGGAGAGAGTGGGATTCGAACCCACGATACGCTTGCGCGTATTCCGGTTTTCGAGACCGGCCCGTTCAACCGCTCCGGCATCTCTCCGCAGGGAGCCGCGGATGCGGCTCCAGAGCGAAGGCGCGATTCTATCAACGGGCACCGGGTCCGCCTAGCTTGACTTGATGGCGGTCACGCCGCCCATGTATGGCCGCAGCGCTTCCGGGATCGTCACGCTGCCGTCCGCGTTCTGGAAATTCTCGAGCACCGCGACGAACGTGCGGCCCACCGCGAGTCCCGAGCCATTGAGCGTGTGCACGAATTCCGTCCTGCCTTTCTCGTTGCGAAAGCGCGCCTGCATGCGCCGCGCCTGGAACGCCTCGAAGTTGCTGCACGAGGAGATCTCGCGATAGGCCTGCTGCCCCGGCAGCCAGACCTCGATGTCATAGGTCTTGGCGGCGGCGAAGCCCATGTCTGCGGTGCACAGCGTGACCACGCGGTAGGGCAGCTCGAGCCTTTTCAACACGACCTCGGCGTGCGCGGTGAGCTGCTCCAGCAGCTCGTAGGATTGTGCTGGATGCGCAATCTGCACCAGCTCCACCTTGTCGAACTGGTGCTGGCGGATCATGCCGCGCGTGTCCTTGCCGTAGGAGCCGGCCTCCGAACGGAAACATGGGGTGTGGCAGACAAACTTAAGCGGCAGCTTCTCGAGCGCGAGGATTTCCTCGCGTACGAAATTGGTCACCGGATACTCGGCGGTCGGAATCAGGTACAGATCGCGGCCCTCGATCTTGAACAGGTCGTCCTTGAACTTGGCGAGGCTCGACACGCCGTTCGCGCATTCGCCCGTCACCATGTACGGGACATAGACCTCGGTGTAGCCGTGCTCGCGCGCATGCAGGTCGAGCATGAACTGCGCGATCGCACGGTGCAGCCTCGCGCCCTCGCCTTTCAATACCGAAAAGCGGGCGCCCGCGAGTCTTGAGGCGGTGCCGAAATCGAGCAGGCCGAGCCCCTCGCCAACGTCCACATGGTCCTTGACCGGGAAATCGAACTTTCCCGGCGCGCCGACCCGGCGCTCCTCGCGGTTGTCCGCGGAGGATTTCCCGGCTGGAACGCTCGCGTGCGCCACGTTGGGAACGACGAGCATGAATTCATTGAGCCGGGACTGGATCGAATCGAGCTCCTGCTCCAGCGCCTTCAGCCGGTCGGCCTGCGCGCTCACCTGCGCCATCAGGGAGGCTGCGTCCTCGCCCTTTGCCTTCAGCTGGCCCACTTGCTTCGAGAGCTGGTTGCGCTTCGCCTGCAGCTCCTGGGTCTCGGTCTGCACCGCCTTGCGGCTCGCCTCCAGTTTCTCGAACGCCGCGACGTCGAGCTGGAAGCCGCGCTGGGAGAGCCGCTTCGCCACGCCGGCGAGGTCGCTACGTAGAAGTTGGACGTCGAGCATGCCGCTACCCCTTTCCCGGCTTGGAACCGACCTTGCGGTCGAGCTTACGCAGGTGCTCGAGATGCTCGCGGATCCGTGCCTCCAGCCCGCGGTCGGTCGGGTGGTAGAACTCGGAGGGCTTCATCCCCTCGGGAAAATAATCCTCGCCCGCCGCGTACGCGTCCGGCTCGTCGTGGGCGTAGCGGTAGCCGCGCCCGTAGCCAAGGTCCTTCATGAGCCGGGTCGGCGCGTTGCGCAGGCGCTCCGGCACCGGCCGCGAGGCGTCGTTGCGCACCCACTCCTGCGCCGCGCCGAACGCCACGTAGGCGGCGTTGCTCTTCGGCGCAACGGCCATGTACAGGGCAGCCTCCGCCAGCGCGAGCTCCCCTTCCGGCGAGCCCAGCCGCTCGTAAGTCTCGCAGGCGTCCAGTGCCACGCGCAGCGCGCGCGGGTCGGCGAGGCCGATGTCCTCGACCGCCATGCGGACGAGCCGCCGGCCGAGGTAGAGGGGATCGGCGCCGCCGTCGAGCATCCGCGTCAGCCAGTAGAGCGCCGCGTCCGGCGCCGAGCCGCGCACCGACTTGTGCAGCGCCGAGATCTGGTCGTAGAACTGCTCGCCCCCCTTGTCGAAGCGGCGCAGCCGCTGGGCGAGCGTGTCGCGCACGAAGACCTCGTCGACTTCGCCGCGCCCCGCCTCCTCCGCCGCGATGCCGATCTGCTCGAGCATGTTGTAGAGCCGGCGCGCATCGCCGTCTGCCGTGGCGAGCAGCAGCTCCCGCGCCTCGCTCGTGAACGGCAGGCCGCCCAGGGCGGTCTCCCGCGCGCGCTCGAACAGCCGCTCGAGGTCCTCGCGCGCGAGAGGGTGCAACACGTACACCGCGGCCCGCGATAGAAGCGCGCTGATGACCTCGAAGGACGGGTTCTCGGTGGTGGCGCCGATGAAAGTCAGCAGCCCCCGCTCGACATGCGGCAGGAACGCGTCCTGCTGCGCCTTGTTGAAGCGGTGCACCTCGTCGACGAAGAGGATCGTGCGCCGCCCCGACTGCTGCAGCGTCAGCTCGGCGCGGGCCACCGCGTCGCGGATGTCCTTGACCCCGGAGAGCACCGCGGACACCGCGATGAACTCCGCGTCGAACGCATGCGCCATCAGCCGCGCGAGCGTGGTCTTGCCCGAGCCCGGCGGCCCCCACAGGATCATGGAATGGGGCTTGCCCGCCTCGAACGCGAGCCGGAGCGGCTTGCCCGGCCCGAGCAGGTGGTCCTGGCCTACGAAATCCTCGAGCGTGCGCGGGCGCAGACGGTCGGCGAGCGGAGCCTGCGGGTCCCGCTTCGCGAAGAGGTCATTCACTGATGACGTCCACGCCCTTGGGCGGCGTGAAGCTGAACGCTTCCGGCGCAAGCCGGGCATTGCGCTCGATGGTGGAGAACCTGATCACGGTGATCTGCCCGAACTGGTCCCGCATTTCCATCGCCTCGAGCCCGGTCTTCCCGAAGCCGAGCTTGATCCTCTCGAACGCCGTATCGGGGGTGCGCGGCACCGCCTCGAGCCAGTCGAGGCCGTCGCGGCTGGGGAGCCCCTTCAGCACGTAGTCCTTCTCGATCTCGTTGCTGCCGGCGAGCAGCGCCGCCGGGCTCGACCCGATTGCGCGGTCGAAGCGGCGCACCGTCACCTGGTTCAAATCCTTGTCGTAGAGCCACACCCGGGTGCCGTCGCCGACGATCAGCTGCTCGTAGGGCTTGTCGTATTCCCAGCGGAACTTCCCCGGCCGCCAGAACTGCATGGTGCCGGTCGCCTGCTGCAGCGTCTTCATGTTGGCATCGAGCACGATCTGCGCGAAATTCGCCCGCGCCGTCGTCGTCTGCTGCAGGAGCGCCTTCAGCTCGTCCACGGTCGAGGCGCCGAGCACGATCCCGGGAGCCAGCAGCAGGAGCAGCAGCGCGCGGGCCATCAGAACCTCTTGATGCGATCGATCGAGAAGATGGTGCCCGAGCGCAGCCTGACGACCGTGGTGAAGGGATTCGCGACCGTCGGGAAGTAATACAGCGTCCGGTCGTAGTCGAGCAGGTTATCCACGGTTTCGTGGTCGGGGCGGCCGGCGCGCACCAGCAGCTCGCCCTCGGTCATCCCGCGCTGCAGCCGGATGTAGGTATCGAATTCCATGCCGCGCACCGTCTGCAGCGCCGGGGCGGGCGGCGGAACGATGACGACCTGCGGCGGCGGCGGCTCCGCCTGCCGGCGCGGGCCGGCGGCAGGCCTGGGATCGTACTGCCCGCCGGTCTCGATGGTCCCGATCGGACGAGTGTCTACCGGGGTTGCCCGCCGCTCCTCCGGCGGCTTTTCCCCGTAGTTGACCACGCCTCGCTCGTCCACCCAGCGATAGGCTTCGGCCGCGATACACGGCCCGGCGGCGGCGGCCAGCAACACCATGATCCACGCTCTCATCGTCCGCAATCCGGCAGTCACGATGCTCACTGAGACAGCTGCACGCCGCGCGAATTCCGCCGTGCCGCTAGCGCTCTTCGGAGGCGGATGCCGGCACCAGCACGTCGCGGTTGCCGTTCGTCTGCATCGCGGACACCAGTCCCGAGCGCTCCATCTGCTCGATCAGCCGCGCCGCGCGGTTGTAGCCGATGCGGAGGTGCCGTTGCACCAGCGAGATCGACGCGCGCCGGGTTTTCAGCACGATGGCGACGGCCTGATCGTACAGGGGATCGGACTCCCCGTCCGGCGCATCGAGCGCGCCGTCCTCGGCTTCGCCGGGTTCCGGCCCCTCGAGCACGCTCTCCAGGTACTGCGGGCGCGCCAGCTTCTTCAGGTAATCGACCACCTTGTGCACCTCGTGGTCGGCAACGAAAGCCCCGTGCACGCGCTGCGGGTAGCCGGTGCCGGGCGGCAGGAACAGCATGTCGCCCTGCCCCAGCAGCGCTTCCGCCCCCATCTGGTCAAGGATCGTGCGCGAGTCGACGCGCGCCGACACCTGGAAGGCGATGCGCGAGGGGATGTTGGCCTTGATGAGCCCGGTGATCACGTCCACCGAGGGCCGCTGCGTGCAGAGCAGGAGGTGGATGCCGGCCGCGCGGGCCTTCTGCGCCAGGCGCGCGACCAGCTCCTCCAGCTTCTTGCCCACCACCATCATGAGGTCGGCCAGCTCGTCGATTACCACGACGATCAGTGACACCTCGTGCAACGGCAGGGCGGCAGCGGGATCCGCCGCAAGCGGGTCGAGGATCGGATGCTTCGCCTTGGCCGCCTCGCGCACCTTCTGGTTGAGGCTGCTCATGCTGCGCACCCCGAGCGCATTCATCAGTTTGTAGCGGCGGTCCATCTCGCCGACGCACCAGTTGAGCGCGTTCGCGGCCTGCCGCATGTCGGTGACGACCGGCGCCAGCAGGTGCGGGATGCCTTCGTAGACCGACAGCTCGAGCATCTTCGGGTCGATGAGTATCAGGCGCACCTGGGAGGGCGGCGACTTGTAGACGAGGGAGAGCAGCATGGCATTGATCGCTACCGACTTGCCCGATCCCGTGGTGCCGGCGATCAGCAGGTGCGGCATGCGCTGCAGGTCGGCGACCACCGGGTTGCCGGCGATGTCCTTGCCCAGCGCCAGCGTCAGGGGCGAGGTGACGCTGGCGTAGACCTCCGAGCTCAGGATCTCCGACAGGCGCACGATCTGGCGCGTCGGATTGGGGATCTCGAGTCCCATCAGGCTCTTGCCCGGTATGGTCTCGATCACGCGGATGCTCACCACTGACAGTGCCCGCGCGAGATCCTTCACGAGGTTGATGATCTGGCTGCCCTTGACGCCGACCGCGGGCTCGATCTCGAAGCGGGTGATGACCGGGCCGGGATACGCCGCGACCACCTTCACCTCCACCCCGAAATCGAGGAGCTTCTTCTCGATCAGGCGCGAGGTGAACTCGAGCGTCTCCGTGCTCAGAACCTCGTGGCTCTTCTCCGGCTCGTCGAGGAGGCTCAACGGCGGCAGCAGCGAATCGGGCAGGTTCTCGAACAGCGGCACCTGCTTCTCGCGCTCGACGCGCGCCGACTTGGGAATCTCCATCGCGGGCGGCTCGATCCGGATCGGCTCGTGGATCTCGAGCTTGCGCTTGCTGACCTCGACCACCTCCTCGCGCTCGATCACGGCCTGCGCGCCGGCGCGCCGGTCCACGCGCTCCTGCAACTTGCGCAAGATGAGGGCGTAGGCCGCCTCGACCCAGGTGCCCACGCGCTCGATCACCGTCAGCCACGAGATCCCGGTGAAGAGGCTCAGTCCGGCCGCCAGGAGCACGAGGAGGATCAGCGTTGCGCCCGTGAAACCGAATCCCTGCGCGAGCAAGCCACCCATCACCGCGCCGAGCGCGCCGCCGGGTCCCTGCGGCAGCGCCGCCTGCAGGCTGTGGAGCCGGAGCGCCTCGAGCCCGCTGCTTCCGGCCAGCACGACCGCGAATCCGATCGCGGCAATCGCGAGCGAGCGCCGGTCGGCCGGTGTTCCGGACTCGATGCGGCGGAACCCCCACCAGACGGCGGCCGCGCCGAATACCACCCACCAGTATGCCGAGACGCCGAACAGCGACAGCATGACGTCCGACAGCCAAGCGCCCACGCGGCCGCCCGCATTGCGTATCGGCCCGAACTCGGTTCCGCCGTGGGACCAGCCGGGATCGGCCCGGTCATACGTATACAGTGAAAGCGCGAGATACAGCGCGAGGCCGAGCAGCGCAAACCACCGGAACTCGCGGATCAGTGCGGCCAGCTTGGGCGGCAGCGGATTTCTCGCCGCGCGCGCCGGATTCTTTTCGCTCAACAACATCAAGTTGTCCGTTTAAGGTTTTGATTGTACATCGAAAGCGCCCGCGGCATGCACTGGGCCCTGCAACAAAAAACCCCGCGCGAGGCGGGGTTCGTCAGAGAATCGGCGCGCCCTGGCGACGCGATGCCGTCCTCAGCTATGGGAAGGCCGCTCGGCCTGGTGGCGGGCGGAGGCCCGCTTCTGCATGGACTGCTTGTCGAGAATGTGAATGCGGCGCTTCTCGGCGCGGATGAGGCCCTTGCGGTGCAGGTCCTTCACCACGCGGCTCACCATCTCGCGCGAGGCCCCGATCATGCGCGCGATCTCCTGCTTCGGCGGCGCGTGCTCGACGATCCACCGGCCTTCCACGTTCTGCGCCATCTCGATCAGCAGGCGGGCGACGCGCCCATAGACGTCGATCAGCGCGAGGCTCTCGATCTTGCGGTCCGCCTCGCGCAGGCGCCGGACGAGGTTGCGGATGATCAGCATCGCCAGCTCGAAGTTGTCCTTGAGGATGTTGGTGAAGCCCGCTTTCGACAGGCGCAGCATCTCGGAGGACTCGAGTGTCTCGACGCTCGCCGAGCGCGGCTGGTCATCGAGCAGGCCCATCTCGCCGAAGAATTCGTGCGCGCCCATCATCGACAGGATCACCTCGTGGCCTTCCTCGTCCGGGATCAGGACTTTCACGCGGCCCGAAAGGATGATGTAGAGCGCGTCCGTCTCTTCGCCGGCCCTCAGGATGAACGCGCCCCGCGGGTAGCTGCGGTGCTGCACGGCGGCAAGCACCTGGCTCAAATGCGCGTCGCTGAACGAGGAGAACAGCGGTACGCTCTTCAGGATCTGCGGATTCAGTGCGAACTGTGCTGGCATCTTTCCCCTACCCCACGTTCTTGTTTTGAGCGGCTGCGCTGCGCGCCCGCAAGGCTATAGTCTGCCAGATCAAGCGTCTGGCGTCACTCTCGGGGCATTCGAGCAGCGCCCGGCCGCAGCGACTCGCAGCGCGACGCGCTCGGCTCGACACCGCAAGGATGCCGCTGCTAGAGTGTTGCTTTTCTGCAATTAATCCTCATATCGGCGTCATGGCAGGCTCGCTTCGTCACGTTTCCCTCCTGATTCTCGGTTCCGGCCCCGCCGGATATAGCGCCGCGGTGTACGCCGCGCGCGCCAATCTCAAGCCCGTGCTGATCACCGGGCTTGCCCAGGGCGGCCAGCTGATGACCACCACCGATGTCGACAACTGGCCCGCCGACGCCGCGGGCGTGCAGGGCCCGGAGCTGATGGAGCGCTTCCTCAAGCATGCCGAGCGTTTCGGCACCGAAGTCATCTTCGACCACATTCACACCGCGCGGCTCAAGGACCGGCCGCTCGCCCTCATCGGGGACCAGGCGACTTACACCTGTGATGCGCTCATCATCGCGACCGGCGCCTCGGCCATGTACCTGGGGCTGCCTTCGGAGAGCAAGTTCATGGGGCGCGGCGTCTCCGGGTGCGCCACCTGCGACGGATTCTTCTACAAGGGCGAAGAGGTCGCGGTCGTCGGCGGGGGCAACACCGCGGTCGAGGAGGCGCTCTATCTCTCCAATATCGCGAGCCACGTGACGGTCGTGCATCGCCGCGACAAGTTCCGCGCGGAAGCGATACTCGTCGACAAGCTCAAGGAGAAAGTCGCGGCGGGCAAGTCCGACATCCTCTGGGACCACGTGCTCGACGAAGTGACCGGCGACAGCTCGGGCGTCACCGGCATGCGCGTGAAGAACGTGAAGACGAATGCGGTCACCGAGAAGGCGCTGAAGGGCGTCTTCATCGCCATCGGCCACCGCCCCAACACCGAGATCTTCGCCGGGCAGCTCGAGATGAAGAACGGCTACATCATCACCAAGGCGGGCCTCGAGGGCAACGCCACGGCAACCAGCGTGCCGGGCGTATTTGCCGCGGGCGACGTGCAGGACCACGTCTACCGCCAGGCCGTCACCAGCGCAGGCAGCGGGTGCATGGCCGCGCTCGACGCCCAGAAATATCTCGAGAGCCGCGGACTGATCTGACTGTGAAGAAAACCCGCAAGGCGGCCGCCACCCCCGACGAGGTGGAGCTCTTTCGCGCGACGGTGTCCGACGCGACGCCGCTGCCCCGCCACGGCCGGGTGCGGCACGAGCCGCCGCCCCCAGAGCCGGTCCCCGCCCAGCGGCTGCGCGATGACCGGCAGGCGCTGCAGGACAGCTTGAGCCACGCGCACCCCTGGGATTCCGGAATCGAGACCGGCGAGGAGCTGAGCTATGCGCGCGTCGGTGTCGGCGCCCAGGTGCTCAGGAAGCTGCGCCGCGGCCACTGGGTGATCCAGGACGAGCTCGATCTCCACGGCCTGACGGTCGACGAGGCGCACGCGCTGCTCGCGAGCTTCCTCAATCAATGCCTGCGCCGGGGGCTGCGCTGCGTGCGGATCGTGCACGGCAAGGGGCTGCGCTCGAAGAACCGCGAGCCGGTGTTGAAGCGCAAAGTGGCCGGCTGGCTGGTGCAGCGTGAGGAGATCCTGGCGTACTGCCAGGCGCGCCAGGCCGACGGCGGAAGCGGCGCGGTGGTGGTGCTGCTGAAGGGCGGCTAGATTGCCGCCTCGTCGGTTTCGCCCGTGCGGATGCGGATCACCTGCTCGACGCTGGTGACGAATATCTTGCCGTCGCCGATCTTGCCGGTGCGCGCGGCCTTCACGATCGCGTCGATCGCGCCCTCGAGCAGCTTGTTCGGGACCACGACCTCCACTTTGACCTTGGGCAGGAAATCCACGACGTACTCCGCCCCCCGGTAGAGCTCGGTGTGGCCCTTCTGCCGGCCGAACCCCTTCACGTCCGTGACGGTGAGCCCGCTCACGCCGATCTCGGAGAGCGCCTCGCGCACCTCGTCGAGCTTGAACGGCTTGAAGATCGCTTCGATTTTTTTCATGGGGACCTCCCCTGTTCCACCACGGCCTCGCCGCTAGGATAGCATGGCCAACCGAGTTATGGCCGAAAGTGCCTCTGTCCATTTCCCCTCTCCGCTCGATCCCTCATCCCCGCCCTTCTCCCGAGTGGAGAAGGGAGGCTCGAGCTTTCCTCTCTCCACTTGGGAGAGAGGGAAGGAGTGAGGGGATGGAGGGCCGGGGTGAGGGACTATCCGAAACGGTGCCGGAACTTGTTGGTGATCGGGAAGCGCCAGTCCTTGCCGAATCCGCGCGGGGTGATGCGGATGCCGATGGGGGCCTGGCGCCGCTTGTACTCGCTGCCGCGCACCATCCGCACCACGCGCTCGACTTCCCCGCGGCCGTAGCCCTTGCCGATGATCTCCAGCGGCGAGAGGTCGTCCACGACGTAGGCCTCCATGATCGCATCGAGCACCGGGTACGGCGGCAGCGTGTCCTGGTCGGTCTGGTTCGCGCGCAGCTCGGCCGAGGGCGCCCGCTCGATGACGCGCTGGGGTATGACGCGGCCGAGCCCGTTGCGGTAATTCGCGAGGCGATAGACCATCATCTTGCTGATGTCCTTCAGCACGCCGAAGCCGCCCGCCATGTCCCCGTAGAGCGTGGCGTAGCCCGTCCCCATCTCGCTCTTGTTGCCGGTAGTGAGCACGATCGCGCCGGACTTGTTTGAGAGCGCCATCAGGAGCGTGCCGCGGATTCGCGACTGGATGTTCTCCTCCGTCGCGTCCTCGGGCAGCCCCTTGAACTCGCCGGCCAGCGCCTTGCGAAAGGCCTCGAAGACCGGACTGATCGGGATCTCCGTGTAGCGCACGCCCAGCGCCTGGGCTTCCGTGCGCGCGTCCTCGACACTCATGGAAGCCGTGTACTGCGAGGGCATCATCACCGCCCGCACCCGGTCCGCGCCGAGCGCGTCCACCGCCACCGCCAGGGTGAGCGCCGAATCGATGCCGCCGGAGAGCCCGAGCAGAACACCGGGGAATCCGTTCTTGTTGACGTAGTCGCGCACGCCGAGCTGCAGCGCACGGTAAACTTCCGCCTCCGTTGAAAGCGGCGGCGCAATGTCGCCGGACTGCGGCTCGCCGTCGGTCAGCGTGACGAGGCCCAATGCCTCCTCGAACGCGGGCAGCTGGTGCGTGACGACGCCTGCGCGATTGAGCACGAACGAGCCGCCATCGAAGACGAGCTCGTCCTGTCCGCCCACCTGATTGACGTAGACGACCGAGAGCCCGGTCTCCGTGACGCGCTCGCGCATCACATCCTGGCGCACGCGCTGCTTGCCCACGTGGTAGGGCGACGCGTTCAGCACGAGCAGCACCGTCGCGCCCGCCTCCCGCGCCGCGCGCGGCGCGTCGGCGTTCCAGGAATCCGCGCAGATATTGATGCCGATGCGGTCATCGGCGACCTGGCCGCGCGCCCGGGCTGTCAGCAGGCCCTCGGCGCCCCAGGCGTCTTCGCAGATGTTGACGCCGAAGCTCACGCCGTTCACCGCGCACACGCACGCGCGCGTGCCGGGGTCGAAGTAGCGCTCCTCGTCGAACACCGTGTAATTGGGCAGGCGCTGCTTGTCGTAGGTGCCGACGACCTTGCCGTCCTGCACGACCGAGGCCGAGTTGTAGCACTTGCCCTCCGCCACCCGCGGATGACCGACGATCAGGGTGAGGTCGCGCACGCGCGCGGCGAGGCCGTCCATCGCGTGCTGGCAGGCCTCCAGGAAATCCGCGCGCAGCAGCAGGTCCTCCGGCGGGTAGCCGCAGAGCGCCAGCTCCGGCGTCACCATGAGGTTCGCGCCCTGGCTGCGCGCGCGCCGCGCGAAATCCGCGATGCGCTCGACGTTGCCGGCGAGATCGCCGACCGTCGCGTTCATCTGCGCAATCGCAATTTTCATAGTCCTAATATATCATCGCGCCACTCACCGCTCACCCATGAGCACGCTCGAAGTCGTCGAATCTCTCGCTCGAGTCCCGGACGATGAGTGGAACCGCCTTGCCGGCGACGATCCATTCCTGAGCCACGCATTCCTGTCGGCGCTGCACGAGACGGGGTGCGCCTCCGCGGCGTCGGGCTGGCACCCCCAGTACCTGCTGCTCAAGGCGGGCGCGACGCTTGCCGGCGCCATGCCGCTCTACCTCAAGGAGCATTCCTACGGCGAGTACGTGTTCGACTGGGCGTGGGCGGACGCCTACCACCGGCACGGAATCGCCTACTATCCCAAGCTGCTTTGCGCGATTCCGTTCACGCCGGTCACCGGCGCGCGGCTGCTCGCGGCAACGGATACCGACCGGGATCTCCTGATCCGCGCCGCGCTCGGGCTGGCGCGCGAGCTTCGTATTTCCTCGCTGCATTGCCTGTTTCCGACGCCGACCGAGGCGCGGCGCCTGTGCGCCCACGGCATGATGCCGCGCACCACCGTGCAGTTTCACTGGACGAACCGCGGCTACGCGAGCTTCGATGCGTTTCTCGCCGGCTTCAGCCACGACAAGCGCAAGAAAGTGAAGCAGGAGCGCCGCAAGAGCGTCGACGCGGGGATCCGGTTCAAATGGCTGGAGGGCGACGAGATCCGCGAGCGGGACTGGGCGTTCTTTCACCGCTGCTACCGCCAGACCTACCGCGAGCACCGCTCGACGCCCTATCTCAATCTCGAATTCTTCTGCCGCATCGGCGCCGCGCTTCCGCGCCACCTCGTACTGATCGTCGCCGAGCGCGATGACGTCCCGATCGCCGCCGCGCTCAACGTCCGCAGCGGCGCGCGCCTGTGCGGCCGGCACTGGGGCGCGCTGCAGCATCACCCCGCGCTGCACTTCGAGACCTGCTACTACCAGGGCATCGAATACTGCATCGCACGCGGTATCGCGACCTTCGAGGGCGGCTCGCGCGGCGAGCACAAGCTCGCGCGCGGGCTGCTGCCGGTCGAGACCTGCTCGGCGCACTGGCTCGCTCACCCGGAGTTCGCCGCCGCGGTGGACCAGTTCCTCGCCCGCGAAACGCGCGGCACGAAGCAGTACGTCGACGAGCTCTCGGACCACAGCCCGTTCAAGTCCTATTCAGACTCCCCTCCTGCCCGAGGGTGAGCCGGGAATTCCATCCCTCATCCCTTCCCCTTCTCCCAAGTGGAGAAGGGAAGCTCGAGCCACCCCTCTCCGCTCGGGAGAGGGGCGGGGGTGAGGGGATCGAGCATGTCTCCGAGCCGGCGAACGACCGCCGCGATGCAGCGCGGCGGGACGGACGGGGTCGCCGCGGAGCGGCGGGGGTGGTGGGAGATCAGCGCTGCTCGCGGCGAAAGCGCGAGAAGAACCGCCACATCTCGTCGTTGGCGTCGATCACGGTCGTGCCGGGTCCCAGCAGCCAGGTGAGATAGTCCTGCAACCCGCCCGGCCACACGTGGCCCGCGCCTTCGAGCCTCCACAGCACGACTTCCGTTCCCCCGCGGCAGGGCGCAAACGCATACCGTACCGCGGTGTGCGCTGCATCCGCCGCGCCCGCCCGGCCGCGCACAGTGTCTCCCACTTGCGGTCGTTCGGGGCAGCCATTGTGGTCAGTCCACTTCTTGAGCATGGTGTCCACGGACTCGTGGAAGACGCGCGTGTTGGTAAAGGGAAACGCGGGGCCGAGTCCTCCGTCGTAAAGCGCGCGTTGGTCGTCCACGCTGTGGATGTGCATCACCGGCACCGGCAGCGCCGGCTCGAAACGGGCGAGCGTCATCGCGCCCGCCACGCCCGCCACCGCCGCGATGCGCTGCGGCACCTCTGCCGCAAGGCGGTAGGCCATCATCGAGCCGTTGGAAAGCCCGGTGGCGTAGATCCGCCCCGGGTTGAGCGCGACGCGCCGCGCCAGATCGTCGAGCAGCGCGGCCGTGAAACCCACGTCGTCCACGCGGCCCACCGCCGCCCACCCGCAGCACGCGCCGGCGTTCCAGGTGAGGAGCCGCCCTCCGATGCCGCTGCTGCCGTTGGGATAGACCGCGATGAATCCCTCGCGGTCGGCGGTCGCGTCCATGCGCGAGTAGCGCTGCTGCTCGCGCGCATGCGCGCCCCCTCCGTGAAAGTTCAATACCACCGGCAGCGGCTTGCCAGACGCGCCCTGGGGCGGCACGTGCACGATGTAGCTGCGGTGGAGCTCGCCGTGGATGAGCGCGATCTCGTGGTCGCCGGGCGCGAGCGTCGCCGCTCCCGCGCCGACCGCGATCGACAGAAACGCAAGCGCGGAGGCGAGTCTAGTTGAGCTGAAGGCGCTCTCCCCACGGAACCCGGCCCCTGCCCTTCACCAGCCAGAGCACCGCGAAGGCCGGCGCGTGGCGCGGAAACTCGCCCTCGGCATCGGTGAAATAGAGCAGTACGTCCGGGCGCCGCTGCGCGGCAGCAAACCAGTCGAATACCGGCGAAAAGCGGGTGCCGCCCCCGCCTCCGATCTCCCGCGGCAACGCGATCGGTTCCCAGTGCTGGAACTCCCACGGCCCGCGGGGATCGAGCCGCTCGTCGCAGGCGTGCAGCGTGACGCGGGCGCGAATCTGGCCCTTGATCGCGTCGACCTCGGACACGAACTGGGCAAGCTCTTCGGCGGCGATCGAGCCGCTGGTGTCGAGCGCCACGCACAGGTCCACTTCGCCGCTCGAAAGTCGCGGCAGCAGCGCGTCGCCCTCGCGCCGCGGCGGCCGCTGGAAGCTGTAATCGTCCCGCGCCGTCGCCATCAGGTAGCGCGCCAGCAGTGCGCGCCAGGGCAGCTGCGGCTGGATCATCCCGTCGACCCGTCGCAGCCACGATTCGGCGAGCCGTCCCGCGCGCCGCGCCTGCTGCACGGCGGCTGCGGTGCGGCTCTGCCAGCGCTGCGCCAGCTCCGCGCGCTCGCCGGCGTCGATGCTGGATACGTGCGACGGCAGATCCGCCCCGCTGTCGTCGAACAGGTGAAGGTCGAGCGTCGCTTCCGCCGGCTCGGGCGGGAGCAGCGGATAGATCTCCTCGGCAGACAGTCCCCGGAAATCGGGATTGGCCAGCGCCCCCGCCGGCGGCCGCAGCCCCTCCTCGATGATCAGGAGGTTCGCGGCATGATCGCAGGCAACATCCCAGCGCCGGCGCATGCGGTGGCTGCGCCGGGCAAAATGTCCCAACGCGCAGTGCATCGCCTCGTGGGCGAGCACGAACTGGGTTTCGGCGAGCGTCAAGCCCTCGATGTAGGCTGGGTTGTAATAGATAGCGCGCGCGTCGGTCGCGACCGTCTCGCAGCGTGCCGCCGCGACCGGGACGAGGGGGAGGTGCATGACGAGCGCACCGATGAACGGCCGCTCCAGGATCAGGCGTGTGCGCGCCGCTCCGAGCTTGGTCGGGATGTCGCGCGGCCCGTTCAATGTGCTGGCGCGTTCAGGTCGTAGAGCATCAGGTCGGTGATGCCGGCCGCCCAATCGGAGAACTCGGGCACGGTGATGAGCGGCCTGCCGATCGAGCGGTGCAGATCGGTCACCAGCATCACGCCCATCTCGCGCTGCGGAAAGCCTTTCGCGTACTTCAGGATGTGGCCGTAAACCACCGGCGCATGCGGCAGGTCGCGCACCAGCACCGCGCGCCGCACCAGCGCGGCAGCGACACCATATTGCAGGTCGATGCCGCGCGGCACCTGCGCGCTCTCCCCGCGCGCGATGGCGTCGATGTCGGGCAGCTCGTCCATGTTGTCCAGGAACGCCTTGAACTCCACCCCGGCCGCCGGCCCGACGCACGCCTGCAGCGCGTCGAGCAGCAGCTCCGGGCTGCGGTCGAACTTGACGAGCGCGCGGTGCGCGTACTCCCACGAGCGCGGGCTGGGAAAGGCGACGGGGCTGCGCGCCGGGTCGAATTCGAACAGCAGGTCGGGCCGGAAGCGCAGGAACGCGATCACGCGGGAGTCGATCGCGGCCGCGTGCGCCCACGCCACCCAGTCCTCGAGGTTGGGCTCGATCTCGTAGTGCGTGAAGCGGTTGGCGAGCGGCGCGGGCATGACGTAGGTCACTCCGCGGTCGCCATGGCGGTTTCCCGCCGCGAAGATCACCCAGGCGTCGGGGGCGCGGTACTCCCCGAGCCTGCGATCCAGTATCAATTGGTAGGCCGCCGCGGTCACTGTGGGCGGCGCAGAGGTGATCTCGTCGAGAAACAGGATTCCGCTCGGCCCATGGCGCACCGCGTCCGGCAGCAGCGCGGGCACCGACCATTCGACCCGGTCACCCGCGCGAAACGGAATGCCGCGCAGGTCGGTGGGCTCCATCTGCGAGAGCCGGATGTCGATCAGCGGCACGCCGTGGGCGCGCGCGATTTGCGCGATGATCTGCGACTTGCCCACGCCCGGCGGGCCCCACAGCATCACCGGCGTGTGCGCCGCCGCGGCCGTGCCGGTGAACTCCCGCTCGAGTATCTGGAGGATGTGCGACGGGCGCATCGCGCGTCAATGATAGCACCGCGGTCACGCACCGGACGCTGCGGTATTACCATATAGTGCAGGTCTAACTCGAAATTTCCGATCCGATGAAGTTCTGCAGCAACTGCGGCGCACCGCTCGCGCTCCGGGTCCCGGCCGGCGACACGCTGCCGCGCCATGTCTGCGACGCGTGCCAGACCATCCACTACCAGAACCCGCGCATGGTCGTGGGCTGCATTGCCGAGTGGGAGGACCGTATCCTGCTCTGCCGGCGCGCCATCGAGCCGCGCCACGGGCTGTGGACGGTGCCGGCCGGCTATATGGAAAACGGCGAGACCACCTTCCAGGGAGCCATGCGCGAGACGCTGGAGGAAGCGAACGCCCGGGTGGAGATCGGCTCCGTCTACGCGCTCTACAACATCCCCCACATCAGCCAGGTCTACATCCTGTTCCGCGCGCGCCTGCTCGATACCGACGTGCGACCGGGCGCCGAGACGCTCGAGGTGCGGCTGTTCGCCGAGCCGGAGATTCCCTGGGACCGCATCGCCTTCGCCAGCGTGCGCAATGCCCTCACCCACTACTTTGAAGATCGCCGGAGAGGCGAATACCCCTTCCACATGGGCACGATCGAGCAGCCGCGGAAATCCTGAGGGCGTAAAATGCACCCATCTTTCCCCAAGAGCGTTTCATGACCGCACCGATTCCAACCACCAAGCCGGCGTTCCAGTGGGACGACCCCCTGCTGCTCGACGAGCAGCTGACGGACGAGGAGCGGATGGTGCGCGATTCCGCGCGCGCCTACTGCCAGGAGAAGCTCATGCCGCGGGTGCTGGAGTCGCACCGGCACGAGCGCTTCGACCGCGGGATCCTCAACGAGATGGGCCGGCTCGGTTTCCTCGGCTCGACGCTGCCGGGTTACGGCTGCGCCGGCGTGAATTACGTGTCCTACGGGCTGCTGGCGCGCGAGCTGGAGCGCGTGGACAGCGGCTACCGCTCGGCAATGTCCGCGCAATCGAGCCTCGTCATGTATCCGATTCACGAGTTCGGCAGCGAGGCGCAGCGCAAGAAGTACCTGCCGCGGCTCGCGACCGGCGAATGGGTGGGCTGCTTCGGGCTGACCGAGCCGGATTCCGGATCCGACCCCTACAGCATGGTGACCCGGGCGCGGAAAGCGGACGGGGGCTACGTGCTCCAGGGCGCGAAGATGTGGATCACCCACGCGCCGATCGCCGACGTGCTTCTCGTCTGGGCCAAGGACGACGCCGGAGAAATCCGTGGTTTCCTCCTCGAGCGGGGCATGAAGGGGCTGTCGACGCCGAAGATCGAGGGCAAGTTCAGCCTGCGCGTGTCGCCCACCGGGCAGGTGGTCATGGAGCAGGTGTTCGTTCCGGAGGAAAATCTGCTGCCCGGCGTGTCAGGGTTGAAGGGCCCGTTCTCCTGCCTCAACAAGGCACGCTACGGAATCTCGTGGGGGGCGCTCGGCGCGGCGGAATTCTGCTGGCACGCGGCGCGCAGCTACGTCATGGACCGCCAGCAGTTCGGGCGCCCGCTCGCGGCCAACCAGCTGATTCAGCTGAAGCTCGCGAACATGCAGACCGAGATCACCCTCGGCCTGCAGGCGGCGCTGCGGATCGGGCGGCTGATGGACGAGGGTCGCGCGACGCCCGAGATGATCTCGCTCGCCAAGCGCAACTCGGCCGGCAAGTCGCTCGATATCGCGCGCGCGGCGCGCGATATGCACGGCGGCAACGGCATCGCCGACGAGTTCCACGTCATCCGGCACGTGATGAACCTCGAGGCCGTGAATACCTACGAGGGCACTCACGACATCCACGCCCTCATCCTCGGGCGCGCGCAGACCGGCATCGCCGCCTTCAGCTGACGCCGCGCGAGTCGTCCCCTGGTTCCGGCCGCGGCAGCTGCCGCCGCAGGTGCAGCGGGGCGGCCCGGCGCGCGCGCATCCGCAGGTTGAGCATTTCCACCGCCACCGAGAACGCCATCGCGAAGTAGATGTAGCCCTTCGGGATGTGCAGGTCCCAGCCCTCCCCGATCAGCGCAACCCCGATCAGGATCAGGAACGACAACGCAAGCATCTTGATCGTCGGGTGCCG
>DATBMB010000058.1:0-1513 GCA_036555035.1 Burkholderiales bacterium | reverse complement strand
CTTAGCTTATTCCGCGGCGCGGGAGTCCCGGCTGACCGGAAAAGCCTTGCTTTCCGGGTAGTTATGCAACATACTGAACGAACCCTTACGGATGCGGAGGCAGACGCTGCCCGCGACGCGCTGGTGGCCCTGCTAAGCCGCAAATTTGCTGCAAGTCTCCGAACATAAAAGGGAATCAGGGAGCCCGTGATGACTTTGACGAAGGCCGAGCTGGCCGACCTCCTGTTCGAGAAGGTCGGGCTGAACAAGCGCGAGGCCAAAGACATGGTCGAAGCGTTTTTCGAGGAGATCCGCGGGGCGCTCGAGCGGGGCGAGAGCGTCAAGCTCTCCGGCTTCGGCAACTTCCAGCTGCGCGACAAGCCGCAGCGCCCGGGCCGCAATCCCAAGACCGGCGAGGAGATTCCGATCAGCGCCCGCCGGGTCGTCACCTTTCATGCCTCCCAGAAGCTGAAGGCGATGGTGGAAAAGGCGCGCCATGGAGCCAAGCCGCAGGAAAGCTGAACTTCCGCCGATCCCGGCGAAGCGCTACTTCACCATCGGTGAGGTGAGCGAGCTTTGCGGCGTCAAGCCGCACGTGCTGCGCTACTGGGAGCAGGAATTCACCCAGCTGAAGCCCGTCAAGCGGCGCGGCAACCGCCGCTACTACCAGCACCACGAGGTGCTGCTCATCCGCCGCATCCGGCAGCTGCTCTACGAGGAAGGCTTCACCATAAGCGGCGCGCGTAATCGTTTGGACAATGCGCGCCTCGACAACTCCAGGGCAGAGCCTGAAGAAAAATCAGAGCCCGCGGCGCCGCGCGAGCTGCGCGTCGTTCAGGGGGCGGGGGTCGACGTCGCCGCGATCAAGCGCGAGCTGCGCGCGGTTCTCGAGCAGCTCCAGGGGTAAAATTCCACCCTTCGGGGCGTAGCGCAGTCTGGTAGCGTACCGGCATGGGGTGCCGGTGGTCGTGAGTTCAAATCTCACCGCCCCGACCAGGATTTCTGCTTCACCTGATGCCAGTCCCAGGGCGCGACGGGCTGCGGATCCGCCCAGAGACCAAGCTGGCGCAACCGGGCGTACGCCTCCAGCTCGTAGAGCGCCGAGCCCAACGGGACATAGCGGGCGAGTACCCAGGCCATCCCCCGCCGTACTTGCTCGGTGCTCGCTTCCACTCCCGCGCAGGTCACGCCGCCGATCGTGCGTCCGTTCCCGTCCTTGCCGCGGTCCACGACCACGGCTTCCTTCGCGGCGCATATAGCCGCCAGGGACTGCCTGGAGTTCCTGCTGAACGGCTGCCCTCGCTCGGGTGCGTCGAGGCCCTCGAGGCGGACACGAACCTGCCTCTTGTTGACCAACACCGTCAGCGATTCGCCATCGCTCACCTTCACCACGTGGCCCGTGAAATCGGCGAGCGCTGCGCAAGGCGCGAGCGCAAGAACGAGGAACGGCAGCACTGCTCGCATAAGACCCCCTTATAGCTTTCGCCAACTCGCGGCATCGCCAAATACGATTGGCGCCGGCGCATAGCCATTG
>DATBMB010000052.1:0-7028 GCA_036555035.1 Burkholderiales bacterium | reverse complement strand
TCCCGGCCATCGCTGGGATCGCTACGACGCGATCGTCGCGAAGGCGCTGGCGAAGCGGCCGGAGGACCGCTACCAGACGGCCGCGGCGTTCCACGCCGCGCTCCTCGAAGCTCACGCCGCGCCCGTGAGCCCGGCGGTGTCGGAAGAGACGATCATCGCCGAGATTCTCAAGCCGGCCGCCGCCGTGGATCCGAGCAGCCCGCCGCGCGCGCAAACCGTCCCGCCCGGGTCAGGCGCGGCATCGGCTCCGCTGCGGGGGCCCGCGTGGCGCGGAGCATGGGCGATCGCAGCGGGGGTCGTTGCGCTCGTGGCCGGAGCAGGCGTCTGGCAATTCGTTTCGCACCGGACGGGCACGCTACCGCCCGCGGCGGAACGGTCAGCCGCAGCGCCCAAGGAGCCGCCGGCGCCCGCCCGGGCACAGCCGGATGAAGTGGTCTTCTGGGAATCGGTGCGCGGCAGCAACAACCCGGCGGAGCTCGAAGCCTATCTCGCGAAATATCCCGAGGGCACGTTTGCGCCGCTCGCGCGCGCCCGCATCGCCGCCCTCGCCGCGGCCGAGGCGAAGTCGAAAGCCGCGGCCAGGGCAGCGCCACCGCCTCCGGAGCGCAGGGCCGCGGTCCAATCGCCGCAAACTGATGCGCCCAAGAGCGGACGCCCGGAGCAGGAAGCCCTGTTCTGGGAGTCGGTGCGCAACTCGAGCAATCCCGCGGAGCTCAATGCCTATCTCGCCAGATATCCCGAGGGCACGTTCGCCCCGCTCGCTCGCGCGCGTCTGGACGCACTCGCCACGGCCGAGGCCAAGCGCGTGGCGGACGCAAAAACGAAGGCGAAAGTTGCGGCCGCGGCAACGCCGAAAGCCGGAGACCGGAGCGTGCCGGTGGCGAAGCCTCCAGCCGCGCCTGCAGTCAACGCCGGGCGATTCGACGGATCCTGGAACGCCCGGTTCGAGTGCGAAGCGTTCAAGGAATTCACTGCGGGGGGCTGGGATGGCAAGGCCGAGATTCGTTCCGGCGAGGCTCGCGTTACCTGGGGCAAGCTGGGACAACCCCGTTCCGGGCAGTTCCAGGGCAGAGTGGCCGACGATGACCGGCTCGCGCTGGCGGGCAGCGGTATTTCGAGCATGAAGTCAGCGTACGGCGCGAGCTATCCGGTTCGATTCGACGGGCGGTTCGACGCCCAGGGCTATCGAGGCTCGGGAATACTGGGGTCGCGCAAGTGCGACCTGAAGCTCACTCGCGCCGGCGGCTGAGGCTCAGGTCCCGCGACCCCAGAGCCCGCAGTAGCGCCGCGCCACAAAATGCAGGTTGTTGGCGTAGCCGGGCCAGCTTTCGTACTTCGGAAGCGCGAGCCCCTTCTCCACGCCTTCCCAGCACTTGCCCTCGCGCGCCATCGCCTTCACCGTCTCGGAGGCGTACTGCAGGAAATCGAGCTGGTCCTGCACGTCCTTCTTGGTCCCGAGGCGCCCGCCGGGCTGCCCGGGATGGCCCGGGATCATGCGGTCCCAGTCCATCGCCAGCACCTTCTTGATGAATTCCTCGGTCTCGAGCGGGTAGAAGTCGATCATGCCGCGGCCCGGCACCGAGCCGACCGGGATGGTGTCCACGAGGAAGATGATTCTCTCCTTCGGCAGGCGCATCACCAGCGTGCTGTCCGAATGATTGAGCCCGTGGTAGGTGAGCTCGAGGGTCGTGCCGCCGAGGCTGATCGCCGCCCGGTCGTCAACCACCTCGTCGGGGAGAACCGTGTGGGGGTCCTGAATGTTGTTCAGGCGCTCCCAGGCCCGCCGGTGCGAGACGAACCTGGCGCCGGCGTCCTTGAACGGCTTGCCGCCCGCGATGTGGTCGAAGTGATGATGGCTGTAGACCACGTACTTGACCGGCTGGCTCGTCACTTTCCGGATCTCCTCCAGGTAGGTGACCGCGGCCTGGGGACGCCCGTAGGAAATCGGATCGGTGGCGATCACGCCGTCCTTGGTGACGACGAACATCGACTGGTGGTTGCCGTAGCGGAAGATGTAGACGTTATCGGTGCCGTCAACCTTGGTCGTGGCGAAGGGCGGGCGCTTGGCCGGCTCCTGCGCCATGGCCGGTCCGCCCAGGGCGGCCGCCGCCAACAGGGCACTTGCGAGCACTTGGGTGATTCGCGACATGGACTACTCCAGTCGGTTGATCGCTGAGCCTTGCCGTTCCTCGGGGGATCTTAGGATCCTTCTGGATGCGACAAACGCCCGGGAGCCTTGAACTATTCCCTCGGGGCAGGCGAACGAACGCGCGATGAACGGCGACGCGAGGTGGCGGGCTGTGACTCCCGTACCTGAGTTCGTCCGTTCGATCGCGCGTAGGTAAACCGGCGCGTGAGCGTCCGGATTTACCGGTAATTAGAGGTTATAACCCTTTTCGTTGTGCAGCACCGTATCGAGGCCCTCGGTCTCCTCGTCAGCCTGCACGCGCATCCCGGCCACGGCGTCGCTCACCTTGAGCAGGATCCACGTGCCGACCGCCGACCAGGCCGCGACGGCGATGACGCCGGTCAGCTGCACCAGCACCTGGTCGCCCATCGTCACCTTCTCGGGATAGCCGTTGCCGCCAAGGGCGGCCGCGACGAAAACGCCGGTAAGTATCGTTCCCAGGAGCCCGCCGATACCGTGCACGGGAAACACGTCGAGCGAGTCGTCCACCTTCAGCGCCTGCTTCATGTAGCTGGTGGCGAAGAAGCACAGCACGCCGGCCGCCGCTCCGATCGCGAGCGCGCCCAGCGGCCCGACGAAGCCGGACGCCGGCGTGATCGTGCCGAGCCCGGCAACCATGCCGGTCGCGATGCCGAGCGCGGAGGGCTTGCCGTAGCGCATCCACTCGCACACCATCCAGGCAAATGCTCCCGTGGCCGCGCCGATGTGGGTCACGATCATCGCCATGCCCGCCGCCCCGTCGGCAGCGAGCGCGCTGCCGGCGTTGAATCCGAACCAGCCTACCCACAGCATGCACGCGCCCGTCACTGCCATCGTCATGTTGTGAGGCGGCATGGCCGTGTCCGGGAATCCTCTGCGCCGGCCCAGCATCAGCGCGCAGACCAGCGCGGCGACCCCGGCGTTCAGATGCACGACGGTCCCGCCCGCGAAATCCATGAGGCCGCGCTTGGCGAGCCAGCCGTCGCCCCATACCCAGTGCGCGACCGGGCAATAGACGACGAGCAGCCAGAGCACGCTGAAGAGGAGCATGCCGGAGAATTTCACGCGCTCCGCGTAGGCGCCCACGACGAGCGCGGGCGTGATGATCGCGAAGGTCAACTGGTACATCGCGAAAATCGTCTCGGGAACGCCGTTGACCTTGATGGATTTGGCGTCGATTCCGGAGAAGAAGGCCTTGCCGAAGCCGCCGTACCAGGCATTGAGCGAGCCGGCGTCGCCGAATGCGATGCTGTAGCCGACCACGACCCACGCCAGCGTCACGACGCAGGTGATCGCGAAGCATTGCATGAGGACGGAGAGCACGTTCTTCATACGGACGAGTCCGGCGTAGAAGAGCGCCAGTCCGGGCAGCGTCATGAAGAGGACCAGCACCGAGGAGGTGAGCATCCACGCGGTATTCGCGGCGTCCAGCTTCGGCGGCTCGGCGGCCGCGGCGAGCGGCGCGTGCAGGCCCAGGGCCAGCAACAGGAAAAAGACGAGCGAAGACCGGCTGCGAATTGTTATCATTGGATCCCCTCCCATGCGCGCGCCGCGGGCAGTTCCGGGCGCCATGCGAATCATGGCCTGAATGGGCTTTTTCCGCAAGGCGCGGACGGCGCCGCGCGCGGAGCAATCACGGCTGGACCGTGACCCGGCCCATCTGCAGGAGCATTCCCAGCTCATCGCGCATGACCCACTCCTCCGCAATCTTGCCGTCCTGGAAGCGGAACTGCACCAGCGCAGTCCAGTCGAGCGGCTGCTCCCGCGCGAGATTCACTTCACCCGCGCGGCTGCGGAAGGCGTGGGCACGCACGCGCGTGCGGTGGGAGACGCGCGCCGCGACCATATCGCCCTCCGCCATTAATCCCGAGAGCTCGGTGGAAAAAGCGGAGAAATCCTCGAGCACGGCGCGCAGGCGCTTCATCGCGGCGTCGAGGCCGATCACGTCGAAGCCGGGGCGATGCAGCACTACATCGCGCGCAAGAAGATCCGGCATGCGCTCGATCCGCCCCTCGTCCAGCACCTCCCGGAAATAGCGCTCGACGACGGATTTGTTGCGCGCTTCCTGGGCCCTGGGGACGTATGCCGATTGCGCCATGGCGTTGCTAGCGCGGCGTTGTCCGCGCCTTCTCGGCGAGGCGGGCGGCGAAGCGGGCGCCGTCGATCACGACGCGCTCGTGCGTGCCCTCGGTGATCTGATCCACTCCGTCGTGGGCGCGGATGGAAAACGTGAGCTTGCGGCCCTCCATCCGGTCGAGCCGCACGTCCACCGTCACCGTCAGTCCCGGCGGAGTCGCCGCGAGGTGGGAGAAGTTGACGTGCGTGCCGAGCGACTGCTCGCGCGGCCAGTCGAGGTGCGGGCGCAGCGCCTCGATGCAGGCCCACTCCATGAGCCCCACCATGAAGCCGGTGGCGAAGACCTCCGGCATCTCCCGGAACATCTCGGATTCGGGGTAGAGCTGCGGGACCGTCTTGGTGGGCGGAATCCTGAACTTGAACTGGTGGGTCAGTCCCGGCTTGAGCGTGTCCTTCATTGACGATGGGCGATCGGCGGCAGTGAGTGGCGCCATTATCACTCATCGCCGTTCACGCATCACTCGTCACACGGAGCTGCGCGCGGCTTCCCAGCCGAGCATGGCCGCCTTGCGCTCCGCGCCCCAGCGGTAGCCGCCCAGCGCGCCCGACTCGCGGATCACGCGGTGGCAGGGGATGAGCCATGCGACGGGATTTCCCCCGACGGCCGTGCCGACCGCGCGCGCCGCGCCCGGGGCGCCGATCCGCGCGGCGATCTCGCCGTAGGTCGTCACCGTCGCGAAGGGCAGCTCGAGCAGCGCCCGCCACACCTTCACCTGAAAATTGCTCCCCTGGACGAGGAGCGCGAGCGGGCGGCCCCGAGGTGACGCAAGCGGCCGGAACAGGCGCTCGGAAACCGGTGCGATCGCGGCCGGGTCATGGCGCAGGTCGGCGTCCGGCCAGTCCCGGCGCAGCTGATCGACGCCATGGCCGGGGCCGTCCACGAAGCGCAAAGCGCAGATGCCGCGCGCGGTGACCGCGATCAACGCCACGCCGAAGGGCGAATCGTGAAGCCCGTAGCGGATCGCCAGTCCCGCGCCGCCCGTCCGGTACTCGCCCGGCGTCATCGCTTCCAGTGTCACGAAGAGGTCGTGCAGCCGTCCCGGTCCGGACAGGCCGACGGCGCCCGCGACATCGAGCACGCCACGCTCGCCGGCGAGCCGGGACTTGGCGTGCTCGAGGGTGAGGTACTGGAGAAAGCGCTTGGGGCTGACACCCGCCCAGCGCGTGAACAGGCGCTGGAAGTGGTGCTCGCTCAGGTTGACGTGGCGCGCCGCGGCCGCGAGGCCGGGCTGCTCATTCGCATGACGCTGGAGGTAGCCGATGGCGCGGGCGATTCGCTCGTAATCCCGGGCGCCGGGCGCGCGGGCCGGCATGACTTCAAGCGGAGTGTCGTTCGGCTTCATGCCCGCGAGAATACGGCGGGCCGGGCGGCTGCGCCACCCGTTTCTTGCTATCTGGGCAGCTGGCGCCGGTCGCCCGAGGGCGGCGGGGCGGTCTGCAGCACTTCGTCCACCGAAGTAAGGCCGACCGCCACTTTCGCCGCGCCGGCGATCCGCAGGGGCCGCATGCCCTCCTTGTACGCCTTGTCACGCAGCCCGGCAAGATCGGTCTCGGGCGTGATCGCGCGCTTCAGCTCCGAGGTCATGACCATCGTCTCGTAGATGCCGACGCGCCCGAGATAGCCCGTCATGCGGCAGTCGAGGCAGCCCTTTGCGACGTAGGTGGTGCCCTTGGGCTTGGCGGCCTTCCAGGGGGAGACCAGGTGCTCCCAGGAGGAATCGTCGAGGTCGTGCAGTTCCTTGCAGTGGGGGCACAGCGTGCGCAGGAGCCGCTGCGCCATGACGCCCAGGAGCGTCGACTGCAGCAGGTAGGAAGGCACCTCGAGATCGAGCAGCCGCGTGATCGCGGAGGGCGCATCGTTGGTGTGCAGCGTTGAGAGCACGAGGTGGCCCGTCAACGCGGCCTGGATCGCCATCTCCGCGGTCGCGAGATCGCGGATTTCTCCGACCATGATGATGTCGGGGTCCTGGCGCATGAGGGTGCGGATGCCGCTCGCGAAGTCGACACCGATCGACTGCTGCACCTGCATCTGGTTGAACCCGGGCTCCACCATCTCGATCGGGTCCTCCACGGTGCACACGTTGACATCGGGCTCGGCGAGGTGCTTCAGCGTCGAGTAGAGCGTCGTCGTCTTGCCGGAGCCGGTGGGGCCGGTGACGAGGATGATGCCGTGCGGCTGGGAGATCATCTGGCTCCACTTGCGCTCGTCGTCCTCCGTGAAGCCCAGCTCCTTGAAGTCCTTCACCAGGTTCTCGGGGTTGAAGATCCGCATCACGAGCTTCTCCCCGAACGCGGTCGGCATGGTCGAGAGCCGGAGCTCCACTTCCTCGCCGTCCGGGGTCACGGTCTTCAGCCGCCCGTCCTGCGGGCGGCGCTTCTCCACCACGTCCATGCGCCCGAGGATCTTGATGCGGCTCGTCATCGCCGCGATCACCGGCGTGGGAATCTGGTAGACCTGGTGCAGCGCGCCGTCGATGCGGAAGCGCACGTTGCTCACCTCGCGCCGCGGCTCGAGGTGGATGTCGCTCGCGCGCTCCTGGAAGGCGTAGTTGAAGAGCCAGTCGCAGATGTGGACGATGTGCTGGTCGTTGGCGTCGAGCTTGCCGCTGCGCCCGAGCTGCACCAGCTGCTCGAAGTTGGCGATGGCGCTGGCCGCGCCCTTGTCCTTCTCGGCGCCCTTGACCGACTTTGCGAGGTTGTAGAACTCGACCAGGTAGGACTGGAT
>DATBMB010000068.1:0-11714 GCA_036555035.1 Burkholderiales bacterium | reverse complement strand
GGCTGCACGTTGGCGTAGCCGGCGCGAAAGAGCTTCTTCGCGCGGTCGATCGCCAGCTGCTCGGCAATGTCCACGTTCTCGCAACCGCCGTAATAGCGCCGGCCCGGGTAGCCTTCCGCGTACTTATTGGTGAGGACGGAGCCTTGCGCCTGCAGAACGCGCGGGCTGGCGTAATTCTCCGAGGCGATCAGCTCGAGGTGGTCTTCCTGGCGCTGATTCTCCCTTTCGATCGCCTCCCACAGCTGCGGATCGAAGCGCTCGAGGGTGTCCTTGCGCGAGAACATAAAGGGTCGTTCGCGGATTCGTAAATGGTTGATTTTAGCACTGAATCAATCGCCCGCGACGGTCATGCGCTCGACCAGGATGGAGCCGCACTGGCGGGAGCCGCGGCGCACGACGTCGGTGCCGACGGCGACGATGCCGCGAAAGATGTCCTTCAGGTTGCCGGCGATGGTGATCTCCTGCACCGGGTAGGCGATCTCGCCCCTTTCCACCCAGAAGCCCGCGGCGCCGCGCGAGTAGTCGCCCGTCACCGGGTTGACCCCGTGCCCCAGAAGCTCCGTTACCAGCAATCCCTCGCCCATCGCCTTCAGGAGGCCTGGGAAATCGGAGCCGGTGTCGCGCAGGATCAGGTTGTGATTGCCGCCGGCGTTGCCGGTGGACCGGAGCGCCAGCTTGCGCGCCGAGTAGCTGCCGAGAAAATAGCCCTGCAGCACGCCGTTCCGCACCACATCGCGCGGATGCGTCGCCACGCCCTCCTCGTCGAACGGCGCGCTCGCGAGGCCCTTGGGGACGTGGGGCTGCTCGCTCACGTGGACCGCCTGGGAAAAGACTTGCTTGCCCGCGCTGTCGAGCAGGAACGAGGACTTGCGGTAGAGATTGCCGCCGGAGACCGCCGACACGAAGTGCCCGAGCAGGCTCGCCGCGATCGGCGCCTCGAACAGCACCGGCACCTGCGTCGTCGCGATCTTGCGCGCGCCGAGGCGGTGCAAGGCTCGCTCGCCAGCGCGCCGCCCCACGCTTGCGGCATCCGGCAGGTCCGCGGCGTCGCGGCTCGTCTCGAACCAATCGTCGCGCTGCATCTCGTCGCTCTTCCCGGCAACGAGCGCGCACCACACGCCATGGCGCGAGCTGGGGAACCCGTCGAGAAAGCCCAGCGAGTTGCCGTAGATGAAGTGCGAACCCTGCGTCGAGACCGTGGCGCCCTCCGAGTTGGTGAGGCGCTTGTCCACGGCAAAACCCGCGGCCTCGCAATCGCGGGCGATCTCGATCGCGCGCTCGACCGGCAGGTCCCGCGGATGCCACAGGTCGAGATCGGGAACGGCGCGCGCGAGGAGATCCGCGTCGGCGAGGCCGGCGCACTCGTCCGCCGCCGTGAAGCGCGCGATGGAGAGTGCCGCGTCCACCGTGTCGCGCACCGCCTTGGGCGTGAAGTCGGTGGTGCTGGCGTGGCCTCTCTGCTTGCCGAGGTAGACGGTGACCCCGATGCCCTTGTCGCGGTTGTACTCGATGGTCTCGACCTCGCCCCGGCGCACCGTCACCGTCTGGCCGACGCCTTCGCTCACCTCGGTTTCGGCGGCGCCCGCCCCCCGGCTCGCGGCGTAATCGAGCACGTCGCGCGCGATCTGGCGCAGGGCGTCGGCGCTGTAGGAAAAATGCGAATCGGGCATCGGCAGCGAGCGATATCATAGCAGTGATGAGCCCGGAGACGCCGCCGAGCAAGACCCGGCGCAAGCAGGAAGTGCACGCGCTGCAAGCGCTCGGCGAGGCGCTCGTCGCGCTGCGTGCGGAGCAACTCGCACGGATCGAGCTGCCCGAGCGGCTGCGCGACGCGGTGATGGAGGCGCGGCGCATCAGCGGCTTCGAGGCGAGGCGCCGCCAGCTCCAGTACATCGGCAAGCTGATGCGCAGTGTCGAGGCGGGACCCATCCGCGCGGCGCTCGACGCAGCGCAGGCCCCGGCGCGCGCGGAGGTCGCGGCGCACCAGCGCGCCGAGGCATGGCGTGAGCGGCTGCTCGCCGATCCGGACGCAATCAATGACCTGCTCGCGGAATATCCGGCAGCGGAGATCCGGCAGCTGCGCGCGCTCGCGCACGCCGCGCTGCGCGAGCGCGCCGAGAACCGCCCGCCGCGCAGCTATCGAGCGCTCTATCACGCGCTCCGCGCGCTGATATACTTGCGCCCCTATGACGACGACCTCTGAAGAATTGGTGGTCGGATTGGTTTCCATCAGCGACCGCGCCTCGCAAGGCGTCTACAAGGACGAGGGCCTGCCGGCGCTCGAGGACTGGCTCGAGAAGGCGGTCGCGTCCCCGGCCGTGCGCGTGGTGAAGCGGCTGATTCCGGACGAGCGGCCCGCCATCGAGGCGGCGCTGACGGAGCTGGTGGACCGGGAGGGCTGTCATCTCGTGCTCACGACCGGCGGCACCGGTCCGGCCCCGCGCGATGTCACGCCCGAAGCCACGCTCGCCGTTGCCGACCGGGTGATGCCCGGATTCGGCGAGCAGATGCGGCAGGTCAGCCTCAGGTTCGTGCCCACCGCGATCCTGTCGCGGCAGGTCGGCGTGATCCGCAAGCAGGCGCTGATCCTGAACCTCCCCGGCCAGCCGAAGGCGATCAAGGAAACGCTGGAAGGCGTCAAGGACGAGAACGGCAAGACCGTGGTGAACGGCGTCTTTGCCGCCGTGCCCTACTGCATCGACCTGATCGGCGGGCCCTACATCGAGACCAACGACTTCATCGTGAAGGCGTTCCGGCCCAAGTCGGCGATCCGGCCGAAGCCGGCGTGATGGGAGCAATGCCGGCACTGCTGGATTCCATCGAGATCGAGACCGGAAAGAACCCGTCGGCAGCCGTCCTCTGGATGCACGGGCTCGGCGCCGACGGCAACGACTTCGTGCCGATCGTGCACGAGCTCGGCCTCGACGGTACCCGGGCGATCCGTTTCGTGTTCCCCCACGCGCCGATTCGTCCGGTGACGATCAACAACGGCGCTGTCATGCGCGCCTGGTACGACGTGACGCTCGGCGACCTCGAGGGACACTCCCGGCGCGCCGACGAGCGGGGCGTGCGCGAATCGCAGGAGAGAATCGCGGCGCTCATCGAGCGCGAGGAGAAGCGCGGCATCGCGCCGGAGCGCATCGTGCTCGCAGGCTTCTCGCAGGGCGGCGCAGTCGCGCTGCAGACGGGGCTGCGCTACCCGCGGAAGCTGGGCGGTGTCATGGCGCTCTCCACCTACCTTCCGCTGGCCGACGCCCTGCCGAAGGAAGCCTCCTCCGCGAACCGGGGAACGCCCATCTTCATGGCGCACGGCGTCTACGACCCGGTCATTCCGATCGTGATGGGCGCGGGCTCCATGACCTTCCTCACCGGGCTCGGCTACTCCGTCGAGTGGCGCCAGTACCCGATGCCGCACTCGGTGTGCCCGGAGGAAATCGAGGACATCGGCGCCTGGCTGCGCAAGGTGCTATGAGCGGCCCGCTCGCCGGGGTGCGCGTCATCGACCTCACCACGGTGGTGATGGGCCCGTTCGCGACCCAGATCCTCGCCGACCTCGGGGCGGACGTGATCAAGGTCGAGTCTCCCGAGGGCGACGTACTGCGCCAGATCGCGCCCATGCGGCACCCGGGCATGGGGCACATTTTCCTGCACCACAACCGCAACAAGCGCTCCCTCGTGCTCGATCTCAAGCAGCCCGCGGGCCGGGAGGCGCTGCTGCGGCTTGCCCGCACGGGCGACGTCCTTATCTACAACGTGCGGCCGCAGGCGATGCGCCGGCTGCGCCTCGGCTACGACGATCTCGCCGCCGTGAACCCGCGCATCGTCTACGTCGGCGCCTACGGCTACGGCGAGGGCGGGCGCTACGCCGGGCAGCCCGCCTACGACGACCTGATCCAGGGCATGTCCGCGCTGCCGTCGATCTTCGCGGACGCGGGCGCCGACCGGCCCCGCTACGTGCCGACCGCGATCGCGGACCGCATCACCGGGCTTGCCGCGGTCAACGCGGTGACGGCGGCGCTCTACTGCCGGGAGCGCACGGGCAAGGGCCAGGCGGTCGAGGTCCCGATGTTCGAGACGCTCGCACACATGGTGCTTGGCGATCACATGGCCGGGCGCACGTTCGAGCCGCCGATTCCGCCGTTCCGCTACGAGCGCATGCTGGCGGAGCACCGCGCGCCGTACGCAACGAAGGACGGCTACGTGTGCGTCCTCATCTACAACGACAAGCACTGGCGCAGCTTCTTCGGCCTGATCGGGCGCCAGGAGCTGTTCGACTCCGATCCCCGTTTCGCGAGCCAGGAGGCGCGCTCACGCAACATAGGCGAGGTCTATGCGTTCGTCGCCGGCGAGATGTCGAAGCGCACCAGCGCGGAATGGCTGCGGGCTCTGAAAGAGGCCGACATACCCGTGGCGCCGCTCAACTCGGTCGAGGACGTCCTCGCCGATCCGCACCTGAGGGAATCCGGGTTCTTCGTGATGACCGAGCATCCGACGGAGGGCCGGCTGCGCTTGATGGCGGCTCCGGGGGCATGGTCGCGGACGCCGCCGGACGCGCTGCGCCCCGCGCCCCGGCTCGGCGAGCACAGCGTGGAGATCCTGCGGGAAGCGGGTTATGGCGACGCCGAGATCGAGGCGTTGATCGCGGGCGGCGTCACGCGCCGTGCTTGACGGCCTTGAACCGGGCCCAGTCGAAGTCTTCTCCCCCTTCCACCAGGCCGATGGGCGTCAGCCCGTAAAACTTGTCGCTCACCATCATGTCGAGGCCGTCGCGAGTCTTGAACAGCCCGCCGCGCATGATGAGGCCGATCTCTCCCTTGGCATCGGCCCCGGCGGGCAGCAGGATTGCCCGCTCCGAGTCGCGATCGCCGCCCGTGAACGACAGCGTCTGGGCCAGCGAGAGCTTGACCGGGATCGCGGTTCGCGTCAGGACCTCGATCCCCACGTGCCGCTGGTTCTTCTCGTCGCGCACCATGCGGCGGATCAGCCCGACACCCCAGTGCTTCGACGCCTCGGCGTGCAGGCCGACCAGCGTGCCGACCCGGATCCAGTCGCTCGTGACCCCGGGGATGACGGCGCCGTAGCCGCCATCGCTCACGTTCTCCACGATCCAGGACTCCCCCGAGCTCAGGCGCTCTCCCGCGCTGAAGTCGAGCGTGTCGTCTTCCGAAGGATCGAGCGCCGCGAGTATGTCCTTCAGTCCCGGCACCACGGTCAGGCGGCCCGCGGAGGGCCGCCGCTCGGACCTTCGCGCCGGCGGCTTGTCCGACCAGTACTGGGCGAGCAGCTTGAGCGTCCCGACCACTTCCTCCTTGGCGTAGTCCCCGCCGAGGTTGAGGCTCTGGGGCAGCACCCCCGTCTCCCGGGTTCTCTCGATCACGTGGTGCACGTCCGCCAGGCCCTTGGCGGCGCCGAAGTAACGCAGCGTGTCCCTGGGCGCCACCCCCTTGAACATCCTCACTGCCGGCCCGGGCGACGCGAGATCGACGTAATGCGTGCACCCGTCCGGCTTGTTCGAGATCCGGAACGCAGCCGCAAGAAACGCCGCCGTGCGTTCCGCGATCTCCTGCCGCAGCGGCGGCAATCCCTCGGGCGAGGACGCGAAGAACATCATCGCCGTGAGGAACTCGCGCTTGACGGTGCTCTCGCCGCGCGCGCCGGGATAGATCGCCATCACGCCGTCGGCGAACCCCCGCTGCTCGGCGAGCGAGTAGATCTGCGCGAGATCGGACCAGATGCGCTGCTCGATCGGACCGTAGCGCAGCAGTATCCACTTGAGCTGGAACGTCAGCGCGCGGACGGCGCGGGCGACGATGAGCGGCAGGCTCTTGCGGACGAGGGTCATGCCGATGAGGCCCTCCTCGTACTGCCTGAAGCACTGCAGGTAGCCGTCGCTGAGCCGGCGCCAGAAGCCGAAGCTTGCGTTCCACAGCCGGTTCTCCTGGAACTTCATCTGGCGCGGCATCGACAGGTAGGTCTGCGCGAGCTTGCGCAGGTGGCCGCGGGCGGCGCTGTCGAGCAGATCGATGTTCTCGAAGCGCTGGTTGAGCTTGAACTCCCCGGTCTGGTTGATCGAATCCAGCCATTCGTTGATTTCCTCGAGCGCCTTGGCGGGGTCGTTCGCGGGCAGCCCCTCGATGATCTCGCGCGCCCGCCTGGCGTCGGACATCGGATGATCGACCTTGCCTCCCAGCCAGTTGATTGCCATGCGCTCCCTCTGTTCCGCCGCGCGATCAGGCGTCCTGCACCGTGACCTTGAACCGCGTCCAGTAGAAATCCTCGCCGTGCTCGATCGTGCGCACGGGCACGATCCGGTAGCCGCGGCGCGCGAGCGTCATCTCGAGGCTGTCGCGGCCGGTGAACAGCCCCTCGCGCAGCAGCAGCTCGACCTCGCCCCGCTCGTCGGGCTTGACCGTGAGCAGTATCGCCGGCTCCTCCCGCAGGTCGAAGTTGAGGGAGGACATCGTGTTCGCCCTCGAGATCGTGACCGGGACCGCGGTCTTGGTCAGGATCTGGATGCCGACCCGGCGCTGCTCGTGCGCGTCACGCGTGATGCGCCGGATCAACCCGATACCGAGATACTCCGAGACTTCGGACTTCATCCCGATCAGGGCGCCGACCTTCACCCAGTCGATCATCTGGCGCGGCACGATCGCGCCGTAGCCGCCGTCGCTCACGTTCTCGACGATCCAGCTCTCGGCGGTCTGGTTCCTGCTGAAATCGAGGGGGTTGGCGGTGCCGGGCTGCAGCACCGCGAACACCTGGTCCGCGCCCGGGACGACCGTGATGCGCGCGGCCGTCGGCCGGCGCTGCGAGCCGCGCGCCGGCGGCTTGTCGGACCAGTACTGGGAGAGGTGCTTCAACACGGCGACGACCTCGTCCTTGTGATAGCCCTCGCCGAGGTTGAAGTCCTGCGGGATGCCGTCCCGCGCGGCCATCTGCTCCACGAGCCGGTCGAGCCGGGCAAGCCCCTCCCCCGCTCCGAAGAACAGCAATCCGGCCGGCGCCCCCTCCGGCACCAGGCGCGCGGGCGCGCGGGGCGCCCCGAGATCGAAGCTGTGGGTGCACCCTTGCGGCCGCGCCGAGAGCAGGAAGGCGTCCGAGAAATGCGTCACCGCGTGATCGGCGATCTGCTGCTTCAACGGCGTCAGGCCGTCGAGCGACGAGGCGGGCAGCATCAGCGCCTTCAGGAATTCGCGCTTCACCGAGCTCCTGGCGTGGGGAGCGGGATAGACCGCGATCGACTGCTCGGTCATCGCTCGTTCCTCCGCCAGCCGGTAGAGCAGCGCGAGATGCGTCCAGATGCGCCGCTCGACGAGCCCGTAGCGCAGCAGCGTCCATTTGAGCTGCAGGGCGAGCGCGCGCATCGCGCGCGCGACGATCGCCGGCAGGACCTTCTGGGCGGCGGAGGCGCCGTCCGATCCGCTCACGCATTCCTTGATGCACCGGACATAGGCCTCGCCGAGCTCCCGGCAAAAGCCGAACCCGGCGTTCCACAGCCGGTTCTCCTGGAACTTCTGCACCCGCGGCGTGGAGAGGTATTCCTGCGTGACCTCCCGCTGGTGGCGCCGGGCCGCGCCGTCGAGGAGATCGACGCTCTCGTAGCGCCGGTCGACCTTGAATCCATCGGCATGGTTGAGGGATTCGAGCCACTCGGTGATCTCCTCGAGCGCCTTGGTCGCGTCCTTGGCCGGCAGCTCGGCCACGACCTGGCGCGCCTGCACCGGGTTCGACAGCGGGTGGCCGGCGTCGCCGCCGCCCAGCCAGTTCAGTGCCATGCCGCTCCCATGACCATGCCGTGAGGATGTGCTTGTCGTGCGATGACAATAGTTTAACTGGTGCCGCCGGAAAAGGCTGCGCCCGGGGCCTCGAGCGCCGCACGCCTTCCGCGCGCGACGTCCAGGCCGGCAAGAATTCCCATTCCGATCACGAAGAAGACGCCCGTGACCAGCATTGCGAAGCGGTGATCGCCGAGCGTGACCCAGGTGACCGCTCCGTAGGTCACGGGCCCGAGGATCGACGACAGCTTCACCGCGAGTCCCCACAGGCCGAAGAACTCGGCCGTGCGCGCAGGCGGGCTCAGGTAGCCGACCAGCGCGCGCCCCGCCGATTGGCTGGATCCGAGGCAGATTCCGACCAGGTTGGCAACGACCCAGAACATCGTCACGCTCTCCGCCATCCACGCAAGCACGACCGCGATCAGCCAGCCGATCAGGGTGATCACGAGCGTCCTCAGGTGCCCGAGCCGGTCCTGCACGTGGCCGAACGCGAACGCGCCCGCGGCCGCGGTGATGTTCACCACCAGGATCAGTGTGAGCGTGTCGCGGGTGGTGAACTTCATGACTTCCTGGGCGTACACGGCGGCGAGTGCGACCACGGTCTGGATGCCCGCCTGGTAGAACACCACGCACACCAGGAAGCGCCAGAGGTCAACGTGGCGGCGTGCATGGCCGAGCGTGTCGGCGACCCGTGCGTACGCGCTCCTCACGACGTCGGAGGCGCCGGCGACGGGCTGCGCCCGCTCCCGCAGGAAGATGAACGTGGGCAGGCTCGCGGCGGCGAAAAGGGCTGCCGTGATCAGCATGGTGACGGGAACGAACTCCTCGGCCGTCGCGCCCCGCGCCTGCGCGAAGGTCACGTAGACGAGACACAGGCCGAGCGAAAGCAGCCCGCCGCAATAGCCGAGGCTCCAGCCCCATCCCGACACCTTTCCCATCGCTTCGCCCTGCGCGATCTCCGGCAGGAACGCGGCGATCAGGTTCTCGCCGCTGCTGAAGAAGAAATTGGAGAGGATCACCAGCGCGACGCCGAGCGCAATCTCCCCGCGCCCGACGAGCGCCAGCCCGGCGGTGAACACCACGCACCCCGCGGTGGTGAGGAGCAGCAATCGCTTCTTCGCCGCGTGCACATCGGCGTAGGCGCCGATCACCGGCGCGGTCAGCACGACCAGCGCGTAGGACACCGCGAGCGCGGCCGTCCAGGCGAAAGTCGCCCAGGGGGCGTTGCCCGCCACCACCGCGACGAAGTAGGCATTGAAGATCGCCGTGATGACGACGGTGGTATAGCCGGAGTTGGCGAAGTCGTACATCGCCCACGAGACGACCTCGACGCGGCGGACGCCGGGTGCGAGGTTTTCCTCGCTTCGGCTAGATGACGCCACGTCGCTTCAGCTCCCGCTGCTCGCTCTCACCATAGCCGAGGCCGGCGAGCACCTCGGCCGTGTGCTCGCCCAGGGCCGGTCCTGTCCATTTCGTCGCGCCGGGTGTCTCCGACAGCTTGGGCACGATGCCGGGAAGCTTGAGCGTCTTGCCATCCGCAAGCGTGAACTGCTGGATCATCTCTCGCACCGCGTATTGCGGATCGCGCGCGATGTCGGCGATGTCGTAGATCTTGCTCGACGGCACGTCGGCCTTCTCCAGAACCTGCAGCACGTGCTCCAGATCGTGCGCCGCGACCCAGTCGCCGATGACCTTCTCGATCTCCTCGGTGCGCGCGACGCGCCCGTCGTTGTGCGCGAGCGAGGGGTCCTCCGCGAGGTCCCGCCGGCCGATGGCGTGCATCATCCGTTTGAAAATCGGGTCGGCATTCGCGCCGATCACGACGTACTTCGCGTCGCGCGTCACGTAGGTGTTGGACGGCACGATGCCGGGAAGCGAGGCGCCGCTCCTCTCCCGCACGAAGCCGAACATGTCGTACTCGGGCAGCACGCTTTCCATCATGTTGAACACCGCTTCGTAGAGCGCGACGTCCACGTACTGGCCGCGCCCGCCGTTGACGTTGCGGTGGTGGAGCGCCATCAGAGCGCCGATCACCCCGTGCAGCGCCGCGATCGAGTCCCCGATCGAGACGCCGACGCGCACCGGCGGGCGGTCCGGATAGCCCGTGACGTAGCGCATCCCGCCCATGGACTCTCCAATGGCGCCGAAGCCGGGGCGGTCGCGATACGGCCCGGTCTGCCCGAAGCCCGAGAGCCGCACCATGACGAGCCCGGGGTTCAATCTCGAGAGCTGCTCCCAGCCGAGACCCCATTTCTCCATCGCGCCGGGCCGGAAGTTCTCGACCACGACATCCGCGCCTGCGACGAGCTTGCGCACGATCTCCTGCGCTTCCGGTTGCTTGAGATCGAGCGTCACCGACTTCTTGTTGCGCGCCTGTGCGTACCACCACAGCGACGTGCCCTCGTGCAGCTTGCGCCATTTCCTCAGGGGATCGCCCGTGCCGGGCGGCTCGATCTTGACGACCTCGGCGCCGAACTCGGCGAGCAGGCGCGCGCAAAACGGCCCGGCGATCAGCGTGCCGAGCTCGATCACCTTGATTCCCTGCAGGGGAAGGCGTTTCGCTTCGCTCATTCGATCAATTGTCGACCCTCGGCACCGCTGTCGGGGCCGGGCGACAGAAAAAGCGGCTCCGGCTCAGCCAGATGTCCCGCGCGAGAAATTGTTCCGTCTCCACTCGACGACAGTTTGAGGGGGTATGCCATGCCGATGGCATCGACAAGCCCTTGATAGCAATCACCAATCCAATCTGGCACGCCCCATGCTATTTGAATATCACCAGGACTGTGCCGGCACTACGCGGCGCGGTTCTATCCCTCCCCTGTTTCCCCCGGCCTATGCCGGGGTTTTTTTGTACCCCACTCCTCCCCGTCCATCCCGCCGCGCTGCATCGCGTCGGGCGCTCGCCGGCTCGGAGGCATGCTCCTCGAAACCCCGGCTCGCCCTTCTCAAGGAGGGGAAGCACGAAGTGCAGGGGTGGTCAACGCGGATCAATCGGCGTCTTCGGCTTCACGTCCAGCAGCTTTTCCAGATACGACGCCATCGCAATGAGCTTCGCCTCGCTGCGCGGCGGTCCTACCAGCTGCAACCCGATCGGCAGTCCGGACGCGGTGAAGCCGCCCGGCAGCGCGATCACCGGGCAGGCGGTGACGGTGATGGCGAGGGTCAGGACGAGCCAGCCCATGTAGCCCTCGAAGCGCACGCCGTCCACTTCCGCGACGTAGCGCTGGTTGACGTCGAACGGCGGGCAGGTCACCGCCGGGCAGATCAGCAGGTCGTAGTTCTCGAACCACTTTGCAGTGCGGCGGATCAGCTCGCCCTGCGCGATCTCGGCGTCGACGATCTGCCTGGGCGTGAGCTTCAGCCCGAACTCGGTATTGTCGATGATCTCCGGCTTGTACATATGCCGGTGCTTCTCCATGAGCTGCGCGTGGCGCGCGACGAACACCGAACCGCGCAGCGTTAGGAAGGTCTTCTCGGCATCGGCCAGGTCGGGATGCGCTTCCTCCACCGCCACGCCCTCGCGCGCGAGCTTCTCCGCCGCCGCCCGGCATGCCGCGCGCACTTCCCGGTCCACCGCGCGCGCAACGCCCAGATCCGCGCTGAATGCGACCCGCGCGGGCTTGCGCGGGCGCGCCGCGGCCTCCGAGAAACTGGGATGCGGGCCGACCTGGGACAGGGGATCGAGCGGGTGCCAGCCTGCTTCCGCATCGAGCATCAGCGCCGTGTCCGCGACGTCGCGCGCCATCGGCCCTTCCACCGAAAGCGGATTGAACGGCTGCCGGGAGGTTCGCGGCACCATCCCGGGGCTGGGGCGCAGTCCCGTCGTCGAGCAGTAGCTCGAGGGCGTGCGGATGCTGCCTCCGAAATCACCCCCGGTCGCGAGCCAGACCTGGCCGGCCGCGAGCGCGGCCGCCGACCCGCCGGAGGAGCCGCTCGAGG
>DATBMB010000065.1:0-3786 GCA_036555035.1 Burkholderiales bacterium | reverse complement strand
TGAGATCGACCACCTCAACGGCCGGCTGATCATCGATTTCCTGTCCCGGTTGAAGCGGGACATCATCGTACGCAAGTTCCGGAAGGGTGTCAGGCCGGCCGGGCCTGACGCGCTGAGGACGTAGCGGGGGGCAGACCCTCGCGTCGGCGCGGCGTGGATCGAGGTCAGACCCCTCGCGTCAACGCGGCGCTGGAATTGCAGAGCTTCGAGGCGAGGGGTCTGACCCGATCAAGACCATGCGCATCGTCTTCATGGGCACCCCGGACTTCGCCGTGCCGACGCTGGGCGCCATCCTGGCGGTCGGCCACGAGGTCGCCGCCGTCTATACGCGCGCGCCGCGGCCGGCGGGCCGCGGCCTGGAGGAGCGCAAGTCGCCGATCCACATCTGCGCCGACCGGGCGGGGCTGCCCGTCCTCAGCCCGCGCTCGCTGCGCGAGGAGGCCCAGCAGCAGGCGTTTGCCGCCCATCGGCCCGATGTGGGCGTGGTGGTGGCCTACGGGCTGATCCTGCCGCGGCCGGTGCTGGAGGCTCCCCGCGGCGGCTGCCTCAACGTGCACGCCTCCGCCCTGCCGCGCTGGCGCGGGGCGGCGCCGATCGCGCGCGCTCTGATGGCGGGCGATGCCGCCACGGCGGCCACCCTCATGCGCATGGATGAGGGCCTCGACACCGGCCCGGTCTGCCTCGCCGAGCCCGTCCCCATCGGCCCGGATCTGACCGCGGGCGAGTTGCACGACGCGCTGGCCGAGCGCGGCGCGCTCGTGTGCGCGCCGCAAGCAGACGTGGGCGTAACCTACGCCGCCAAGATCGACAAGGGCGAGACCGGCATCGACTTCACGCGCACGGCCCAAGAGGTGCACAACCACGTGCGCGGCCTGTCGCCCTTCCCCGGCGCCTGGTTCGCGGCAGGCGAGAGAGCGGAGCGCATCAAGGTGCTCCGCACGCGGCTCGCGCCCGGCTCAGGACCTCCCGGCACCGTGCTCGATCCGCCGGCTCTCACCGTCGCCTGCGGTCAGGGCGCGGTGGAGCTGGTCGAGCTGCAGCGCGCCGGCAAGCGGCCGATGGCGGCGGCGGAGTTCCTGCGCGGGTTCCCGCTGCCGCCGGGGGTGCGGTTGGGGGAGTAGGGAATGGGGAGGACACACGCCGGGTTGTCCCATTCCCCATTCCCCACTCCCCTGGGTCAGACCCACTGCTGTCCCATAGGATCGGCTCACAGGGCAAGCTCCGCCTGAGCGGGGTGGCGATAGGAAGGATCGGGCTTGCCGAGCAGGAGGGCGAGCAGGTCGCGGCGGAGGAAGAGGTTGATGTCGAGCAGGCGCAGGATCTGCTGGCACGACAGCCCGGTGGCCGACCTGAACTTGAGATAGGCGAGCATCAAGGCCACGCACAGCGCGATCCAGATTTGCGTGAGCACGGCATTGCGGGTGGTGCCGTAGAAGCCCTTGAGCTTGAGGTTCTGCTTCAGGAACTTGAAGAACAGCTCGATCTGCCAACGGCTCTTGTAGATGGCGGCGATGGTGCTGGCGGCCAGGTGGCGGATGTTGGTGAGGAACTCGTAGCGCTTGCCGGTGTCGGGGCAGTCGAAGGTGACGAGGCGCAGCTCGGGCACGCCGGCCTTGACGGCCTTCGAGCCGGTGAAGCGTACGATCTGGTCGCTGACGATCCCGTCGCCGGTGTTCGTCGCGAGTGTCTCTACGACTTCGTAGACCGAGTTGGCTCGACGCCGCGTGACGAAGAAAATACCGCTGTAATAAAGACTTACGAACCACGCGAACTCGCTGTAGCCGCGATCGAACACGACGATCGAGCCCTTCGGCAGCGTCAGTTGGCGGGCCACTGTCGTCTCCCCCACGCGGCTGTCGGTGACGACCGCGAAGGCGGGGATCAGGCCGTCGTGATCGAGCCCCAGGTGCAGTTTCATCGCCCCCTTGCCGAGCGCATACTTCGACCAGGGGAAGATCGTGAGCGACAGGTCGATGAGGGAGCCGTCGATCGAGTAGAGCTTGTTCTTGAAGCGGAAGCCGTGGCGCGGCGCCAGCGCCTGGGCCTGGGTGTAGAGCTTGCCGAACAGCTCCTGATAGAGGGTGTAGGGCTGCTGCTCGTTGACGCGCGCCAGCGACGAGCGCGTCACCGACTTCACGCCGAGATGATAGAGCCGGGCACCTTGCGCCTGCAGTGCGGCGACGACATCGCGCAGGGAGAAGCGCCGCGCGACGTGCCCAAGCCCCATCGCCACGAACTGCGACCAGCGCGTCATCCGCCGCAGCTCACCGCCGCTATGGTGGGCTTTGGCCAGGGTGTTGAAAACGTGTCTCGGCACCAGTTTCAGAAGCTGGGCGAATACGGTATCTGAGTGGCGCAAGGCTCGCGTTCCTTCGATGGTTCGGGCGTTTCTCGCAACAACACCCTTGCCAGCGTTCGGCGCGCAGAGCCTTGCGACCTATAGAATCACTATCCGTCTATGGGACAGCAGTGGGTCTGACCCCAGCCACTACGGCAATTCCTCCGTCTGATACAGCGTCACCCGCAGGCCGCCGTGGGGTACTGGGGCGGCGGGCGGGAGGAACGGGAGGCCGGTGGCGCGGGCGAGGGTGGGCTCGCTGGTGACGAGACCTGCGCGCCAGCCGGGGAAGCGGGTCATGAGCGTGTGGCCGAGGGCGCGGTAGAGGGGGAGGAGCGCCTTCCGGTCGCCCAGGCGTGATCCGTAGGGCGGGTTGACGATGACGAGGCCGGGCGGGCCCTCGGGCGCGGCGACCTCGCTGATGGGGCGCTGGCGGAACTCTGTGAGGTCCGCGACGCCGGCGCGCTCGGCGTTGGTGCGGGCCATGACGATGGCGCCGGGGTCGCGGTCGCTGCCGTAGAAGCGGAGATGCGCCGGCGGGGTGCGCCGGCTCGCTGCGTCGCGCATGCGCCCCCAGGCGGCGGCGTCGAAGGTGGCGAGATCCTCGAAGGCGAAGCGGCGCGCGCGGCCGGGGTTGAGGCGGGCGGCGATCTCGGCGGCCTCGATGACGAACGTGCCCGAGCCGCACATCGGATCGAGCACCGGCTCGGTGCCGTCGAAGCCGCATTGCCGCAGGAACAGCGACGCCAGCGTCTCGCGCATCGGCGCCTTGGCCACGGCCTCCTTGTAGCCGCGCTTGTGCAGCGGCTCGCCCGAGGTATCCACCGACAGGGTGCAGACGTCGTGCTCGATGCGCACCCTGACGAGCACTTGCGCAAGCCCCGGCGCCTCCGGCGAGGACGGCGCGCCCACCGCCTCCCGGATCGCCGCCTCGACGCGCTCGGCGGCGGCGCCGGAGTGATAGATGCGCGACTTGGCGCAGGTCGCCTCGACGCGGAACGGCACATCGGGGCGCAGCACCTCGCGCCAGGGCACCTTGCGCGCCCGGTTCCTGAGCTCCTCCAGATGCAGCACCCGGAACGAGGCCAGGACCGCCAGCACCCGCCCCGCGCCGCGGATCCATAGGTTCGCCCGCCATACCTCGGGCCACCCGCCCTTGATCGTGACGCCGCCAGGCACGGCCCTGGGCGAGTTGAACCCCTTGGAGCGGACCTCCGCGCACAGCACCTCCTCCAGGCCGGGCGCGGTGGCCAGGAAGATCTCGAATCTCCCGTCCTTGCTCATCGCCCCTGTGTATCCGGGCCCCGCGCACCCGTCACGGCGGCCATGGATTTTCTCTGGGCAACGCGAGCCGCAGTGGTGTAGGGCGGATTAGCCGAAGGCGTAATCCGCCGATCTTCGCGGGTAAACGGCGGATTACGGCTGTCGCCTAATCCGCCCTACACCAC
>DATBMB010000031.1:0-5484 GCA_036555035.1 Burkholderiales bacterium | reverse complement strand
GAGCGCCTCGGCTTCCGCCAGCCCCTGTTTCTCGGCGTACTCGCGCACGTCCTGGGTGATCTTCATCGAGCAGAAGTGCGGGCCGCACATCGAGCAGAAGTGCGCGAGCTTGGCGCCCTCCTGCGGCAACGTTTCGTCATGAAACTGCTTCGCCTTGTCCGGGTCGAGCCCGAGGTTGAACTGGTCCTCCCAGCGAAACTCGAACCGCGCCTTGGAGAGCGCGTTGTCGCGGATCTGCGCGCCGGGATGGCCCTTGGCGAGGTCGGCCGCGTGCGCGGCGATCTTGTAGGCCATGATTCCGTCCTTGACGTCGTCCTTGTCGGGGAGCCCCAGGTGTTCCTTGGGCGTGACGTAGCACAGCATCGCGGTGCCGAACCAGCCGATCATCGCGGCGCCGATCGCGCTCGTGATGTGGTCGTAACCCGGCGCGATGTCGGTGGTGAGCGGCCCCAGCGTGTAGAACGGCGCCTCGCGGCAGTATCTGAGCTGCAGGTCCATGTTCTCCTTGATGAGCTGCATCGGCACGTGGCCCGGTCCTTCGATCATCACCTGCACGTCGTGCTTCCACGCAATGTCGGTCAGCTCGCCGAGCGTCTTCAGCTCCGCGATCTGCGCCTCGTCGTTGGCGTCGTAGATCGAGCCCGGCCGCAGCCCGTCGCCAAGCGAGAAGGACACGTCATAGGCCTTGAGGATCTCGCAGATCTCCTCGAAACGGGTGTAGAGGAAGCTCTCCTTGTGGTGGGCAAGGCACCACTTCGCCATGATCGAGCCCCCGCGCGAGACGATGCCGGTCATGCGCTTCGCCGTCATCGGGATGAACGGCAGCCGCACGCCCGCGTGCACGGTGAAGTAATCCACCCCCTGCTCGCATTGCTCGATCAGCGTGTCGCGGTAGATCTCCCAGGTGAGCTCCTCCGCCTTCCCGTCCACCTTCTCCAGCGCCTGGGAGATCGGCACCGTGCCGATCGGCACCGGCGCATTGCGGATGATCCATTCCCGCGTCTCGTGGATGTGCTTGCCGGTGGAGAGATCCATCACCGTGTCGCCGCCCCAGCGGATCGACCACGTCATCTTCTCGACTTCCTCCTGGATGCCCGAGGAGACCGCGGAATTGCCGATGTTGGCGTTGATCTTCACCAGGAAATTGCGCCCGATGATCATGGGCTCGGTTTCCGGGTGATTGATGTTGGCGGGAATGATGGCGCGCCCGCGCGCGACCTCGTCGCGCACGAACTCCGGCGTGATCGACTTCGGGATTGCGGCGCCGAAGTCCTGCCCAGGGTGGCTTCGGCGCAGAAGCTCCGAGAGCATGTCGATGCGCTGGTTCTCGCGGATCGCGATGAACTCCATCTCGGGTGTGACGATGCCGCGGCGCGCGTAGTGCATCTGCGTCACGTTCATTCCCGCCTTCGCGCGGCGGGGATGGCGTTTCAGGTTGAAGCGCAGCTGCGCGAGCTTCGGATCCGCCAGGCGCTCGCGGCCGTAGCGCGAGGTGGGGCCTTCGAGCGCCTCTGTGTCGTTGCGCTCCTCGATCCATCGGCTCCGCAGCGGCGCAAGGCCCGAGCGGATGTCGATTTTCACCGACGGATCGGTGTAAGGGCCGGAGGTGTCGTAGACAAAGATCGCCGGATTGCCTTCAGCTCCGAATGAGGCCGGCGTGTCGGACTGCTGAATCTCGCGCATCGGCACGCGGATATCGGGGCGCGAGCCCTCGACGTAGACCTTGCGCGAGTTGGGCAGCGGCTTCACCGCCGCCTCGTCAACGTGGGCAGTCGCGCTCAGGAATTTCGGGTTGGCGTTCATGTTCGCTCCTCGGGGATGCTGCGGGAGGAGCGATGGCGGGAGAATCCCGGGCCACGCTTCCCTCCGACGGCATTACCCGCATCAGGTTCTAAGGGTGTCTCTCACCCGATTGCCAGAGGCAATCAGGACCCCCAACGTGTAGCCCTAACGCTAATCGAATTATGGGATAATTGCAACCGCCGCAGCGCACTGTAACCCTCTGAATTTCCCTATGAACCCGCAATTGGACGTCGAGCGCGCCCGCTTCAACATGGTCGAGCAGCAGATCCGGCCGTGGGACGTGCTGGACCCGCGCGTGCTCGATCTCCTGCTGCGCGTGCGGCGCGAGGAATACGTGCCGGCGCGCTACCGCGCGCTCGCCTTCGCCGACATGGAAATCCCGCTCGGCCATGGCGAGACGATGCTCGCTCCCAAGCTCGAAGCGCGCATGCTGCAGGAGCTCGCGCTCGAGCCCGCGGACCGCATTCTCGAGGTGGGCACGGGCAGCGGCTACATGACGGCGCTCCTCGCGAGCCTCGGCAGGCACGTCTACAGCGTCGACATCATTCCCGAGTTCACGCGCTCGGCGGGCGGGACGCTCAAGGCGCATGACATCGCCAACGTGACCCTGGAAACGGGCGACGCCGCGCGCGGCTGGGACCGCCACGCGCCCTACGACGCCATCGTGGTGACCGGGTCGCTGCCGGTGCTGCCCGACGCGTTCCCGAAGTGCCTCCAGCGCGGCGGCCGGCTGATCGCCGTGGTGGGCACGCCGCCGGTCATGGAGGCGCGGCTCATCACCTGCGTTGCGGCTGGCGCCTACAGCACAACCGGCCTGTTCGAGACCTGCATCGCGCCTCTTCGCAACGCGGTGCAGCCCGAGCGCTTCGTCTTCTGAGCCGCGCGATGCGCTTCATCGCACCGGTCACGCTCGCGCTGCTGCTCGCGACCCCCATTGCGCGCGCGGCGGACCTGATGGAGATCTTCCGCATGGCGCAGAGCGCGGACGCGCAGTACGCGGCGGCGCGGGCAACCTGGAGCGCCGGGCAGGAGAAGCTGCCGCAAGGACTCTCCGGGCTTCTGCCCTCGGCCACCGTTTCCGCGGGCACGCAATACAACGACCGCGAGATCCGCTCGCGCGACCCCACGGTGGGCACGACCACCTCGCAGTTCAACTCCAATTTCGCGACGCTGTCGGTCACGCAGCCGATCTACCGCTCGCAGAATTTCACCGCATACGATCAGGCGAAGTCCCAGGTCGTGCAGTCCGACGCGACCTTTGCGCTCGCCGCCCAGGACCTGATCCTGCGCGTCGCCCAGGCCTATCTCGACGTGCTGCTGGCGCAGGACACGATCGTGTTCGCGCAGGCGCAGCTGACGGCGATCGGCCGCCAGCTCGAGCAAGCCAAGCGCAACTTCGAGGTCGGCACCGCCACCATCACCGACACGCACGAGGCACAGTCACGCTATGACCTCACCGTCTCGCTCGAGATCACGGCCAAGAACGATCTGGAGATCCGCAAGCGCTTTCTCGAGCTGATCATCGGCCGGCCGGCGCCGGCACTCGCCCCGCTGGGGCCGCGATTCAGCCCGCGCTTCCCGGAGCCCAATGATCCCGCCCCCTGGGTCGAAACCGCGGGCACCAACAACCCGCAGGTGCGCGCGAGCCAGGCCGGCCTGGAGTTCGCCGCCAAGGAGGTCGACCGTAACCGCGCCGGCCATCGCCCCACGCTCGATGCCTTTGCAACCTATACCGACTCGGGCAGCGGTGCCGGCACGGTGGGCATTGCGGGCACCGACACGAAATCGGGCGTGGTCGGGCTGCAGCTGGCGATTCCCATCTACCAGGGCGGACTCACCACCTCGCGCGTGCGCGAGGCGCTCGCCAACGAGGAGAAAGCCCGCCAGGACCTGGAGAGCGCGCGCCGCACCGCGCAGCTGACCGCCCAGCAGACGTTCCTGGGCGTGGCGACGGGCGTATCGCAGGTGAGGGCGCTGGAAGCGGCGCTCGTCTCCAGCCAGAGCTCGCTCGACTCCACGCGCCTCGGGCAGGAGGTCGGGGTGCGCACCGTGATCGACGTGCTGAACGCCCAGCAGCAGCTCTCGCAGACGCGGCGCGACCTCGCGCAGGCGAAATACAACTACATCCTGGCGCTGCTGCGGCTGAAGGCTGCCTCCGGGCAGCTCTCCGAGCAGGACATCGTGATCGTCAACACCTGGCTCGACCGCTGAGTGACAAGGGCGAAATCAGGAAGCAGGTGCTTGCGCGGCGCGACGCGCTGCCCGCGCACGAGCGGCGCGCGCTGAGCCGCCGCATCACCGCGCGGCTGCTCGCGCTCGAGGCCTGGCGCGGCGCGCGCTGCGTCATGGCCTACGCGAGCTTCGGTAGCGAGTTCGAGACCGCGGACCTGATCGCCGATCTGCTCGCTCAGGGCAGACAGCTGGTACTGCCGCGAGTGGAGCGCGGCTCCCGCGTGTTCCAGCTCCACCGGGTCGAGGACCCCGCGCGGCAACTCGTTCCCGGCGTATGGGGGATACCGCAACCGAGTGCCGATATGTGCCCGCCCGTCCCGGCGTCGCAGCTCGACTTCGTGCTGGTGCCGGGCGTCGCGTTCACCCGGCGCTGCGAGCGGTTGGGCTACGGCGGCGGCTACTACGACGGCTTCATCCGCGGACTCGGCAAGCGCCCTCCGCTTGTCGCCGCCGCGTTCGAGCTTCAGATCGTCCCCGAGCTTCCCTCGACCGAGCGCGATCAGCCCGTCGATCTCGTCATCACCGAGGACTCCGAGTACAAAGTCCCCTCTCCCCCGGTCATTGATCCCGGAGCCTGATCAGCTCCAGCACCCTCGCGGTCGCGCCGCGGTGCGTGCCCGCGAACGATGTCCCCGCCTGCGACATGCGCCGCGCCGCGTCGCGATCGAGCAGCAGCCGTTGCGCCTCGCGCGCCAGCGCGGGCGGGTCCGCAACCTGGATCGCCGCGCCCGCTTCGATCGCGAGCTCCGCCGCCTCCGCGAAATTGAAGGTGGAGGGCCCGATCAGGACCGGCTTTCCCGCCGCGCACGCCTCGATCAGGTTCTGGCCTCCCTGCGGAACGAGGCTGCCGCCGATGAACGCGACATCGCACGCCGCATAGTAGGCGAACATCTCCCCCATGCTGTCGCCGAGCACGACCTGCGTCGCGGGGTCGGTCGACGCATCCGCGCTTCGGCGCTGATAGCGCACGCCGCGCGCCTCGAGCAGCCGCGCCACCTCATCGAAGCGCTGGGGATGGCGGGGCACGACGACGGTCAGCAGTCCCGGCACGGCGATTCCCGCGAGCGAATCGAGCAGCAGCGCCTCCTCGCCCTCGCGCGTGCTGGCGGCGAGCAGCACCGGGCGCGCTTCTCCGAAGCCGCGGCGGAGCCGCCGCCCGAGCTCGAGCTGATCGGGCGGCAGCGTGATGTCGAACTTCAGGTTGCCGGTGACGCGCACTTCCCTCGCCCCGAGCGCGGCAAGTCGCCGCGCGTCGTCCTCGCTCTGCGCGGCCACCGCCGCAAACCCGGCCAGGCTCTCGCGCACCAGCCCCGCGAAGCGCCGGTAGCCGGCATAGGATTTCTCGGAAAGACGCGCGTTCACAAGATAGAGCGGGATAGCGCGGGCGCGGCCCGCGTGGATCAGGTTCGGCCAGATCTCGGTTTCCATGACGATGCCGGCCCGCGGCTG
>DATBMB010000034.1:0-6406 GCA_036555035.1 Burkholderiales bacterium | reverse complement strand
GTCTTGCCGCCCTCGCGGATCGCGAATCGAAGGCCTTCCTCCATCGCGATCGGCTGAATGAGGGCAACGGTGATCGTCACGTTGTCCCCCGGCATCACCATCTCGGTGCCCTTCGCCAGCTCCAGGCTCCCCGTCACATCGGTGGTGCGAAAGTAGAACTGCGGCCGGTAGCCATTGAAGAAGGGCGTGTGCCGCCCGCCCTCCTCCTTGGAGAGCACGTAGATCTCGGCGCTGAACTTGGTGTGGGGCGTGATCGTGGCCGGCTTCGCCAGCACCTGGCCGCGCTCCACCTCCTCCCGCTTGGTGCCTCTGAGCAGGATCCCCACGTTGTCGCCCGCCTGCCCCTCATCGAGGAGCTTGCGGAACATCTCCACCCCCGTGCACACCGTCTTGATGGTGGGCTTCAAGCCCACGATCTCGATTTCCTCACCCACCTTGATCACCCCGCGCTCAACGCGCCCCGTGACCACCGTGCCCCGCCCCGAGATCGAGAACACGTCCTCCACCGGCATCAGGAAGGGCTTGTCGATCACGCGCTTGGGCTGCGGAATATAGGCATCCAGCGCCTCCGCGAGCTTCATGATCGCGCCTTCCCCCAGCTCACTCTTGTCGCCCTCCATCGCCTTCAGCGCGGAGCCGATGATGATCGGGGTCTTGTCCCCGGGGAATTCATACTTCGTCAGGAGCTCGCGCACTTCCACCTCCACCAATTCGAGCAGCTCCTTGTCATCGACCATGTCCGCCTTGTTCATGAACACCACGATATACGGCACCCCCACCTGGCGCGCGAGCAGGATGTGCTCGCGGGTCTGGGGCATCGGACCGTCGGCCGCGGAGACCACCAGAATGGCGCCATCCATCTGGGCTGCCCCCGTGATCATGTTCTTGATGTAATCGGCGTGCCCCGGGCAGTCCACGTGCGCGTAGTGGCGCTTCGCGGTCTGATACTCCACGTGGGCGGTGTTGATCGTGATGCCGCGCGCCTTCTCCTCGGGAGCGGAATCGATCTGCTCGTAGGTCTTCACATCCCCGCCAAACTTCTTCGACAGGATCATCGTCATCGCCGCCGTCAGCGTCGTCTTCCCGTGATCCACGTGACCAATCGTCCCAACGTTCACGTGCGGCTTGGTGCGCTCGAATTTGCTCTTGGCCATGGCAACCCTTCCTTATTTCTTTTCTTCCTTGCCCGTGTACTTGTTGATCACCGCCTCCGCGATCGTTTTCGGCGCTTCGGCGTAGTGCTTGAATTCCATCGTATAGGTTGCACGGCCCTGGGAGAGCGAACGCATCGTGGTCGAATAGCCGAACATCGCGGCGAGCGGCACTTCCGCCCGGATCGCCTTGCCGCCGCCCGGCAGGTCTTCCATGCCCTGAATCGTGCCGCGGCGCGAAGAGAGGTCGCCGACGACGTTGCCCATGAAATCCTCGGGGGTTTCCACCTCGACCGACATGATGGGCTCGAGCAGCACCGGATGCGCGCGGCGCAGGCCCTCCTTGAACGCCATCGAGCCCGCCATCTTGAACGCGTTTTCGTTCGAGTCCACGTCGTGGGACGAGCCGTCGAACAAGGTGGCCTTGACGTCCACGATCGGAAATCCGGCCAGCACTCCGTTGGGCAGCGATTCCACGATCCCTTTCTTGACGGCGGGAATGAATTCGCGCGGCACATTGCCGCCCTTGACCGCATCCACGAATTCGAAGCCGGTGCCGGGCGGCTGCGGATCGATGCGCAGCCAGACGTGGCCGTACTGTCCGCGCCCGCCGGTCTGCTTGATGAACTTGCCCTCGACCTTGTCGACCGGCTTGCGGATCGTCTCGCGGTAGGCAACTTCCGGTGCGCCGACGTTGGCCTCCACGCCGAACTCGCGCTTCATGCGGTCGACGATGATCTCCAGGTGCAGCTCGCCCATGCCCGAGATGATGGTCTGCCCGGACTCCTCGTCGGTGCGCACGCGGAACGACGGATCCTCCTGCGCGAGGCGGCCGAGCGCGATGCCCATCTTCTCCTGGTCCGCCTTGGTCTTGGGCTCCACCGCGACGTGGATCACCGGCTCGGGGAACTCCATCTTCTCGAGGGTGATGATCTTTTTCGGGTCGGTCAGCGTGTCGCCGGTCATGTAGTCCCTCAGGCCCACCGCCGCCGCGATGTCGCCGGCCCGCACTTCCTTGATCTCCTCGCGCTCGTTGGCGTGCATCTGCAGGATGCGGCCGATGCGCTCCTTGCGGCCCTTGATCGGGTTGTAGACGGTGTCACCGGTGTTGACCACGCCGGAATAGACACGGAAGAACGTGAGCTGACCGACGAACGGGTCGGTCATGATCTTGAACGCGAGCCCCGCGAACGGCGCCTCGTCATGGGGCGGACGACTGTCCGTTTCGCCGTTTTCCTTGATGCCCTTGACCGGCGGAATGTCGATCGGGGACGGCAGATAATCGATCACCGCGTCGAGCATCGCCTGCACGCCCTTGTTCTTGAACGCGGAGCCGCACAGCATCGGGAAGATCTCGCCGTGTATGGTGCGCGTGCGCAGGCCCTTCTTGATGTCCTCTACCGAGAGCTCGCCCGCCCCGAGGTAGCGGTTCATCAGCTCCTCGGACGCCTCGGCGGCGGATTCCACCATCTTCTCGCGCCACTTCCTGGCCTCCACCATCATCTCGGCGGGGATCTCGCGCGCCTCGAACTTCATGCCCTGGGTGCCGTCGTCCCAGTAGATTGCCTTCATCCGCACGAGGTCGACCACGCCCGCGAAGCGGTCCTCGGCGCCGATCGGCAGCTGCACCGGCACCGGGTGGGCCTTCAATCGGGATTGCACCTGCTCCAGCACGCGCTTGAAGTCGGCGCCGGTGCGGTCCATCTTGTTGACGAAGATCAGCCGCGGCACGCGGTACTTGTTGGCCTGGCGCCACACGGTCTCGGTCTGCGGCTGCACGCCGCCCACGGCGCACAGCACGGTGCACGCGCCGTCGAGCACGCGAAGTGATCGCTCGACCTCGATCGTGAAGTCGACGTGCCCCGGCGTGTCGATGATGTTGATGCGGTGCTCGGGAAAGGCGTTGTCCATCCCCTTCCAGAAGCAGGTCGTCGCCGCCGAGGTGATGGTGATGCCGCGCTCCTGCTCCTGCTCCATCCAGTCCATGATGGCGGTGCCGTCGTGCACCTCGCCCAGCTTGTGGGAGACCCCGGTATAGAACAGGATGCGCTCGGTGGTCGTGGTCTTGCCGGCATCGATGTGGGCCGTGATGCCGATGTTGCGGTAGCGCTCGATGGGGGTCTTGCGGGGCACGGGGGGAGCTCTCAGAACCGGTAATGCGAGAAAGCCTTGTTGGCCTCCGCCATGCGGTGAACTTCCTCGCGCTTCTTCATCGCCCCGCCCTTGCCCTCGGCCGCTTCCGCCAGCTCGCCCGCGAGCCGGGCGCCCATCGACTTCTCGCCGCGACCCCGGGCGGCGTCGCGCAGCCAGCGCATGGCGAGCGCCACGCGCCGCACCGGCCGCACCTCGACCGGCACCTGGTAGTTGGCGCCGCCCACGCGGCGGCTCTTCACTTCCACCATCGGCTTCACGTTGTTGATCGCCTGGTTGAACACTTCCAGCGGGTCCTTCGCGGATTTCTTCTTGATCTGGTCGAGCGCGCCGTAGACGATCTGCTCCGCGACCGACTTCTTGCCGCCGGTCATGATGACGTTCATGAACTTGGCGACATCCAGGCTGCCGTACTTCGGGTCGGGGAGAATCTCGCGCTTCGGAATTTCTCTGCGGCGGGGCATCGTCTTGACCTTCCGGTTAGGCGGCCTTCGGTCGTTTGGCCCCGTACTTCGAGCGGCTCTGCTTGCGGTCCTTCACGCCGGCGGTGTCGAGCGAGCCTCGCACCACGTGGTAGCGCACGCCCGGCAGGTCCTTCACGCGGCCCCCGCGGATCAGCACTACCGAGTGCTCCTGCAGGTTGTGGCCCTCGCCGCCGATGTAGCCGATGACCTCGAAGCCGTTGGTGAGCCGCACCTTGGCCACCTTGCGCAGCGCGGAATTGGGCTTCTTGGGCGTGGTGGTGTAGACGCGCGTACACACGCCGCGGCGCTGCGGTGAGCCCGCGAGGGCGGGGACCTTGCTCTTCCAGCGCGCGGGAGCCCGTCCCTTGCGCACTAACTGGTTGATCGTTGGCATTGCTGACGCGCCTGCTCGACTCCGAGTTGAACCCAGTAAGATACTGATTCCTAAACGTTACCGGCCAGGCCCTGAACGCTTGGCCAGTTCCAAAAAAGCGGGGACGGCGTCGCCACCGTCCCTGCCTGGTTTACTGCGGCTGTCGCCGGGCTCCCCGTCTGGGGCGACCGGCGGGAAAAAAGACTGTGAATTTTAAGGGCTTAGCTCACCTGAGTCAAGCAACCTGCTCCTGATTTTCGGCTGTGGTTGCGGCTTCTTCCGCCGCCGGCGCGGTCTCCGCAAATTCGGCCGCGACGCCCTGGCGCCGGCGGATCCGGTGATAGGCAAGACCGGTGCCCGCGGGGATCAGGCGACCGACGATCACGTTCTCCTTGAGGCCCCTCAGCTCGTCGCGCTTGCCCATGATGGCCGCCTCCGTCAGCACGCGCGTGGTTTCCTGGAACGAGGCCGCGGAAATGAACGAGTCCGTGGAGAGCGAGGCCTTGGTGATGCCGAGCAGCATGTACTCGTAGGTCGCCGGCTTCTTGCCCGCGGCCTCCACCTTCTCGTTTTCCTCCAGCACCTCGGCGCGCTCGAGCTGCTCGCCGGTGATGAAGCGCGAGTCGCCCGGCTCGACGATAGTCACGCGCCGCAGCATCTGGCGCACGATCACCTCGATGTGCTTGTCGTTGATCTTGACGCCCTGCAGCCGGTAGACGTCCTGCACCTCGTTGCAGATGTAGCGCGCCAGTTCCTCGACGCCCTTCAGCCGCAGGATGTCGTGGGGATCGGCCGGGCCGTCGACGATGATTTCGCCCTTGTTCACCACCTGGCCGTCGTGCGCCATCACGTGCTTGTCCTTCGAGATCAGGTACTCGTGCGCGACGCTCTCGGGGTCGGTGATCACCAGCCGCTGCTTGCCCTTGGTGTCCTTGCCGAACGAAACCGTGCCGGTCACTTCTGCCAGCACGCCCGCATCCTTGGGCGAGCGCGCCTCGAAGAGCTCGGCGACGCGCGGGAGACCCCCGGTGATGTCGCGCGTCTTGGACGTTTCCTGCGGGATGCGCGCGAGCACTTCACCCACGCCCACCTCCTGGCCGTCCCGCACCGTGATGATAGAGCCGATCTGGAACGTGATGTTGACCGACTGGTCCGAGCCCGCCATCTTGATCTCGTGGCCGTGCTCGTCGATGAGCTTCACCTGCGGCCGCAGCCCTTTCGCCTGCACGCTGCCGCGCCGCTTGGGGTCCACCACGACGAGGGTCGAAAGGCCGGTCACCTCGTCGACCTGCTTCATGACGGTCGAGCCTTCCTCGACGTTCTCAAACCTGATGCGGCCCGCGTACTCCGTGATGATCGGGCGCGTGTGCGGGTCCCAGGTCGCGAGCACCTGCCCGGCCTTGACCGCCTCTCCGTCGCGCGCGAGGAGCGTCGCTCCGTAGGGCACCTTGTGGCGCTCGCGCTCGCGGCCGCTCTCGTCGTGGATCACGACTTCGCCGTTGCGCGAGATCGCCACGAGCTCGCTCCGCGAGTTGGTCACGTAGCGTATGCCCGCGCTGTAGCGCAAGACCCCGTTCGACTTGCTCTCGATCTGGCTCACGACGGCGGTACGGGACGCGGCGCCGCCGATGTGGAAGGTGCGCATCGTGAGCTGGGTTCCCGGCTCCCCGATCGACTGCGCGGCGATGACGCCCACCGCCTCGCCGACGTTCACCGGCGAGCCGCGGCCGAGATCGCGCCCGTAGCACTTGGCGCACAGCCCGTAGCGGGTGTCGCAGGTGAGCGGCGTGCGCACCTTGACCTCGTCGATGCCCGAGGCCTCGATCGCCTCCACCGCTTCCTCGTCGAGGAGCGTGTTGGCCGGGTGGATGACCTTGCCGCTCTCGGGATTGACGATGTCGGTCGCGCAGACGCGCCCGAGAATGCGCTCGCGCAGGCTCTCGACCACCTCGCCGCCCTCGATCAGCGCCTTCATCGACACGCCCTGGGAAGTCCCGCAATCGTCCTCGGTCACCACCAGGTCCTGGGTGACGTCCACCAGGCGCCGCGTGAGGTATCCCGAATTGGCGGTCTTCAACGCGGTATCCGCGAGACCCTTGCGCGCGCCGTGCGTCGAGATGAAGTACTGCAGCACGTTCAAGCCCTCGCGGAAGTTCGCCGTGATCGGCGTCTCGATGATCGAGCCGTCGGGTTTCGCCATCAAGCCGCGCATGCCGGCGAGCTGCCGGATCTGGGCCGCGGAGCCGCGCGCGCCGGAATCGGCCATC
>DATBMB010000027.1:0-21931 GCA_036555035.1 Burkholderiales bacterium | reverse complement strand
CCTACGACTTGTTGTGGGGCGAGCGCGTCGTGCGCTCGGTGGCGAATCTCACGCGGCGAGACGGCGCGGAATTCCTCGCCCTTGCGCCCCGCGTTCCGGTGAAAACGACGACGGAAGTGCTGAAGCTCGATCAGGCCAACGAGGCGCTCGCGCGGCTGCGCGAAGGGCGGATCACCGGCGCGGCGGTTCTGGTGCCCTGACGGGGGGCGAAGCGGCGTCCCGGTCGCGCGATTGCGGCCGGTATTCCATGCACCCCGGGCCGAATCCGAAGCAGGGCGCACCGCCATACGACGGCCGCCAGCGGTAGCAGTCCACGCATTGCCGGGCAACGCCGAGGCTGCCCGTCACGATCGGACCCAATACGGCCAGCTTGAACATGGCGGCCTCCTGCTCTACCCGCGAGGCGCTGCGTGCGCCAACAGAGAGCAGTCTAGGCCGCGGTGCGGGCGCCGGTCTTGATCTGCGTCAAATCAGCGCAACGCGGAGATCGCCCATGGGATGACGATTGCACCGATCACGCCGTGCAATCCCATCGCCAACCCGGCGTAGGCACCCGCCTCGGGATTGACGCTGAACGCGCGGGAGGTCCCGATGCCGTGTGCGGCCACACCGATCGCGAACCCGCGCTGCCACCACTCCCGGCACCGCACCGCGTCGAGCACGAAGCGGCCGAGCGCCGCGCCGAGGATCCCGGTCGTGACGGTGAAGACGGCCGTCAACGTGGGGGAGGCGCTGATGCGCTCCGCGACGCCCATCGCGATCGGCGCGGTCAGTGACTTGGCGTAGAGTCCGCCCACGATCGCCTCGTCCGCACCCAGCAGGCGCGCGAGCAGGACCGCGGAGACGATCGAGGTTGCGCCTCCACCGATCAGCGCCGCGGCAAGCGGCAGCAGGCGCCCGCGCAGCGATGGCAGCCCCCTGTAGATCGGCACGGCGAGGGACACGGTCGCGGTGCCGAGCAGGAAATGCACGAACTGCGCGCCCTCGAAGTAGGTCGCGTAGGGCATGTCGAGCGCGGCGAGGACGAGGGCGATCAGCGTGACTGCGATCAGCACCGGGTTGGCAAGGGGATTCAACTTCGTGCGCTCGTAAATCAGCACGCCTGCCTGATAGGCCGCAAGCGTCAGGATCAGCGCAAGCAGCGGGCTGCCCGAGAGATAGACCCAGATCTCGTGGATGGCCGGGAATTCAGGCCGCATCGGATTTCCCCCGCGCAAGCAGCTTCGCGAGCAGCGCCGCCGCCGCGACGGTCGCGACCACGCTCACGACGAGCGCGATGGCGATGGCGAGCGCCTGCCGCTGCAACTGCGGCCAGAACAGCACGACACCGACCGCCGCGGGCACGAACAGCAGGCCGAAGTAGCGCAGAAACGCGGCGGACACCAGTTCCACCCCTTCCGGCACCGAGCCGCGCCAGACGAGGAACGCGAGCAGCAGCACGAGCCCGATCACAGGTCCGGGAACGAGCGGAACGAGGAACTTCGCGATGACTTCCCCGATTCCCTGGAATAGCAGGAGGCGGACCAGCCCGTCGATCATCGTCGCTACTCCGGTTGGGCCTGCATCGAGCGGACGCGTCAGCGCCGCTCAAGACCGGGCGAGCGTGACATCGAAGCCCGCGGCCAGGACACCGTCCTTCGGCACGGCGGTGACGACGAGCGCCTCGGCAGCGCCGCGCTCGCGCGCGAAATAAAGCTGGGTCACCAGCGTGGCGTAACCCGCGGCGCTCACGCGGTAGTGGATGTGACGCGGGCGGCCCGGGTACTCGCCCGGTAGCACCGTGCGGAACGAATAGCGCCCCTCGCCGTCGGTCCTCAGGCTCGCGCGCAGGAGGCACCCGGGGTCGTCCTGCTTTCCCCCGACCTGGGTGTAATCGCCGCGCGCGTCCGCCTGCCACACCTCGACCAGGGCGCCCGCGAGCGGTACGCAACCCGGCATGCCGAGCACCCGGCCCGAGACTGCCAGCTTCTGGCTCCCGCCCGATCCGCTCGCGCACAGCTCCGCCTGCATCGGGGCCCCCTTGATGTAGAACGGCCCCAGCGCATCGCGCGGCGTCATCCGGCACTGCTGCGCAATGGCAGCGGGCGCCACGAGCAGGGCGGCACCGCCCAACAGTAGTCGTCTTCGATCGATGTTCATGCTCCGTTCCCGCCTCGTCCGTCACCCGTATCTCGTCACCTGTACCTCGTCACCCGCATCTCGTCACTTCGTGACCTGAGGCACGTTCATTCCCTTCTGCACCGCCGGCCGCGCCGAGAGCGCGTCGAACCAGCGCTTGACGTGCGGAAAGTCGTTGAGATCGGTCTTGTGCCACTCGTAGCGCGCGACCCACGGATAGGTCGCGATGTCCGCGATCGTGTAGCCGTTCGCGAGGTATTCGCGATCCTTGAGCCGCTCATTGAGCACCCCGTAGAGGCGCCGCGTCTCCTTCTGGTAGCGCTCGATGGCGTAGGGCACCGGCTCCTTCGCCGCGCGCAGGAAGTGGTGCGTCTGCCCGAACATCGGCCCCACGCCCCCCATCTGGAACATGAGCCATTCCAGCACCTCGTACATCGCGCGCCCGGGCGGCGGGAAGAGCTTCCCGGTCTTGCGCGCGAGGTAGATCAGGATCGCGCCGGATTCCATCATCGCGATCGGCTTTCCATCGGGACCGTCGGGGTCGACGATGGAGGGGATCTTGCCGTTGGGATTGATCTTCAGGTAGTCGGGCGCGAACTGCTCGCCCTTGCCGATGTTGACCGGGTGCACGCGGTAGGCCAGCCCGAGCTCCTCCAGCATGATCGAGACCTTGCGGCCGTTGGGCGTGGTCCAGGTGTAGAGATCGATCATTGTGCTCCCCTGAGAATAACTATCGGTCCGCAAGCGCCTTGCGGACGGCTTCCAGCCGCGCCGCGTCCACGTTGGCGCGGATGTCAGTCGTGTTCTTCGAGGCCTGCGCGATCGCGCCGGCCTTGACCGCCGCGGCGGCGGCCCGCGCGCGCTCGAGCCGCGCCTGCGCCGGGGCGGCGTCCGGCTCGCCGGCGAAGGCTGCCGCCGCGAGCTCCGCGAAGCGCTCCGGCCGGCGCCAGGCGTCCACGGCGTTGAAAAGCTCCAGCACGGACTCCGCATCGAGCTCGGCGGCGTCCAGCACGGTATTGGCATGGCGCGCCGCGAGCAGCGCCAGCTCCCGGCAGTCGGCAGGGACTTTCAGCCGCGCGGCCAGCGATTCGACCGCGAGGGGGTAGAGCGCGCGAGCGAGCGCCGCGAAGCGCGCCGGCAGGCTCGCTCCCGCCCGCGCCGCGGCATCCAGAATCCGCATTGCCTCGCGCGCAGCGTCGGCGTCGTCCCACAGGGCGTCCACTTCCGGCATGACTCGCGCGAGCGCGCCGCAGTCGCGCAGGACCTCGAACATGCGCGAGGGCTTCGCCTCCATCAGCCCGCGCGCGACTTCCTGCCACACCCGCTCCGCGACCAGCGCGTCGGCCTCGCCGCTTGCCGCCATCCCGCGCATCAGCTTCATCGTCTCCGGCGCGACGCGGAAGCCGTAGCGCGCGGCGAAGCGTGCCACGCGCAGGATGCGTACCGGGTCCTCGGCGAAGGCGGGGCTGACGTGGCGCAGCACGCCGGCCTTGAGATCGGCCGCGCCGTTGAAGGGGTCGATGAGGCGGCCGTCCGCGTCGCGGGCGATCGCGTTGATGGTGAGGTCGCGCCGCCCGAGATCCTGTTCGAGCGTCACGTCCGGCGCGGCGCGGATTTCGAAGCCGTGGTAGCCGCGCGCGGTCTTGCGCTCGGTGCGCGCGAGGGCGTACTCCTCCTTCGTCTCGGGATGCAGGAACACCGGGAAGTCCTTGCCGACCGGCTTGTAGCCCTGCCGGACCATCTCCTCCGGGGTCGCGCCGACGACGACGTAGTCGCGGTCCTTGACGGGGAGGCCCAGCAGCTCATCGCGCACCGCCCCGCCCACGCAGTAGGTCTTCACGAGTCGTCGCGGCGCGCCTGCCCGCGATAGCGCTGGTAGCGCGCCCGCGGGGTGCGGCTCCCCAGATAGGAGTGCGCGACCGCCTCGAGCGCCGTGGGGGCGATGCCGAAGGGGAAGTCGCAACCGCACACGTTGTCCACCTTCATTGAGTAGTAGTTGTCACGCGTCATGAGCTTGACCGGAGAGAGCTCCATGGCGAAAGCCTGCCAGTAGGAGAGCCTGTCGTTCAACCCCACCACCAGCCGCCGCCGTCCCGTCACCGCCGCAACGGTCTCGACCAGCTCGCGTAGCGTGTAGACGCGCGGGCCGCACAGGTCGTAGCTCCTGCCGACGCTGTCGAGGTCGGCGAGGCTCCTCACCAGCGCCGCCGCCACGTCCTCCACGAAGACCGGCTGGAAGCGCGCGCCCGGGCAGGCGAGCATGACCACGGGCGAGAACCTGAGCACCGTCGCGAACAGGTTGAGGAAGCTGTCCCCGGGGCCGAATACGACCGAAGGGCGATAGATCGTCCACGCCAGCCGCGATTCGCGCACGATCGCCTCGGCCTCGCCCTTGGAGCGCAGGTAGCGGCTCGGCCCGTCGCGGGAGGAGGCGAGCGCGCTCATGTGCAGCAGCCGCCCGATGCCGCGGTTGCGGCACGCCGCGACCACCTTGCGCGCAAGCTCGACATGGGCCGCCTGGAAGCTGCGGTCGCCGCGGCCGTCGTGCAGCACCCCCACGAGGTTGATCACCGCGTCCGCGCCTCCCGCGAATGCATCGAGCTGCTCGGGGTCGTGAATGTCGACGGTCGCAACCTCCACCGTCGGCAGCAGGATCAGGCTCTCCTTGGCGCGCTCGCGGTCGCGCGTCGCCACCCGCACGCGATAGCCCGCGGCGGCTAGGGCATGGCAGACGTGCCGGCCCAGGAAGCCGCTGCCGCCCAGAACGCAGACTTCGGTTATTTCCATGACGCTTGCGCCCCCCGGCCGCGCCGGGCGCCGTAAGCCCGGTTTACTGCTCGCCGCTGACGGACAGATCGCTGCTCATCACCAGGTCGAGCGCGGCGGCCGCGGGCCCGCCTTCGCCGGCCTGCGGGGGCCCGACCGTGCCGAGCCGCTGCTTGAGCGACTGCAGCCGCTGGTTGAAGTTGTGGGCGTACCAGGTCGTATTCGCCATCACGTTCTTCACGTAGAGGCGGGTCTCGGTGAACGGAATGGTCTCGGCGAAGACGGCGCCTTCCATCGCGGTCTCGGGGCGCCAGGCGCGCGCCCGGTTCGGCCCGGCGTTGTAGGCGGCGGAGGCGAGCAACGGCTGGCCGTCGAACGTATCGTACACGTGCCGCAGGTAGTAGGTTCCGAGCCCCACATTGGTGCCCACTTCCGTGACCTGCGACCAGCGCCAGTTGCGGAGCCCGATCCGTTTCGCCGCCCAGCGCGCGGTTTGCGGCATGAGCTGCATCAGGCCGGTCGCCCCTGCCGAGGAGCGCGCATCCGTGACGAAACGGCTTTCCTGCCGGATCAGGCCGTAGACCCAGGCCTCGTCGAGCGCCAGCCCCGCGGTGTGGACCTTGAGCACGTCGCGGTAGGGCGCGAGATACCGCAGCTCGAAATCGTGCAGCCCGATGGTGCGCTCCGCGGTGTTGATCGCGCGGTCGTACACCTGGTGCCGGCGCGCCACCTCCGCCGCCGCGAGGAGCTTCCGGTCGTCGAAGCTGCGTATCGCCCACGCCCACTCGGCATTGGCCTCCGCGCGCAGGCTCAGGCGGTAGAGCTCGAGCGCGCGCCGCAGCCCGAGGTTCTGGCCCATCGCGCGCATCTCCTCCGCGCCCGGCTTGTAGCCGGTGGAGGGCGCCGCGATCCTGCCGCCCAGCTCCTCCAGCGCGAGCTGCCCGTAGAAGCCGAATTCCGTCGCGAGCGGCTGCAGGATCTCGTTCGCCTCCTCGGCCCGTCCCGTGGCCTTCAGGGCCCGCGCCTTCCAGTAGCGCCATGCGGATACCGCCTTTCCGCGGTCGGACATGGCATCCACCGCCGCGAGCACTTCGCGCCAGTTGGCAACGCGCAGCGCGGTGCGCACCTTCCAGGCGAGCTGCAGGTCGGAGAGATCTCCGGCGCGCCCATACCAGGCCAGCGCCTCGGGATCGTGGCGCATCGACCCCATGTATCCGATCATGCCCCAAGCGTAGGCGCGCTCTTCCCGGGAGAAACGCGCTTCGATCCGCTCCCAATGGCGCGCCGCCTGCTGGGGCGCGACGCGCGCGAGCCGGTGGACGGCGAACATGACCGTCTCGCGGCCCGCCCGGGACTTGAGGTTGTGGTTCTGCTGCTCGAGGTATCCCGCGGGGTTGGACGCGGCCCGCTCGAGCGAGCGCGGCTCGGGAGCTTCGCCCGCGGGCAGCCATTCCGCGACCCAGCGCGCCTGGCTCACCCGCCCGGCCTCCAGTGCCACGCGAATCCGCGACCACAGATCGTCGAGGGTGAGGACGCCCGCCGCGATGAGCGCGTTGAGCAGGGGCGTGCACCCCTCGGGAAGCTCGCGCGTCACGAACCAGAGCGAGCGCGCCTCCGGCAAGGCCTCTTCCGGCCGGGCCAGCATCCGGTGCTGGAGCGAGTAGCACGTGATCTCGACGTCGCGATTGACGAGCTGCGGCAGCTCGGCGCCGAACCGCTCCCACTCGCCGCGATCGGCGAGGACCTTCAGCCATTCGCTGCGCAGCCGATCGGCGAGCGGCCCGTCGCGGTGGGCGGCGAGAAAGCCGCGCACGTCCTCGGGCGAGGCCTCCTCGAGCCGGAGGCTCAGCCGCCAGTAGGCGACGTAGGGCTCGAGCAGGTGGCCCTGCAGGCGCCGGGCGTGCGTCTCGAACCGGGCCGGGTTGTTTGCCTGGTAGGCCTCGCGGGCGGCAACAAAGTCCTCATCCAGCGCAGCGCCTTGCGCCGTCGCCGTGGCGAGCAACAATCCGGCCAGCCCGAGCATTCTTATGTGCAGCACGAGTTCCCCTGTCTAGCGGCTTCATTCTAGCCGGTTTTCCCGGCCCTACACCCTGAAACGCACCGCGGGCACCCGCGTTGACGGGCGAGCGCTGCTTTCCCGATGCAAATTTCAGGCCAGGAAGAGCTTATAGGCGGGATTGCGGGTCTCTTCCTGCCAGGGGTAGCCGACCCGGGCAAGGAAGGCGCGAAAGCGGGCCTTGTCCCGCGGCGGCACCTGCATGCCGACGAGCACTCGCCCGTAGTCGGCGCCGTGGTTGCGGTAGTGGAAGAGACTGATGTTCCAGCCGCGGCTCATGGCGGACAGGAACTTCATGAGCGCGCCCGGCCGCTCGGGGAACTCGAAGCGATAGAGGATCTCGTTATCGACCGTCGGCGCGTGGCCGCCCACCGTGTAGCGCACGTGGAGCTTGGCCAGCTCGTTGTCGCTCAGATCGAGGGTCTTCAGGTGGTGGCGTCGCAGCCGCCGCACGAGCGTCCGGGTCTCATCGCGGTCGCGCACCTGCAATCCCACGAACACGTGCGCCCGGCTGGGGTCGGCAAAGCGGTAGTTGAATTCCGTGATGTTGCGCGCGCCGATCAGGCCGCAGAATGCGCGGAAGCTGCCGGGGCGCTCGGGAATGGTGACCGCGAGCACCGCCTCGCGCTTCTCGCCGAGCTCCGCCTCCTCCGCGACGAAGCGCAGGCGGTCGAAGTTCATGTTGGCGCCGCTGGCGATCGCCACCAGCGTCCTGCCCCGGATGCCGGTGCGCGCGGCGTAGGCCTTGATGCCGGCGACCGACAGCGCACCGGCCGGCTCCAGCACCGCGCGCGTATCCTCGAACACGTCCTTGATCGCGGCGCAGATCGCGTCGGTGTCGACCCGGATCACGTCGTCGACCAGCTCGCGGCACAGCCGGAACGTTTCGCGCCCGACCTGCTTTACCGCCACGCCGTCGGCGAAGAGACCCACTTGCGCGAGCTTGACGCGCCGGCCGGCCTCGAGCGAGCGGGCCATCGCGTCCGCGTCTTCCGGCTCCACCCCGATCACCTTGATCTCCGGGCGCAGGCGCTTCACGTAGGCCGCGATGCCGGAAATCAGCCCGCCGCCGCCCACCGGGACGAAAATCGCGTGGATATCCCCGGGATGCTGGCGCAGGATCTCCATCCCGATCGTGCCCTGCCCGGCGATCACGTCGGGGTCGTCGTAGGGATGCACGAACGCGAGCCCGCGCCGGCGCCCGAGCGCGCGCGCATGGAGGTAGGCTTCGTCGTAGGAATCCCCGTGCAGGACCACGTGCGCGGCGCGCGCTTTCACGGCCGCGATCTTGATCTGCGGGGTCGTGACCGGCATGACGATGGTCGCGTGGGTTGCGAGCCGCTGCGCCGCGAGCGCGACGCCCTGCGCATGGTTGCCCGCGGACGCGGTCACCACGCCGCGCCTGAGCGCCGCGGGCGGCAGCTGCACCATCTTGTTGTACGCCCCGCGCAGCTTGAAGGAGAACACCGGCTGCATGTCCTCGCGCTTGAGCAGCACGCGATTGCCGGTGCGCGCCGAGAGGCCGGCGGCGGGCTCGAGCGGGGACTCCAACGCCACGTCGTAGACGCGGGCGCCGAGGATGCGCTCCAGGTAATCCTTTTTCTTCATGGCGAGGTTCGCAAGTTTACCGCTTACCCCGTAGCGCTTACCATTCGGGTCATGAACCAGGACGAAATGAAGCGGGCCGCGGCGAAGGCCGCCCTCGCGCACGTTCCCCACGATGGCGTGCTGGGCGTGGGCACCGGCTCGACCGCGAACTTCTTCATCGCGGAGCTTGCCGCCATCAAGCAGCGCATCGAGGGCGCGGTCGCGAGCTCGGGCGCGACCGCGAAGCGACTGAAGGACCTCGGCATCCGCGTGCTGGATTTGAATGGCGTGAACGAGCTCCCGGTCTACGTGGATGGCGCCGACGAGGTGACGCGCCACCTCGCCATGGTGAAGGGCGGCGGCGGGGCGTTGACGCGCGAGAAGATCACCGCGGCGGTTGCGCGCAAGTTCGTCTGCATCGCGGATGCCACGAAGCTCGTGGACGTGCTCGGGAAATTTCCCCTGCCGGTGGAGGTGATCCCGATGGCGCGCTCCTACGTCGCGCGCGAGCTCGTGAAGCTGGGCGGGCACCCCGAATGGCGCCGCGACTTCGTCACCGACAACGGCAACGTCATCCTCGACGTGCACGGGCTCGTGATCCTCGACCCCGCAGGGCTCGAGGCAACGCTCAACCAGATCGCGGGCGTGGTCACGAACGGGCTGTTCGCGCGGCGCGGCGCGGATGTGCTGCTGCTCGGCCGCGCCGAGGGCGTGCAGACCATTACGCGCTGACTCACAGCACGTCGGGCGTGATGACCACGCGCACCCGGGTTTCGTCCCCGTCCCGGGTCTCGAGCCACCACACGGCGCCTTTCTGCACGCTCCAGTCGGCGGGCGCGCCGGTCAGCGCCAGCGCCGCGGCCTGGCCGAGCGTCGGCTGGTGCCCCACGACGAGCACGGTGCCCGCGCCGCGCGGCCAGTCCGCGGCCTTCAGCACGGACTGCGCCGTCGCCTCCGGGCCCACGTCATCGCTCACCTCGAATCGCGTCGCCAGCGCCCGCGCCGTCTGCTGCGTGCGCTGCGTGCGGCTCACCAGGATCCGCGCGCCCCGGGGCAGCCGCCGCTTGAGCCAGGAGGCCATGCGCTGCGCCTGCTTCCTGCCTTTCGCCGTGAGCCTGCGCTCCTCGTCGCGCACGCCGTCCTCGGCATCGGCGTGACGCCACAGGATGAGTTCCATGGGCGGCGGGAGGGGCGGCAGCTAGCGGCCGGGCGGCGGAACGTAGCCGGAGGCGACGTCGGCGCCGCCGCCGAAGAAATGCTTCTCCATCTGCTGCGTGAGGTAGTCGCGCGCCTTCTTGTCCGCCAGGTTGAGGCGGTTCTCGTTCACCAGCATCTTCTGCTGCTCCAGCCACTGCTTCCAGGCTTCCTTCGACACGTGCTCAAAGATGCGCTTGCCGAGCTCTCCCGGGTAGGGTGGGAAATCGAGGCCTTCCGCTTCGCGCTTGAGCTTGATGCAGTTCACCATTCTCGGCATGGCAGTCGGCTCAGGTAAACCGCAGCGCCAGGCTCTCGTCCTTCCGCCGTACGCGCGTCACCAGCAGGGGGTGATCGGATCCGGGCTTCTCCAGGTAGTAGCCCTGCACGCAATCGACGCCGAAGCTGCGCAGCATGACGATCGTCTCCTCGTCCTCCACGCACTCGGCGATGGTCGTGCGGTGCAGCCCGCGCGCGACCGTCACCATCGCCTTCACGAACAGCTGGTTGTCGTGCTCCTTGGGGAGATTGCGGATGAAGAGCCCGTCGATCTTCACCGAGTCCACCTGCAGGTGCTTGAGATACGCGAACGAGGAGAAGCCGGTGCCGAAGTCGTCGAGCGACACCCCGCAGCCGGCCTGGTGCAGCGCCTCGATGAAGCGCTGGGCGTCGTGGAGATCCGACACCGCGGAGGTCTCGGTCAGCTCCACGATGAGGCGCCGCGGCGCAACCCCGCAGCGCTTCAGCTCCCCCGCGATGTACTGCGGCAGCAGCGGCTCGTCGAATGAGCGCCCGGAGATGTTGACCGCGAGCGCCGGGATCGAATCCACGTCCGCCAGCAGCTGGATGGCCTGGCGCAGCACCCAGCGGTCGATGTCGAGGATCTTGCCCGATTTCTCCGCCACCGGGATGAACTGGCCCGGCATGAGCAGCAGCGTCGGGTCGTCCTTGTCGCGCATGCGCACCAGCACCTCGAAATGCGAGAGCGCACGGCTGCCCGCCGTATACACCCCCTGGAACTGCAGCTCCATCAGGTCGTTCTCGAGCGCGTGCAGGATGCGGTCGTTCCAGGACATGCGCTTCACCATCTGGGAGGTGGTGTCGAGGTCGCTGCGGTAGATGCGCCAGGCGTTCTTGCCGGCCTCCTTCGCCTGGTACATCGCGGTGTCCGCCCGCGCGATCAGGTCCTCCACGTTGTCGGCGTGCTCCGGGTAGACGGCGATGCCGAGCGAGCTCGTCAGCCGCAGGCTCTGGCCCTCGAACTGGAAGCGCACCATCGCGATCGAGCGCGTGATGCGCTCGGCGAGCACGCGCAGCATCTCCTCGGAGATCTCGGGCACCAGGATCGCGAACTCGTCGCCTCCGAGCCGCGCGAACATCTCGTTGCGCCGCACCTGCCCCGCGACCTCGCCCGCCACGCGGATCAGCATGGCGTCGCCGGCGCGGTGGCCGAAGGTGTCGTTGATGTACTTGAAATCATCGAGGTCGAAGAACAGCAGCGCCACCCGCGAGTCGTGGCGCTGGGCGTCCGCGATCATGCGGGAGAGCTCCTCGTTGAAGCGGTGGCGGTTGAAGAGCCCGGTCAGCGCGTCGCGCTCGGCGAGGTAGATCAGCTGGTCCGCGGTCTGGCGCTCGCGGGTCACGTCCTGGAACAGCCACAGGTGGCCGACCGGCCGGCCGTAGACGTCCTCCACGGAGTGAAGCTGCTGGGTGACAAGGCGCCCGTCGGCCATCGGGATCTCCAGCGCGCCCACGAAGTCGCCTTCCCGCGGCAGCTGCAGGATGCGCTTGCCGTGCTCCTCGGGGCGCGCCAGCGCGCAGGCCGAGGTCGCGAGCACCTCCTTCGAGTTGCGGCCGATCAGGCGCGTGCCCGGCGCGATCATCCAGATGCGGGTGAAGGCGGGGTTGGTGTAGACCACCTTGTTGTCGGGGGAGACGAAGAGAATCCCGGTCTCCATCACGCCCAGCAGCGCCGAGAGCCGCGCGTGCTCGTCCTGCGCCCGCGTGAGGTACTCCTTCTGCACGACGTGCGAGTCGCGCAGCTCGACCACCGTCGCCTCCAGCCGCTGCTCGGCCTCCTTCCTCTGGGTGATGTCGCGGATGCTGATGCGGATGCCGAGGTAGCCGCCGCGGTTGTCGTAGATGGGGCGCCAGTCTGCGGCGGCCCAGAACTCGGAGCCGTCCTTGCGCCTGGCGCGGAACTCGTAGTCCTGCCCGGTGTTGCCGCGCAGCGCGCGCCGGATCTGCCGGACCGTGCGCGCCGCATCCTGCTCGTCGATGAACGGGGCCGGGAAATTCTCGGTGGCGAGGCACTCCTCCGGCGTGTAGCCGAACATGTCGAGCACCCGCGGGTTGACCCAGATGAGCCTGCCCTCCGGGCTGATCCACAGCTCGCAGTCGTAGCTGTAATCGGCGATCGCGCTGAACTTGGCTTCGTTATCGGCGAGCGCCCTGATCCGGCTCTGGAGGGTGGAAGCCATCGCGTTGAAGGCGTGAGTGAGCTTGCCCACCTCGTCGCCGGCCTCCACCGGCAGCCGCACGTTGAGGTCGCCCGCCGCCAGGCTCTCGCTCGCCTTGGTGAGCTGCGCGAGGTTGCGGGTGAGCCAGAACGAGAGCGCGATCATCGACAGGATGGAGAGCACGAGCGCGAAGCCGCCGATCGCGAGGTTCTCCCGGATCAGCTCGGCACGCGCGGTGCGCATGAACGTGGTGGAGACGCCGAAGTGCAGGCGCCCGATCCGGATCCCGGCGGCCTCGATGTCCATGGCGGTGTGGTGGCGATCGCCCTGGACCGAGAGCGTCTCGGGGGTAGCCACGACCGGCGGCAATTCGTCCTCCTCCCAGCCCACGCTCGCCACGAGCTTGTCGTTGTGGTCGAACAGCACGAGGTAGGTGATGCCGCTGTCGGAGCGCACCCGCTCCAGTATCTGGTTGATGGCCCGGTACTGCCGCCCGGCGAGGGGGACGGAGAGCGCGGCGTTGAGCAGCTGCTTCTGCTCCTCCACGTGGATGCGCGCGCGCTCGGTGAGCTTCTTGTCCATCACGCTGATGCCGTCGGCGATGAGCAGCGCCAGCATCATGACGTTCACCAGCACTCCCGCCAGCAGCAGGCGCGCGCGCAGCGAAAGCGTGACGGGCAGGAGCTTCATGTGACTAGATGCGCTTCACCAGCACGACCGAGCGCCGTTGGTAGTTGTAGAGCGTGCGCTTCTGGCGCGGCAGCGCCTCCACGCCCACCTCGGCGAAGCCGCGCTCGACGAACCAGTGCTCCGCCCGCGTGGTGAGCACGAACAGGCGCTTCAGCTTCGCCCGGTGCGCGCGCGCCTCGATATCGCTCAAGAGTCGCTCCCCGGCGCCCGCGTTGCGGAACTCGGGATGCACGACGAGACAGGCGAGCTCACCTGCCCGCTCGCCGGGGAAGGGATAGAGCGCGGCGCAGCCCACGGTCACCTTGTCGTGCTCGAGCACGACGAAGCGCCCGATCTCGCGCTCGAGCCGGTCGCGCCCGCGCTTGACGAGGATGCCCTCGGCCTCGAGCGGCTCGATCAGGCGCAGGATGCCGCCGATGTCCTCGATTCCCGCCGACCGCAGCGTCTCGATCGGATCGGGCGTCAGCATGGTGCCGACACCCTTGTGGGTGAAAAGCTCGAGCAGCAGCCCGTCGTCGACGTGGCCCGAGATCAGATGCGTGCGCTTGACGCCCCCCTCGCAGGCCTGCACGGCGCGCGGGAGACAGAGCCTCACGTCAGGGTCGGCGGACCGGGTTCCCGCGAGCAGGGCCTTTGCCTGGCGCACGGTGAGATCCCGCAGCAGCTCGCCGCGGTCCCCGGTGACCCCGATCGCCTCCATGAGGAAGATCAGCTTCTCCGCCTTGAGCGCGATCGCGGTGGCGGCGGCGACGTCCTCCAGCGACAGGTTGAGCACCTCGCCGCTGGGGGAGTAGCCGAGGGGGGAAAGCAGAACCAGCTCGTTGTCCTCGAGCCGCTTCTGGATCGCGGCGGCGTCGATCTTGCGCACCTCGCCGGTGTGCATGAAATCGACCCCATCCAGCACCCCGATGGGCTTGGCGGTGATGAAATTGCCGCTCGCGACCCGGATGTCCGCCCCCGCCATCGGCGAGTTGGGAAGCCCCATGGAAAGCGCGGCCTCGATCTCCACGCGCAGCCGCCCGCTCGCCTCCTTGGCGCAAACGAGGGCGACTTCGTCGGTCACGCGCAGGCCCTGGTGAAAGCGGGCGCGGCGCCGGCGCTCCTTCAGCTTCGCCTCGATCTGGGGGCGCGCGCCGTGCACCAGCACCAGCCGCACGCCGAGGGCGGCAAGGAGATTCAGGTCATGGGTGAGATCGAAGAAACGGCCGTCGGCCACGACCTCGCCCCCGAACGCAATGACGAAGGTCTTGCCGCGGAAGGCGTGGATATAGGGCGCGACCGACTGGAACCAGTCGATAAAGCGGTCCTGGCTCGAAAGTCGCTGCCGCCGCGGCACTTGCGGCGGCGGTGACTCGCTCGGACCGGTGACTGCCGTCACGGCCTTGTCAGAAGTCTTGGAAATCGGCGGCCTCCCCCAGAAAACTGCAGGGTGCTGCGCCGGGCACCCTGCGGGAACGCATTCTACCGCAATTTCAAGCACATAGTACGAGACATTGAAGCGTTAGGGAAGGATCGGGGCTTACCGCCTCGCCTCAAAGGGGCAAGTTGCGCCAAGACTGTTGCTCGGAACCCACAATTCTAGAAGTCCCCCCAAAGAGCCTGCATGCCGGCCAACGCCGCGACCGCGGCGGTTTCGGTTCGAAGCACGCGGGGGCCGAGGCGCACCGGACGGAAGCCGGCTCCTTCCGCCGCCCGCTCCTCCTCGGGGGAAAACCCCCCCTCGGGGCCTGCCAGCAGGACGCCCGTGCCCGCCGGCCGGCTCAGCTCGCGCAGGCCGCGCCCCGCGCGCGGCGACAGCAGCACCCGCCACGCGCCATCGCGGCTCGCCACCTGGCCGGAGAGAAAAGCGTCGAGCGGCGCGAGCGGCGCGACTTGCGGCACGCGATTCCGGCCGCATTGCTCGCACGCCGCGATCACCACCGCCTGCCAGTGCGCCGCGCGCCCGCGCGCCCGTTCCGCGGTCAGCCGCACGACGCTGCGGCGCGTCTCCAGCGGCTGGATCGCGGCCGCCCCGAGCTCGACCGCCTTCTGGATCGTGTAATCCATGCGCTCCCCGCTCGCCAGGGCCTGCGCGAGCGTCACCGCGAACGGCGCCTCGCGATCCACGGACTCGCGCCCGGTCACCTCGAGCGCGAACCGGTCACGGCCGGGGTGGACGACGGTTGCCGCGTATTCGGCGCCGTCGCCGTTGAAAAGGATCACGGTTTCGCCCCGCGTGAGCCGCCGCACCCGCAGCGCGTGGTGCGCCTGCGGCCGCCCCAGCACGCACGAGCGCCCCGGCGCCAGCTCCCCGGGAAAATACAGGCGCATCAGCGGCTTGGGCTCGGTCATCGGCCCCAGTATGCCACGCCCGGTGCGCCCACCTGCCCCGGCGCAAAGCGGCAGGAGCCGATCCCGGCCATACGCTCTAAAATCGCGGTTTTCCGAAAGGTCCCCGTGAGAATCGTCATACTCGGCGCCGGGCAGGTCGGCTCCTCGGTCGCCGAAAGCCTGGTCTCGGAGGCAAACGACATCACGGTGGTGGACATCGAGCCGGGGCGCCTCGCGAAGCTGCAGGACCGGCTCGATCTCAGAACGGTCACCGGCAATGCCGCCCACCCCGCGGTGCTCGAGCTGGCGGGCGCGCGCGACGCGGACCTGCTGCTGGCGGTGACGCAAAGCGACGAGACCAACCTCGTCGCGTGCAAGCTCGCCGCGACGCTCTTCAACATCCCGACCCGGGTTGCCCGCGTCCGCGCGGCCGATTACCTCTCGCATCCCGAGATCTTCTCGGAGGCGAACTTCGCCGTCGGCCACTCGATCTGCCCGGAGCAGATCCTGTGCGACTACATCGTGAAGCTCCTCGAGTTTCCCGAGTCGCTGCAGGTGCTCGAGTTCGCCGGCGGCCGGGTGAGCCTCGTCGGCGTGCGCGCCTTCCACGGCGGGCCGCTGGTCGGGCACGAGATCCGATTCCTCCGGCAGCACGTGCCGACGGTGGACATGCGCGTCGCCGCGATTTTCCGCCATGACAGCCCGATCGCGCCGGAAGGCACGACGGTGGTCGAAGCCGACGACGAGGTGTTCATCATCGCCGCCACCGCGAACATCCGGGACGTCCTGCGCGAGCTGAGGCGCATGGACCAGCCGGTCCGGCGCGTGATGATCGGCGGAGGGGGCAACATCGGGCGGCGCCTCGCGCGCGCCATCGAGGACCGCTACGAGGTCAAGATCATCGAGTACAGCAAGACCGGCGCGGAGCGGCTCGCCGCCGAGCTCGACCGGACGCTGGTGCTGGCGGGCGACGTCACCGACGAGCAGCTGCTCGAGATGGAGAACGCGCGCGAGATGGACGTCTACTGCGCGCTCACCAACGACGACGAGACCAACATCATGTCGGCGCTGCTCGCCAAGCGGCTCGGCGCGCGCAAGGTGATCGCGCTGATCAACCGCGGCTCCTACGTGAACCTCCTGCAGGCGGGCCAGATCGACATCGCGATCTCGCCGGCGCAGACCACCATCGGCACGCTGCTCGCGCACGTCCGACGCGGGGACTGCGTGGCGGTGCACTCGCTGCGCCGCGGGGCGGCCGAGGCGCTGGAGCTGATCGCCCACGGCGACATGAAATCCTCCCGCGTCATCGGCCGCCGCATCGAGCAGCTCGAGCTGCCCCGGGGCGTCACCATCGGCGCCATCGTGCGCGACCGGGGGAAGGACCACGAGGTGCTGATCGCGCACCACGACACGGTGATCGAGGCCGGGGATCACGTGATCGTGTTCGTCGTGAACAAGCACATGGTGGCAAGCGTCGAGAAGCTGTTCCAGGTGGACGTGAGCTTCCTGTAACGGCCACGCCCTCCCGATGGCCTGGTTGCTCGCCGTATGCCCCGTGCTCGGCATCATCGCGATGGCGATGAGCGTGTCGCACCTGGTGCCCATCGCGATCTCGCTCCTCGCCTGGGACGGCATGAGCGAGCTGTTTGCGATCTCGATGGCGCTCAATTTCGCCCTGGGGTTCGCGCTCTGGCTGCTCACCCGCCGCTACCGCCGCGAGCTGCGGATCCGGGAGGGCATCCTCCTCATCACGCTGGTCTGGATCGGCGGGGCGCTCTTCGCGTGCGTGCCGCTGCTGGCGGGAGTGGGCCTTTCCTTCACCGACGCCTATTTCGAGTCGATGTCGGCGTTGACCGCAACGGGCGCGACGCTGCTCGAGGGGCTCGACCACCTGGCGCCCTCGCTCAACGTCTGGCGGGCGCAGCTCCAGTGGATCGGCGGCATGGGCGTGATCGTGCTGGTGGTCGCCATCCTGCCCATGGTCGGTGTCGGCGGCCGGCAGATCTCCAAGGCCGAGATCCCGGGGCCGATGAAGGACGAGCAGCTGACCCCGCGCGTGACGCAGACCGCCAAGGGGCTGTGGATCGTCTACTTCGCGCTCACGGCCGCATGCTTCGCAGCCTACCGCGCCGCGGGCATGTCCTGGCTCGATGCCCTCGTCCACAGCTTCACCACGATCTCGCTCGGGGGCTTTTCGTCGCACGACGCGAGCCTCGCTTATTTCGACTCCCTCGACATCGAGCTCGTAGCCATCGCGTTCATGGTCCTCGCCGGGATCAATTTCTCGAGCCACTTCAGGGCCTGGCAGGAACGAAGCGCTACTGCCTACCGCCATGATTCCGAGCTGCCCTACTACCTTGGCGTCCTGGCGTTGAGCGTCGTCGGCGTCACGCTGTTCCTGTGGGTGAACGGCGTCTATCCCGATTTCGCCTCCACGGTGCGCTACGCCGCGTTCAACACGATCTCGATTGCCACCAACACCGGCTATGCCACGACGGACTACAACGAGTGGCCGGTGTTCGCGCCGCTGTGGCTGATCTTCCTCGGCACCTTCGTCGCGTGCTCGGGCTCGGCGGGCGGCGGCATCAAGATGATCCGGGCGATGATCCTCTACCGCCAGGTCTACCGGGAGTTCACCAAGCTCGCCCATCCGAGCGCCGTCTCCCCCCTGAAGCTCGGCGACCGGGTCGTGCCCGACCAGGTCGTGTTCTCGGTGCTCGCGTTCTTCTTCGCCTGGCTCGCGACGCTGGTCAGCATGACGCTGCTGCTCACCCTGACCGGGCTCGACGCCATCACCGCGTTCTCCGCGATCGTGGCCTCGCTCAACAACATCGGCCCCGGCCTGCACCAGGTCGGGCCCGCGGGCAACTTCTCGGTGCTGACCGACTTTCAGACCTGGGTGTGCACCGCCACCATGCTGCTCGGGCGCCTGGAGCTCCTGACCGTGCTCGTCATCCTCACGCCCGCCTTCTGGCACAAGTAATCCCCGCGGCGCCCGGCCGGGCCGGGAGCAAACCGGGAATTGCGCGGTCGAAAGTGAAGAACGGGAGCCGGCGATTGTGAAGGGTGCCCGTGGAATCTACAATAGGACCGGCGCAAGGCCATGGAGAAGATGAACCTGACGCAGCATTTCCTGATTGCCATGCCCGCCATGGCCGATCCCCACTTCGCCCGCTCGCTTACCTTCATCTGCGAGCACAATGACAAGGGCGCGCTCGGCATCGTCGTCAACCGGCCGATCGAGATGAACCTGCAGACCCTCCTCGAGCAGGTGAGCATTCCGCCGGAGGGCGACGCCTTCAAGGGGGTCCCCGTGCACTTCGGCGGGCCGGTGCAGGTGGACCGCGGTTTCGTCCTGCACGCGCCGCTCGGTCAATGGCAGTCGACGCTCGCCGTGAGCTCGGATATCGGCTTGACCACGTCCAAGGACATCCTGCAGGCGGTGGCGCGCGGCGAGGGGCCCGGGAAGCTCCTCGTGACGCTCGGCTACGCGGGCTGGGCGCCGGGACAGCTCGAGAACGAGCTCGCGCAGAACGCGTGGCTCACCGTGCGGGCGAAATCCGAGGTGATCTTCGACCTGCGGGCCGAGGAGCGGCTGCCGGCCGCGATGGGACTGCTGGGCATCGATTTCGCGACCCTGTCCGACCAGGCCGGCCATGCCTGAGCCGAGGACCGGAACGGTCCTCGCTTTCGATTTCGGCACGAAGCGCATCGGCGTCGCGGTCGGGGATTTCGAGACCCGCCTCGCGCATCCGCTCGGCGCCATTGCCGCGGTGGACAACCGTCTGCGCTTTGCGGCGATCGGTCGCCTTCTCGCCGAATGGCGGCCGGCACAGCTGGTCGTCGGGTTCCCCACGCACGCCGACGGCACCGAGCACCCGGTGGGCAGGCTTGCCCGCCGCTTCGCGCAGCGCCTGCAGGGCCGCTTCGGCGTCCGCACGGCGCTCGTGGACGAGCGGCTGACCTCGCGCGAGGCCGAAGGGCTCCTGCGCGCGGCCGGGGCGCGCGGCGCGCGCCTTAAGGCCGGGGTCGATTCCCTCGCCGCGCAACGCATCCTCGAGACCTATTTCGCAGGCGGCGAACTGTGATAGAGTAGCGCCCCGCGAAAACCATATAACATGCCCGGCAACCCGCTTCCTGATGCCGAGCAGCTGCTGACAGCGCTGATCGAGCAGATGCGGCCCGCAGTGGGGCCGGAAACGGGTTTGGTGGGCATCCACACCGGCGGCGCCTGGGTTGCGGAACGGCTGCACCAGGCGCTCCGGCCCAAGGTTCCCTGCGCCTTCCTCGACGTTTCCTACTACCGCGACGATTACGACGCGCGCGGGCTGAAGCGCGACGTCAAGCGCTCGGATATACCCTTCGAGGTCGAGGAGCGCAACCTCGTCCTGGTCGACGACGTGCTCTACACCGGCCGCACGATACGGGCCGCGCTGAACGAGATCTTCGACTACGGCCGTCCCGCCAACGTGAAGCTTGCAGCGCTGGTAGACCGCGGCGGCCGCCAGTTGCCGATCGCCCCGCAATTCGTCGGCGCGACCCTCGTGTTGAAGCCCGGCCAGAGCGTCGCGCTCAAGCGCGATGCCGCCGGCAAGCTGAGCCTCGAGTTGCGCGAGGAGCCGCGCTGATGTGGCTCAATCCCGCCAACCCGCAGCTCGACAAGAAGGGGCAGCTGCACCACCTGCTGACGCTCGAGGGGCTGCCCGCCGAGATCCTGTGGCAGATCCTCGACACGGCGAAGACCTTCGTCGGCACCAAGGTGAAGAAGGTGCCGCTCCTGCGCGGCAAGTCCGTGTTCAACGTGTTCTTCGAGCCGTCGACGCGCACCCGCACCACCTTCGAGATCGCCGCGAAGCGCCTGTCCGCTGACGTCATCAACCTCAACGTGTCGGTGTCCTCGCAGTCGAAGGGCGAGAGCCTGCTCGACACGGTGGACAATCTCTCGGCGATGCACGCCGACATGTTCATCGTGCGCCACGGCGAGAGCGGCGCGCCGCACTTCATCGCGCGCCACGTCGCGCCCGACATCCACGTCATCAACGCCGGCGACGGGCGCCACTCGCACCCGACGCAGGGCCTGCTCGACATGTTCACCATCCGCCACTACAAGAAGGACTTCTCGAGCCTGCGGGTGGCGATCGTGGGCGACGTCCTGCACTCGCGCGTAGCGCGCTCGCAGATCCACGCCTTCGCAACGCTCGGCTGCCCCGAGATCCGCGTCATCGGTCCCAAGACGCTGCTGCCCGCCCACGTCGAGAGCCTCGGCGTGCACGTCTATCACGACATGCGCCAGGGCCTGAAGGACGTGGACGTGGTGACCATGCTGCGGCTGCAGAACGAGCGCATGCAGGGGGCGCTCCTGCCTTCGGCGCAGGAGTTCTACAAGTACTACGGGCTCACCCAGGACAAGCTCGCGGCTGCCAAGCCGGATGCCATCGTGCTGCACCCCGGCCCGATGAACCGCGGCGTGGAGATCGATTCGAGCGTCGCCGACGGCAAGCAGTCGGTGATCCTGCCCCAGGTCACCTTCGGCATCGCGATCCGCATGGCGGTGATGAGCATCATGGCGGGCAACAAGTGAAGATCCACATCAAGGGCGGGCGACTGATCGATCCCCGGAGCGGCGTGGACGCGATGAAGGACGTCTTCATCGCCGCGGGCAAGATCGTCGCGATCGGCGCGCCGCCCAACGGCTTTGCGCCCAACCGCGTGATCGACGCCGCCGGCCTCATCGTCGGTCCGGGGCTGGTGGATCTCGCCGCGCGGCTGCGCGAGCCCGGCCTGGAGTACCTGGCGACGCTGGAATCCGAGATGGAGGCGGCCATCGCCGGCGGCGTGACGAGCCTCGCCTGCCCGCCAGACACCGATCCCCCTCTCGACGAGCCCGGGCTGGTGGAAATGCTCAAGTACCGCGCGCAGAGCCTGAACCAGGCGCACGTCTACCCCGTCGGGGCCCTCACCGAGGGGCTGAAGGGCGAGCGCCTGACCGAGATGGCCGAGCTGACGGACGCCGGCTGCGTCGCGTTCTCGCAGGCGGAGGCCCCGTTCGCCGACAGCCAGGTCCTCTGCCACGCGCTGCAATACGCCGCGACGTTCGGCTTCCCGGTCTGGCTGCGCCCCCAGGACTCCGCGCTCGCGCGGGGCGGCGTCGCCCACGACGGGCCGGTCGCAACGCGCTGCGGGCTGCCGGGCATCCCGGTGTGCGCGGAGACCGTGGCGCTCTCGACCATGCTGATCCTCGCGCGCGAGACCGGGGCGCGCGTGCACTTCGCGCGGCTCTCAAGTGCCGAGGGCGTAGAGAGGGTGCGCCAGGCGAAGCGCGAGGGGCTGCCGGTCACCTGCGACATCGCCATCCACCAGGCGCACCTGACCGAGATGGACATCGGCTATTTCGATTCCAACTGCCGCCTCGATCCCCCGCTGCGCAGCCAGCGCGACCGCGACGCGCTGCGCGCCGCCCTGGCCGACGGCACCGCCGACGCGCTGTGCTCGGACCACACGCCGGTAGACGCCGACGTGAAGCAGCTGCCGTTCGCTGAAGCCGAGGCCGGCGCGACCGGGCTCGAACTGATGCTGCCGCTGACCCTCAAATGGGCGGAGGAAGCGAAGGTGAAGCTTCCCGCGGCGCTCTCGCGGATCACCGCGGACGCGGCACGCGTGCTCGGCATCGACGCCGGGCACCTCGCGGCAGGCTCAGCTGCCGATATCTGCCTGTTCGACCCGGAGCGGCAGTGGAAAATCGAGCCGGCGG
>DATBMB010000166.1:0-6708 GCA_036555035.1 Burkholderiales bacterium | reverse complement strand
CCGCCTGATGCCGAGCCAGATGCACGCGCGGACCTTCGCGGCGCTCGGCGCGGTTCCCTACCCGTGCGACCTCAAGGAAGGGCTGGAAATGGTCCGGACCGGCGCCGTGGACGCGCAGGAGAATCCGTTCGCAAACACCGTTACCTATGGCTGCCACAAGGTTCACCGCTACGTGACGCTCACGAACCACTGCTACATGTCACGCGGGCTCTACCTCAGCCGGAGAGCATTCGAGGGCTGGCCGGAGCAATTGAGGACGGCGATGCAGCGCGCTGCGCGCGAGGCGATCGCGCTTCAGCGGGACCTTGCCGTGGCGGAGGAGGAAACCGCCCGCAAGGTGCTCGAAGCCGAGGGCTGCGATTTCACGGAGCTGACCGCGGAGGCGCACGCCGCGTTCGCCCGCGCCGTCAAGCCCGTGCACGACGAGGCGCGGGCCCGCTTCGGCAACGAGGTCTTTTCGCTCCTGGGCTGAAAAAGGTGTCAGGAACCTTTAGCCCGTTCCGGTTCCAGGGTCTGGTTGGTTGTTAAAGGTTCCTGACACCTTTTTTGTCAGACCTTGCCGGCCTTGCGCTTCTCGATGTGCGCCACGACGCCCCTCTTGCCTTCGTCCGTCTCCGCCTGCCAGACGTTCTGGTGCTTGAGCAGGCCCGTCTTCTCCCAGTTGTGCGTGGGATCGCCCATGTAGACGATGAACACCTCGCAGCCGTCGGGATACTCGTAAGGGCCGTGAGGGATGTCCCAGCCGAAAACGTAATCGCCCGGACGCAGGTCCTTGCCCGCGACGCACATGCGGCCCTTGGTCACCAGGATCGAGTGCCAGCTCTTGTGGGTGTGCGCGGGCTCGACGTAGCCCGGCGGGAAGCGGTGCTTCATGTCGATGCGCTTCATCACCGGGTCGTAGTTCAGCACCTTGACCTGCACCCCGGGCGGGAGCTTCAGGATCCCGAGCACGTCGTCGCTCTGCCACGGGATGTCGCGGTCGTAGATCGCCTTGAACGTGCGGTCGAAACCGCCCGCGGCCGCGGCCTTCGCCGCCGGCTTCGCTTTCTTCGCAGTCTTTACTCGCTTCGCTGTCTTGGCTGGCATTGCGCGCTTGCTCCTGTCAAATCCGGTTGGGGGGCGCCGGCTATTTTGCCGATACTGCCGCCGGTGGACAAGCGGCTAGCCGAGGGGAATCGAGCGCAACGCCTTCACGCGCTCCGCCCCCGCCGCCATCATCAGGTTCCACTCGCTCGCCGAGGTGATGAAGCGCGCGCCGAGCTTGACGACGTCCGGCAGGCGCTTCACGGCGTCCCCGCCGGTCAGCCCGCCCACGCCCGCGAACTTGCCGTGAGCGCGGCACGCCTTGACCACGCGCTCGATCGCCGCCATGACCTCGGGGTGCGTCAGCTCGCCCGGATGCCCCAGGTCGGTCGAGAGATCGTTGGTGCCGATGTGGATCACGTCCACCCCGGGCACCGCGGCGATCGCCTCTATGTTGTCGATCGCGGCCTTGCTCTCGACCATCAGGACGAGCAGCGTCGCGTCGTTGAAGGCCCTGCGCATCTCAACCGCCGGCAGGCTGCGATAGCCGAAGTGCGCCCAGCTGCCGAACGCGCCGCGGTTGCCCACCGGCGGGAACTTGCAGGCGGCAACCGACATCCGCGCATCCTCTGCCGTGGTCACCTCGGGCATGACGATGCCGAGCGCGCCATTGTCGAGCATCCGCAGCGCCGCGGCGTAGTCCTTCTCCGGCACGCGCACGATCGGCGCCACGCCGACGCTCATCGCGGCGACCGCCATCTGCGAGATCTCGTGCTCGGGAATCACGCCGTGCTGGAGGTCGAAGAACAGGGCGTCGAAGCCGCAGGCCTTCGCCGCGAGCGCGATGTCCACCGTGCGCGCGTGGCGGATCATGAGGGTGAGGCCCAACTCGCCCTTGCGCAGGCGCTCGGCCAGGGGATTCGTCAACAGCGGCACGATACTCATCTCAGAACCGGCCGGGCTCGAGGGCGAGCACGCTGTCGGCGCCGCGCGTCACTTCGCGCGCGAGCGGAATCGCTCTCGGCAGCTCGTGCTCCGCGTAGAAGCGGGCCGTCGCGAGCTTCGCCTCCAGGAAATCCCGGTCCGCGCCGGGCTGCCGGATTTTTTCGAGCGCAACGCGCGCCGCGCGCGCCATCATCCAGCCCCCCGCGACCGTGCCGAAGAGCTTGAGATAGGGCACGGACACGCCGGCGGCGGCATTGGCGTTCCGCGGATAGGTATCCACCAGCCAGCGCGTCGCGGCCTCGAGGCCGTCCACCGCTTCCTTCAGGTTTGCGCGCAGGCCGGCGAGCTCGTTCCCCCCCTTGCCGAGGTGCGCGTCGAGACCCCGCATCGCCTCGATCACCGCGAGCGCGGTCGCGCCCTTCTCGTGCGCCACCTTGCGGCCGATCAGGTCGCTTGCCTGGATGCCGGTCGTGCCTTCGTAGATGGTGGTGATGCGCGCATCGCGCAGGTACTGCGCCGCGCCGCTCTCCTCGACGAATCCCATGCCGCCGTGGACCTGGATGCCGGTCGAGGCGACTTCCACCCCCTGCTCCGTGCACCAGCCCTTGACGATCGGCGTCAGCAGGTCGAGCAGCGCCTGGCTGCGCCGCTTCTCACCGGGATCGGGGTGGTGCCGCGCCTTGTCGAGGGTTGCCGCCGCGAAGTAGGCGAGCGCGCGCATGGCCTCGTTCTGCGCGCGCATCGAGAGCAGCATCCTGCGCACGTCGGGATGGTGGATGATGGTGACGCGGTCGCCGCTCCTCTGGCCGATGGCCCGGCCCTGAACGCGCGTCTTGGCATATTCGAGCGCGTGCTGGTAGGCGCGCTCGCCGACTGCCACGCCCTCCACGCCGACCGCGAGCCGCGCGTGGTTCATCATCGTGAACATGTACTCGAGGCCGCGGTTTTCTTCCCCCACCCGGTAGCCGATCGCGCCCTCGTGGTCGCCGTACGCGAGCACGCAGGTCGGGCTCGCGTGGATGCCGAGCTTGTGCTCGATCGAGACGCAGCGGATGTCGTTGCGCGCGCCGAGCGTCCCGCCCGGCCCGGGCAGGAACTTCGGCACGATGAAGAGCGAGATGCCCTTCACCCCTTCCGGCGCATCGGGCGTGCGCGCAAGCACGAGGTGCACGATGTTCTCCGTCATGTCGTGCTCGCCCCAGGTGATGAAGATCTTGGTGCCCTTGATGCGGTAGTGGCCGCCCTCCCGCACCGCGCGCGTTCGCACCGCCGAGAGGTCGGAGCCCGCCTGCGGCTCGGTGAGATTCATGGTGCCGGACCACTCCCCGGACGTGAGCTTGCCGAGGTAGGTCGCCTTCTGCTCCGGCGAGGCGTGGATCCGCAGCGCCTCGAGGACCCCCGACGTGAGCATCGGGGCAAGGCACAGCGCCATGTTCGCGCTCTTCCAGATCTCCTGGACCGGGGTCGCGATGAGGTGGGGAAGGCCCTGCCCTCCGTACTGGGGCTCCCCGCCAAGCCCGTTCCAGCCCGCCTCGATGAACGTGCGGTAGGCCTCCTTGAACCCGGCGGGGGCGGTGACTTTTCCGTCGGCGAGGCGCGCGCCCTGCTTGTCGCCCTGGCGGTTCAGGGGGTCGAGCACTTCCCGCGCGAATTTCGCCGCTTCGGCGAGCACCGACTCCACCAGCTCGGCGGTGACCTCGGAGTGACCCGGGAGCGCGGCGACCTCGGGGAGCCCCGCGAGCTCCGTGATCGCGAACCGCATGTCCTTCAGGGGCGCGGCGTAGGTGGAAATCCTAGAGCTCCTTGGTCAGCTCGGGAACGGCCTTGAAGAGATCCTCGACGAGCCAGTAGTTGGCGACGGCGAAGATCGGCGCCTCCGCGTCCTTGTTGATGGCGACGATCACCTTGCTGTCCTTCATGCCCGCGAGGTGCTGGATCGCGCCCGAGATTCCGACCGCGATGTAGAGCTCGGGGGCGACGATCTTGCCGGTCTGGCCGACCTGGAATTCATTGGGCTTGAATCCCGAATCCACCGCGGCGCGCGAAGCCCCGACCGCCGCGCCGAGCTTGTCCGCCAGCGCCTCGATGATGCGGAAGTTCTCGGCGCTGCCCATGCCACGCCCGCCGGAGACGATGATGCGGGCCGCGGTCAGCTCGGGCCGGTCCGATTTCTGCACTTCCTGGCCGATGAACTTCGACAGGCCGGCGTCGGCCGCGGGCGCGAGCTTCTCCACCGGCGCCGGCGATGCGCTCGCCCCCGCCGGATCAAAACCGGTTGCCCGCACCGTGACGACCTTGATGCGGTCGCCCGATTGCACGGTCGCCAGCGCGTTGCCGGCATAGATGGGGCGAACGAAGGTGTCGGGCGACACGACGGCGGAAATATCGGAAACCTGCTGCACGTCGAGGAGCGCCGCCACCCGCGGCATCAGGTTCTTGCCAACGCCGGTGGCGGGCGCGACGACGTGAGTGTAGCTCGCCGCGAGGGGCACGATCAGCTTCGCGAGGTTCTCCGCAAGAAAGCCCTCGTACTGCGGCGCCTCGCACAACAGCACCTTCTTCACGCCTTCGAGCCTGGCCGCAGCCTGGGCGGCGTCGGCGCACTCGCGCCCCGCCACCAGCGCGGTGACCTCGCCCCCCATCCTGCCCGCGGCCGTCACCGCGTTCGCCGTGCCCGGCTTGAGGCTCTTCCCGTCGTGCTCCGCGATGACGAGGACAGCCATTCAGATCACCTTCGCCTCGTTCTTCAGCTTCGCCACCAGCTCCTTCACGTCGGCGACTTTCACGCCGGCGCCGCGCTTGGGCGGCTCCTGCACCTTCAGGATCTTCAGCCGCGGGGCGATATCCACGCCGAGCGCCTCGGGCTTCACGACCTCGAGCGGCTTCTTCTTGGCCTTCATGATATTGGGCAGCGTGACGTAGCGCGGCTCGTTGAGCCGCAGGTCGGCCGTGACGACGGCGGGGAGCTTCAACGTCAGCTTCTCGAGTCCGGCGTCGACTTCGCGCACGCACTCCGCGCTGTCGCCGTTGATCGTGATCCCGGAAATGAACGTGCCCTGCGGCCAGTCGAGGAGCGCCGCCAGCATCTGTCCCGACTGGTTGTTGTCGTCGTCCACCGCCTGCTTGCCCATGATCACGAGCCGCGGGGATTCCTTCTGCACGATTGCCTTCAGCGCCTTGGCGATCCCGAGCGGCTGCACGTCGGCGCCGGCCTCGACGAGGATGCCGCGATCCGCGCCCATCGCCATCGCGGTGCGCAGCGTCTCCTGGGACTGCTGCGGGCCGATCGACACCACGACGATCTCGGTCACGACGCCCGCCTCTTTCATGCGCACCGCCTGCTCGACGGCGATCTCGCAGAAGGGATTCATCGCCATCTTGAGGTTGGCGGTCTCGACGCCGCTGCCGTCGGATTTCACCCGCACCTTGACCTGGGGATCGACGACGCGCTTGACGGTGACGAGGACTTTCATCGACGGTTCCGTGATCGGGATCTGCTGCGGGAAGAGGCAACCGGTTCAGCCGCGATTCTACCGGATCGGGCACGCCGCCGGAACGCCCGCCGCGCGCCCGAGATGCGGACTATCCTGAGATGGCGGAGGCTGACTTCACCTGCTCGCGCAGGATGAACTTCTGGATCTTGCCGGTGGAGGTCTTGGGAAGCGTCCCGAACACCACCCGCTTCGGCGCCTTGAAGTGCGCCAGGCGCGCGCGGCAGTGCTCGATGATCTCGGCCTCGGTCGGCCGCGCACCCTCCTTCAGCTCGACGAAGGCGCACGGCACCTCGCCCCACTTGGGATCGGGCTGCGCCACGACGGCGGCCGCCAGCACCGCCGGGTGCCGGTAGAGCGCGTCCTCGACCTCGAGCGAGGAGATGTTCTCGCCCCCCGAGATGATGATGTCCTTGGAGCGGTCCTTGATCTTGACGTAGCCGTCGGGCTGCATCACCGCCAGGTCGCCGCTGTGGAACCAGCCCCCGGCGAACGCCTCGCGCGTGGCCTTCTCGTTCTTGAGGTAGCCCTTCATGGTGAGATTGCCGCGGAACATGATCTCGCCCATGGCCGCGCCGTCCCACGCCACCGCCTTCATGGTCGCCGGGTCCATCACCGTCATGCCCTGCTGCATGTGGTACCAGACGCCCTGCCGGCCGTTCAATTCCGCGCGCTTCTCCAGCGGAAGCGCGTCCCATTCGGGGTGCTTCGCGCACACCGCCGCCGGCCCGTAGGTCTCGGTGAGCCCGTAGACATGGGTGATGCTGAAGCCCATCTTCTCCATGCCCTCGATCAGCGCCACCGGCGGCGCGGCGCCCGCGACCAGGCCGAAGACCGGCTGATCGATGCCCTGCTTCCACTCCGCGGGGGCGTTCAGCAGCAGGTTGTGCACGATGGGGGCGCCGCAGTAGTGGGTGACGCGATGCTTGCGGATGAGATCGAAGATCGCTCTTGCGTCCACCCGGCGCAGGCACACGTTGGTGCCGGCCGCGGCGGCGATGGTCCACGGAAAACACCAGCCGTTGCAATGGAACATCGGTAGCGTCCACAAGTAGACCGGGTGCGGTGCCATGCCCCAGGAGACGATATTGCTGATGGCATTGAGATAGGCGCCGCGGTGATGGTAGACCACGCCCTTGGGATCGCCGGTGGTACCGGAAGTGTAGTTGAGCGAGATTGCGTCCCACTCGTCGGCGGGCAGGTGCCAGTCGAAGTCCGGGTCCCCCTGCGCGATGAAATCCTCGTAGTT
>DATBMB010000084.1:0-3435 GCA_036555035.1 Burkholderiales bacterium | reverse complement strand
CGAGGACATCAACTCGGACTTCGGCACCGGCAGCCACACCAACGTCGCGGCCAAGCTCTATCTCCTCTATTACGACACCGATATCGATTTTGCATTTCTGTCGAACGGCAGCCGCAGCGGCCGCTACGGCGTCGATTTCTCGCGCAACCTCGCGACCAACCTAGAGATCCACGGCGAATGGGCGCACATCGAGGACACCCAGCGCTCGGTGGTGACAGCATCCGGAACCACCACTGTCGTGCGGGAAGATGCCCAGAGCTATCTCCTCGGCCTGCGCTATCTCTCGGCGCAGGACACGACCTACATACTGGAGTACTACCGCAACGGCCAGGGCCTGACCGAGGACGAGATGCAGAGCTTCGTGCAGTTCGTGGACAACGCCTACGCGCAGTATCTGGCGACCGGGAACGATGCGCTGCTCAGCCGGGCGCGCAGCGTGGCGCAGGGCGGCTATGGCCGGCCGAACCCGGGGGAAAAATACCTTTACCTGCGGATCACGCAGAAGGAGCCCTTCGACATCCTCTATTTCACGCCCGCGCTTACCGTGATCGCGAACGCCAGCGACTGGAGCACCTCGATCACGCCGGAGCTGCTCTACACCGGCTACAAGAACATCGAGCTGCGGCTGCGCGGCATTTTCCTCACCGGCGGTCCCGGCACAGAGTTTGGGGAGCGGCAGGCGTCGAGCCGCATTGAATTCCGCGCGCGGCTGTACTTCTAGCTTTCATCGGCCGACCGTTGCCCTTGGCGATTCGAAACGGAAGGCACCGAGAGCCGTGACGAGCAGAATCGCGTCACCGAACCCGTTCGACGACCCGGCCCTGGCGCGGCGCTACGAAGAGTGGTACGCGACGAAGGGCCGCCGCGCCGACATTTTGGAAAAGGAGCTGCTCGGAAAACTGCTGCGCCTGTTTCCCCGCGCGCGCTCCGCGCTTGAGGTCGGCTGCGGGACCGGGCACTTTACGCGCTGGCTGGCGGAGCAGGGCCTGGACGCTGTGGGCATGGACATGTCCGCGCCGATGCTGGACGAGGCGCGGCGGCTCGGCGGGGCGCGATACCTGCATGGCGATGCCCATGCGCTGCCGTTCGCGGACCGATCATTCGACCTGGCCGTTCTGATCACGACGCTCGAGTTCGTCACCGATCCGGCGCGCGTCCTGGCCGAGGCCGTTCGCGTCGCCCGTCAAGGCTTCCTGCTGGGCGTGCTGAACCGGTGGAGCCTGCTGGCGGTGCGATACCGAACTTCCAGCAAGGCGATGTGGCACTTCGCCCGTTTCTTCGGTGCCGGAGAACTCGCCGACCTGGCGCGGCGGGCGGCGGGCCGAAGGGCCGGCACGGTAACATGGCGGACGACGTTGTGGCCGATCCCCGGCGTGCGCGACTTGCCGCTTCCCTGGGGCGGCTTCATCGGCATGGCGATGCAACTGCGCGAGGAGTCGATCGCATGAGCACGATATCCATTCAACTGAGCCTGTATCCCCTGCGCCAGCCCCACCTCGGACCCGCCATTGGCGCTGCGCTCGAGGCTTTTCGCGCCCGCGGGCTCGATGGCCCGGCGCCTGCTGATGCATGCTCGCCGTCGAGTCCGGGTCGGTTACCGTCGGAGGCGACTTGAAGGGCCTGCTCGCGGTTCTGTTGTTCGTCCTGTTCGGGTCCGCCGCCGCGGCCGAGCCTGAGCGGGGGCTCAATGTCTATCTTTTCTGGGCATTCGGCTGCCCGCATTGCGAGCGCGAGATCGAGTTCCTCAAGCGCCTCGAGGCGGAGGAGCCTCGGCTGCGCGTGCATTATCTGGAAGTGTCGCGGGACGCGGCCAACCAGAGGGCGTTCGCCGCCGTTGCGGAACGATTTACTCCGGACGATCCGGCAGTGCCACTGACGGTGGTGGGGGATGCGGCGATGGTCGGCTATGCAACCGATGAGACGAGCGGAGCGGCGCTCAGGCAGCGGATCAACTATTGCCTGGCGAACGGCTGCCCGGACACGGTCGGGCCGCTGATACTTGCGTCAGGTGGCGGGAGCGCGGAGGCCGGGGCTGCGAGCCGGTCCGATGCTGGCGCACCGAGAGTGATTCCTCCGGTGATTTCCGTGCCGTTCCTCGGCGAGCTGCGCACTTCGGATTTTTCGCTGCCGGCACTGACGATCGTGCTGGGGGCGATCGACGGCTTCAACCCCTGCGCGATGTGGGTCCTCGTTTTCCTGATCGGCCTGCTCCTCGGCATGGAGGACCGCTTTCGCATGTGGGTGCTCGGCGCGGCGTTCATCGCCGGATCGGCCCTGGTCTATTTCCTGTTCATGGCGGCGTGGCTGAACTTTCTGCTCTTCATCGGGGCGGTCGTCTGGGTGCGCGCCGCGGTGGGACTGGTCGCGCTCGGCGGCGGCTTCTATTACCTGCGCGAGTACTTCCAGAATCCGGACGCCGTATGCAAAGTGACGGCGCCGCAGGCGCGCCGGCGCGTCTTCGAGACCCTGCGCAAGCTCGCCACCGAGAGCCGCTTCTGGCTCGCGCTTGGCGGGATCGTCGCGCTCGCTTTCGCGGTCAATCTCGTCGAGCTGCTGTGCTCGGCGGGCATCCCCGCGGTGTACACGCAGGTGCTGGCGTTGAGCAATCTGCCAGTCTGGCAGTACTACGCCTACCTGGCGCTGTACATCCTCGTGTTCATGCTCGACGACCTGTTCGTATTCGTCGTGGCGATGAAGACCCTGCAGGTAACGGGCGCCACGACGCGCTACGTGCGGTATTCGCACCTCGCCGGCGGCGTCGTGTTGCTCGCGATCGGCGCGCTTCTGCTGCTCCGTCCGGAGTGGCTCATGTTCGGCTGATCGGCTGGAGCGAGTGTCGTCAATACCGGAGCGAAGCCTCCGCCCGCGGTTCGCAGGTTGGTGGTCTGTCCCTGATAGATGCGCGCGGCCAGCAGCTGCACCTGGCCGGCGTAGACGTAGTTGCGCACGTCGGACTTCAGGGTGGACTGCGGCCCGATGCGCCGCTCGCCAGGCGGCACGACTTCCTGCGCGATGTACTGGCCGGCGAGGATCTCCGTCCATACACGCCGGGTGAGCTTGTCGCCGCGATAGGCCGCCTTGCTCCCGAATCCTGCAGCCGACTTGAAGAAGAGACCGCGCCGGGCGGCCCAGAGGCGGTCGGAATCTGCCCCGCTGACCATCTCGGTACGCGCGATGCCGCGCAGCAGCGTATTCAGCGTGGACTCGTCCACACCCCATGCGCGCAAGCGTGCGGCGTCGGTCAACAGGCTCAGGTTGCGCTTGTCGGCATAAATGGCATGGGCCCGCGGGTGCGGCGTCACCACGGCGGCGCGAGCGAGGTAGGCGTCGCGCAGCGCCGCGTGAGCGGGAGCCTCCAGGGGGAAGTCGGTGAGACGGTTGTAAACGAGGTCGACCGGCCCGGTCGAATCGCGCAGCGCGCCGCGCCCAAACGAA
>DATBMB010000078.1:0-14074 GCA_036555035.1 Burkholderiales bacterium | reverse complement strand
TACTACTCGGTGTTCGACAAGCTGGGCTTCATCGTCGCCACGGCGCTCTACCTCCTGGGCCTCATGTCGTGGTTCAACCGCGGTAAGTTGCTCACCAACGTTCTGACGGCATCGCTGTTTTCGGTGGGAGTCTATATCCTGTTCGTCAAGCTCGACGTGAACCTGCCCAAGGGCATACTTCCGTTCTGGGACTGATCCTATGGACACGATGACGCACATCCTGAACGGCTTCGCGGTCTGCCTGCAGCCGATCAACCTCTGGTACACGTTCCTCGGCTGCTTCCTCGGGACCATCATCGGCGTGCTGCCGGGCATCGGCCCCTCCGCGACGATTGCGCTGCTGATCCCCGTCACCTACGGCATGAACCCGACCTCCGCCTTGATCATGATGGCGGGCATCTTCTACGGCGCGCGCTACGGGGGCTCCACGACGGCGATCCTGATCAACACGCCGGGCGAGGCGTCCTCCGTGATGACCGCGATCGACGGCTACCAGATGGCGAAGAACGGGCGCGCCGGCGCGGCCCTCGCGATCTCCGCGGTGGGCTCGTTCATTGCGGGCACGATCGGCATCGTCGGGCTGACGCTGTTCGCCGTGCCGCTGACGACGATGGCGCTCAAGTTCGGCCCGGCGGAGTACTTCACGCTGATGCTCTTCGCGATGACGGCGGTCTCCTCGCTCGCCGGCAAGTCGCCCGCGAAGGCGATGATCTCGACCATCCTCGGGCTCATGATCGCCACCATCGGCATCGACCTCCAGAGCGGGCAGCCGCGCTACACGATGGGCGTGCCCGAGCTGCAGGACGGCGTGGGCTTCGTCATCGCGGTGGTAGGGCTCTTCGCGATCGGGGAAGTGCTCGCGTCGATGGAAGACATGGTGAAGGGGATCCGGCCCGAGATCATCAAGGTGAAGGGCCGGATCTGGCTCACCCGGGAGGAATGGAACCGCTCCGTCAAGCCGGTCCTGCGCGGCAGCATCGTCGGGTTCGTGATCGGAGTGCTGCCGGGCGCCGGGGGCACCATCGCCTCGATCATGTCCTACGTGTGGGAGAAGCGCGTCTCCCGGAACCCCGAGAAGTTCGGCCAGGGCGCGATCGAGGGCGTGGCCGGCCCCGAAGCGGCGAACAACGCCGACACCGCCGGCGCGATGGTGCCGCTGTTGACGCTCGGGATCCCGGGCGGGGGCGCGACGGCGGTCATGCTCGGCGCCTTCATCATGTACGGGATCCAGCCCGGGCCGCTGCTGTTCCAGAACCGCCCCGACCTCGTCTGGGGCCTGATCGACAGCATGTACATCGGCAATATCATGCTGCTGATCCTCAATATCCCGCTGATCGGGATCTTCGTGCGCCTGCTCTACATCCCCGGCGGCATCCTGATGCCGCTGATCCTGGCGATCTCCACCATCGGCATCTACGCCATCAACGGCAACCCGGTCGAGCTCTACTTCGGCCTCATGTTCGGCGTCGCCGGCTACCTCTTCCGCAAGATCGACATCCCGCTCGCGCCGATGATCCTCTCGCTGGTGCTGGGCGGTATCATGGAGCAGTCGTTCCGGCAGGCGATGACGATTTCCGGGGGCAACCCGAAGATCTTCGTGGGCAGCGCGATCTGCGTGACGCTGGTCGCGCTGTCGGTCTTCTCCATCTTCCTGCCGTTCATCCTGAAGCGGATCGAGGCGCTGGGCGCGCGGGCACGAGCGCGCTGAAGGAGCATCCTGAATGGGCAAGCGGATTGCATACGTGGGCGTCGGGGCCGTCGGCGGGTACGTGGCGGGCCACCTGACGCGCGCGGGCCACGACGTCACGCTGATCGACCCCTGGCCGGAGCATGTCGAGCACATGCGCCGGCACGGACTCGAGCTCTCGGGGCTGACGCCGGCCGAGCGCCACACGGTGCCGGTAAAGGCGCTGCACATCACCGATCTCCAGGGCCAGATCAAGGAGAAGCCGTTCGATATCGCCTTCCTGAGCGCCAAGTCATACGACACCGAATGGTCGACGTTGATGATCAAGCCGTATCTCGCGCCGGACGGATTCGTGGTGTCCCTGCAGAACTGCATCAACGAGGAGCGCATCGCGCAGCACGTGGGATGGGGTCGCACCGTGGGCTGCATCGCGAGCCTCATCGCGGTGGAGCTCTACGAGCCCGGCCGCATCAAGCGCACGGTCCCGATGGGCGGGGACCGGCACACGGTCTTTCGCGTCGGGGAGCCCCACGGACGCGTCACGCGCCGGGTGGAAGAGGTCGCCGAGATGCTGCGCGCCGTGGACAGCTCCAAGGTTACGACCAACCTCTGGGGAGAGCGCTGGTCGAAGCTCGTGATCAACTCGATGAGGAACGGGCTCTCGGCGGCGACGGGGCTCTACGGCAATCAGCGCGACACCCAGGAGGGGCCGCGCTGGGTCTCCATCCGCCTGGGATCGGAGGCGGTGAAGGTGGGCCAGGCGCTCGGCTTTCAGCTCGAGAAGATGCTCGGGATGGAGCCGGAAGTCCTCGCGCGCGCGGGCGACGGGCACAAGGACGCCCTCACGGAGATCACCAACATCCTGGTGGATCACGCGAAGCGGCGCGCCGACGACCAGCGGCCTTCGATGGCGCAGGACATCGCCAAGGGGCGCCGCACCGAGACCGATTTCATCAACGGCTTCGTCGCCGTGCGCGGCGCGGAGATCGGCGTGCCCGCGCCCACCCACATCCGAATGAACGACGCGGTGAGGCGGGTGGAACGCGGCGAGGCGAAGCCCTCGCCCGAGCTGATCGCAGGCTGGTAGAGTTAACAGAGGAGGTTCCCATGAGACATACACTGGCGCTCGGCGCCGCATTGCTTGGCCTGGCTGTTGTTCCCCTGACGGGGGCGGCGCAAAGCCCTCACTTTGAAGGCAAGACGGTCACGATCGTGGTCGGGTTCAAGGCCGGCGGCGGCTACGACCGCACCGCCCGCATCCTGGCCCGGCACCTGCCGAAGTACCTGCCCGGCAGGCCGAATGTGATCGTGCAGAACATGCCGGGCGCGAACAGCATCACCGCGGCCAACCACGTCTACGCCGTCGCGAAGCCCGACGGCCTCACGATCGGCACGTTCAACCGCAACCTGGTACTGGCGCAGTTGACGAACGTGCCGGGCGTGAAGTTCGACATGACGAAATTCGCGTGGATCGGCTCGGCCGCCAGCGAGACCACCATCCTCGCGATCCGCAGCGACCTTCCCTACCAGAGCTTCGACGAGCTGCGCAAGTCGGGCAAGCCGGTGGTGATCGGCGCGACCGGCCCGGGGGCGAACACCTACGACTTCCCGCTGCTGCTGCGGGAATTCCTGGGAGTGAACTTCAAGATCGTGAGCGGCTATTCGAGCAGCGCCGACATCATGCTGGCGATCGAGCGCAAGGAGGCGGACGCCCGGGCGGGCTCCTTCACGTCGCTGCGGCCCTTCATCGATCGCGATCTGGTGCGCCCAGTGGTCCGCGCGCGCGCATCGGAGCCCGGGATCGAGCAGCTGCCGGTGGACGAGAACCTCGCGCCCACGCCGCGCGCGCGGGCGATCATGGCGCTGCGCTCGGCGCCGGAAGTGGTAGGGCGGCCCTATGTAATGACGCCCGGCACGCCCGACGCCATCCTCAAGCTGGTTCGGGAGGCGTTTGCCGCGGCGCTGAAGGACCCGGAGCTCGCCGCCGAGGCGAAGAAGGCCAAGATGGAGCTCGAGTACACCTCGGGTGAGGAGACGCTCAAGATCCTGACCGAGGTCCTGTCCCAGCCGAAGGACATCGTGGAAGAGTTCAGCAAGTACATCAAGTTCGGCGAGTGATCGAAGCGCTCTTCGAGGGCCTGCTCCTCGTCCTGCAGTGGAAGGCTTTCGCCTTCATGCTGCTGGGCGTCGTGCTCGGCTTCTGGGTCGGTCTCCTGCCCGGGCTGGGAGGCGTCACGACGCTGGCGCTGATGCTTCCTTTCATCTACGCGATGACCCCGATCGAGGGCTTCGCGTTCCTGCTGGGGATGCATTCGGTGGTCGCAACGACCGGCGACATCACCTCGGTCCTCTTCGGCATCCCCGGCGAGGGCACCACCGCGGCGACGATCCTCGACGGCCATTCCATGGCGAAGAAAGGCGAGGCCGGGCGCGCCCTCGGCGCGGCGCTCGCAAGCTCGCTCGTGGGCGCGCTGGTGGGCGCGATTGCGCTGGCGGTTGCGATCCCCGTGGTGCGTCCGCTGGTGCTCTCCTTCGGCTCGCCGGAGCTCTTCATGGTCGCGATCGTGGGCATCGCGTTCATCGCATCGCTCTCCGCGCAGGGCGGGCGCGGCATGCTGCGCGGATTCCTCGCGGGCGGCCTCGGATTGATGGTCGCCACGGTGGGCCAGGATCCGCAGGCGGGCATTGCCCGCTACACCTTCGATTCCCTGTATCTCTGGAGCGGTCTCGACCTGGTGCCCATATTGATCGGCATCTTCGCGATACCCGAGGTGATCGACCTCGTCCTGCGCGGGACGTCCATTGCGGGAGACGTGCCGAAGGGGCGGCTCAACCAGGGCGCGCTCGAGGGTGTCCGGGACACCTTCAGGCACTTCGGGCTGACGCTGCGCTGCAGCCTGATCGGCACGTTCATCGGCATCATGCCGGGGCTGGGAGGGGCGGTTGCCCAGTGGCTCGCGTACGGGCACGCGGCGCAGAGCGCGCGCACTGCGGAGGAGCGCGCGGGATTCGGCAAGGGCGACGTGCGGGGGGTCCTCGGCCCGGGCGCGGCCAATAACTCCAAGGAGGGCGGCGCCCTCATACCCACCGTTGCGTTCGGCGTCCCGGGAAGCTCCTCGATGGCGATCCTGCTCGGCGGGTTCTTCCTGCTCGGGCTCGTGCCCGGCCCCGACATGCTGACGACGCACCTGACGGTTACCTTCTCCATGGTCTGGACGATCGTGCTGGCGAACATCATCACGGTCGTCGCCTGTTTTCTCTTCCTCAACCATCTTGCGCGGTTGACCGTCGTGCGCGGCGCGCTGCTCATTCCCGTCATCCTGGTGCTCGTGTTCGTTGGCAGCTACACGGCCAACAACAATTACGGCGACCTGCTGCTGATGCTCTTCTTCGGCGCCGTCGGCTATCTCATGGTGGCCGGAGGCTGGCCGCGCGCACCGTTCGTGCTCGGGCTGGTGCTGGGCAAGATCGTCGAGAACAACCTCTACATTTCGGTCGCGCGCTACGAGGCGGAATGGCTGACGCGGCCGATCGTGCTGGTGCTCGCCGCGCTGGCGGTGGCGGTCATGTTCTATCCATTGCTGCAGGCGCGGCGATCGGCCGCGAGAGGCGGCTAGCATGGAGCGCCTGGCTTCGCGCATCCTCGGTATCGCGGTCATGCTCGCCGCGGGCGCAGCCGTCGTCATCGCGATGGACTGGCCGTTCAAGGCGAAGCTCTTCCCGATTGCGATCGGGGTGCCGGTTTTCTGCATGGCCGCGGCGGAGGTGGTCTGGGGACTGTTGCGTCCCGACGCCCGGGTGGGCGCGATGGACTTCCGGCTCTCCGAGCATCTGCCCGGGAAAGTCGCAGCGCGGCGCGCCTGGATCGCGATCGGCTGGATGCTGGGCTTCCTGGCGGGTATCGTCCTGGTGGGCTTCCCGATCGCCGTTCCGCTGGTGGTGTTTCTTTATGCGAAGCTCCAGGGGCGGGAGCCGTGGGGACTCTCCCTGGGTCTCGCGTTCGGCGTCTGGGGGGTGTTTTACGGGGTATTCGACCGCCTGCTCCATCTTCCCTTTCCCGCCGGCTGGATCCAGAGCTGGATCGGCCTCGCCTGATGGCGTGGCGCCAGTGGCGCCGCTACTTAACGGTTATTTGTAGTAGTAATACCAGTTGCCCTCGTAGTTCGTATCGAAATTCCCCTTCGAGTCGAAGTAAGCCGGCACCGCGCGGCGCCGGATGTACCCGAACTCGTCGTGCGGCAGGACGAGACGGGCGTATTCCCGGGCATAGGCATCCCTGAGGCCGGCTGCTTCATGAAGCTTGGCCTGCGCGTCCGTGTAGAAGAAGAACGTCACGCTGTCGAACAGGCGGGAGATCTCCCACAGGTCCGGGTTGCCCAGATTCGCCTTGAGCTGCTTGAGGTCGTCCCCGGTGACGCTCTCGTTTGCCTCTATCCTGGCTACGCGCTCGAATGAAGCGAAGACCACGAACAGCCCTTCGGCCGTATAGCGCCGGTCGCCTTGCCGGTTCAGAATGGACTCGAAGCGCTCCTGAACCCGCTTCTGATCTTCCTTGTTGAAGCCACCGAACTCGCCGTGCTGAAACTTCAGAGCTTCTTCCTGCATCTCGAGAATGACGCTCAATCGGGGGATATCGTTCGGAGCAACGATATCGTAGAGAACGTTGAGTACCCGGACCCCATACTCCGCCGCAATCCAGTCGGCCGTTTCCTTGAACGGCGATTCCAGCGGAGCGCCGGTCCGCTTGAGGCGCTTCGTCTGCTGATAATCCTCATCCGAGGGCGTAATCATTGTCGCAGGTAACGCACGACCAGCGCTCGTCCACGCTATGTCTTCGCTTCAGACTCGATATAATGACCGCCCCGGTCCGATCCAACAAGAACGCTCATGATCCCGGCCAAGCGCCTGCGCTACTCCGCCATCGTCGACCGTCCGCCGCTCGCGCTGCCCGACAAGGCGCGGGTGGTGGTGTGGCCGGTCGTCAACGTCGAAGTGTGGGACATCGGGCGCGCGATGCCGCGCCAGGCGCTGCCGCCGCCCACGGGCGCGACGCTGCTGCCGGACATCCCGCACTGGGGCTGGCACGAGTACGGCATGCGAGTCGGCTTCTGGCGCATGAAGGCGGTGCTCGACGAGCTGAAGATCGTGCCCTCGCTCTCGGTCAACGCGCGGGTGTGCATCGACTACCCCCGCGTCGCGAAGGCCGCGCGTGACTCCGGCTGGGAGTTCATGGGGCATTCCTACGACCAGCGGCCGACGCATACCGAGCCCGACCCGGTCGCGATGATCCGGCAGTCGGTGAAAGTGATCCAGGAGTTCACGGGCCGGCCCCCCGTCGGCTGGATGGGGCCGGGCTTGACCGAGACGCTCGACACCCCGGACCAGCTCGCGGCGGAAGGCATCCGCTACGTCGCCGACTGGGTGATGGATGACGAGCCGTGCACGATCCGCACCCGGGGAGGGGAGCTGGTGACGCTGCCCTACTCGCTGGAGCTGAACGATATCGCGATGATGGTGGTGCAGCACCACGCGGCCGGAGAATTCGTCACGCGCACGATGGATTACTTCGAGCGGGTCTACCTGGAGGGCAGGGAACGCGCCAAGATCATGGCGATCGCGGTGCATCCCTATATCTCGGGCGTTCCCCATCGGATCAAGTATTTCGAGACCGTGCTGCGCCGGCTGAGGAAGCAGAAGGGCGTGCTGTTCTGGAACGGCGCGCAGATCCTCGATTGGTATCTCAAGGCCCGCAAGCGCCAACCTTGACACCGGTTCAAAGTTTTTTGAAAATGAAGGGCTTAGATCAGACCCGACCTCTACCCAAGGAGCCACCCATGGCGAAGCAACCCTGGAAGACCGATAACTGGTTCGTCAGCCAGTGGAATTACGCGGACGAAGTGCGGAAGGACTTCAAGTTCGCGAAGCAGATCAAGATCCATGACATCACGCTGCGCGACGGCGAGCAGCAGACCGGCATCATCCTCAGCAAGGACGATAAGATCCGCATCGCCGAAGCGCTGGCCGAAGCCGGCGTGCACCGCATCGAGGCCGGCATGCCCATCGTGTCGCCCTCCGACGCGGAGGCGATCAAGGAGATCGCGAGGCGCAACCTGGGTCCCCAGATCTTCGCCTTTTCGCGCTGCATGAAGGAAGACGTTCAGCGCGCGATCGACACCGGCGTCAACGGCGTCGTGATGGAGATCCCGTCCAGCCAGCACATGGTGGACCTCGCCTACAAGTGGCCGATGGAAAAGGCGATCGAGACCTCGATCGAGGCCACCAAGTTCGCGCAGAAGAACGGGCTGGAAGTGGTGTTCTTCCCGATCGACTTCTCCCGCTCCGAGATGAACTGGGTGCTGAGCCTCATCAACCGGGTCGCGACCGAGGGGCACATGGACGCGCTCGCGCTGGTGGATACCTTCGGAGTGGTGTCGCCCCACGCGATGCAGTACTTCGTGCGCGAGGTCAAGAAGCGCATCAACAAGCGGCTGGAAGCGCACTTCCACCAGGACTTCGGCATGGGCGTCGCCAACACCATCATGGCGGCCGCCGAAGGCGTCGAGGTGCTGCACACGACCGTGCTCGGCGTCGGCGAGCGCGCCGGCAACACCCCGATGGAAGAGACTGTCATGGGATTGCTGACGATGTACGGCGTGGACGTCGGCCTCAAGTACGACAAGCTGACCCCGCTCGCGAACCTGGTGCAGAAGCTGACCGGGGTGGACGTGCCCTCGAACAAGCCCGTCGTCGGCAGGCAGCTCTACCAGATCGAGTCCGGCATCATCGCGAGCTGGTACAAGAACTGTGGCGAGGAGAACGCGACGGAGCTCTTCCCGGTGCGCGCGAAGTTCGTCGGACAGCCGCCCGCCGAGGTCGTGATGGGCAAGGGCAGCGGCATCGATTCGGTCAAGGCGTGGCTGGCGGACATGGGCATCGAGGCGAGTGATGAAGACGCGCTCAAGATGACGGCCGCGGTCAAGGCCTATTCACTGAAGAACAAGCGGCTGCTGACCGAAAGCGAGTTCCGGAAGATCGCGGAGGACGTCAAGGGCCAGCGCGCCGCGGCGTAACATGCATGCTGCTGTTCCGTGAGCTGAACCGCGGCAAGTGCAAGACCTACCTCGTCGCCTGCGCGCGCACGCGCAAGGCGCTGTTGATCGACCCGGTGCGCGAGAACATCAGCCGCTATCTCGCGTTCCTCGCTTACCACCAGCTGACGCTCGACGCGGTCGTCGACACCCACACCCACGCCGACCACCCGACCGCGTCGTTCCAGCTGCGCGACCTGGTCGACGCGCGGCTCATCATGCACCGGCGGGCGCCGGCTCCGGGCGTGACGCATCACGTGGAAGACGGCGAAGAGATCGCGGTGGGCGACGCGCGCATCGGTGTGCTTTACACCCCGGGACACACGCCGGACAGCATCAGCCTGTTGACGGACGGCCGCGTCTTTACCGGCGACGTGCTGCTGATCGGGGGCACCGGGCGCGCCGACTTCGCCGGGGGGGACGCGGGCGCCCAGTACGACTCGATTACGAAGAAGCTGTTCGTGCTGCCGGACCCGACGCTGGTGTTCCCGGCACACGACTACCGCGGGAACGTGAGCTCCACCATCGGGCAGGAGAAGCAGCACAACCCACGGGTCGCCGGCCGCACCCGACAGCAGTACATCGAGCTCATGGCGAGCCTCAAGTTTCCGATGCCCGAGAAGATCCAGGAAGTCCTGCAGCCCAACCAGAGCGCGATCGACGACGACAAGGCGAAGTTCCCGGACCTCGCCGAGTTGAACCAGGTGCGCCAGCTTGGGGCCGATGAGGTGAGCGCAATGCTCGGAGCGGACGACCCCCCGCTGGTGCTGGACGTGCGCGAGCCGACCGAGTATCACGGCCCGCTCGGCCACGTTCCGGGCAGCCTCCTCATTCCGCTGCGCGAGCTGGCGGGGCGCGCCGGGGAGCTCGAGCCGCACCGCGACCGAAGCATCGTCGCGGTCTGCCGCTCGGGCGTGCGCAGCACCACCGCCGCCGCGATTCTGTTTGGACTCGGGTTCGAGCGGGTTTACAATCTCAAGGACGGAATGGTGGACTGGAACGACCGCAAGCTCGCGGTCGAACGGTAAGGAGACGATTATGACGACTGCAACCAGGCCGGCGGTGCGGATTGCCCCCAATAACCAGGTGTTCGACCTGCCGGTGATCGTCGGCATCGAGGAGGGGCTGTTCGAAAAGGCGGGGCTCGATGTCAGCTTTTCGGCAACCCATGCCGACCGCGAGCGGGACAGCGCCGAGAAACCGGTCCTGTCGCGGCTGAAGGAGCAGCTCTTCGAGTGCGGATCGGCCGACAGCTACAACGTCTGCGAGTGGGCGAGCATCGACCGGCTGGAGCGCGGCAACCGCGGCGGCAGCATCGCGGCCCTGCGCGCGGCAGTCGCCGCGCAGGCGATCCTGACGTTCGATGACCGGCTTCAGACGCCGCGCGACATGGCGGATGTGCCGGTCGTGGTGCAGGAGCTGACCGGCTCGCACTACACGACCCTGCAGATGCTCGAGAGCGCGGTCGGCCGCGAGCACGTCAACATCGTGAACGGGGGCCTGCCGCAGATGCGCTGGGCGGGGCTCAAGGACGGACGCTACCGCGCGGTGACCGTCATGGAGCCGTTCATCAGCCTGGGGCTGAAGGAGGGCGCGCACATCATCGCCTGCTCGTTCTACCGCGGGGGCGAAGTGGTGGCGCCGGAGCTGACGCCGGAGCAGCGCAAGGCCTACTACGACGCGGAGAACAAGGCTGTCGATCTCATCAACGCGGACTTCTACAAGTACGCCCACCACGTGGCCGCGCATGCCAAGGGGGCGTTGAAGCCCCACGAGCTGTTGCGGACGTTCGTCCACTACAAGCACGTCGACTACTACGATCCGGCGCTCTTCGGCCGGGCCTACGACTGGATGAAGGCCCGCGGCATGACCGAGGGCCAGAGCCAGCACGGGGCACTGGTAGTCGGATAGTCAATCCGCGCGCTGCAGGTCGGCGATCACCGCGTTAAGGAACCGTCCCGCTTCGCCGCCCGTCACCGCCCGGTGATCGAAGGTGAGCGAGAGCGGCAGGATGCGCCGGACCGCCGGCTTGTCGCTGACCACCACGACCCGTTTCTCGATCCGGCCGGCGCCCAGGATGGCGACCGTCGGCGGCAGCACCACCGGGGAAGCATAGCGGCCGGCAATCGAGCCGTAGTTGGATAGAGTGATCGTGTTCGCGCGCAGCTCCTCGGGCGGGATCTTGCGCGCGCGGGCATCGGCGATCAGCTTCTCTAGCGCGCTCCTCAGGCCCGCTCCGTCGCGCTCCCCGCAATTGCGCAGCACTGGCACCAGCAGCCCGTCCGGCGTGTCGACCGCGATGCCGATGTCGATCTTCTTCATCACCCAGCGGCCGATCTTCTCGCTGTCGTACCACGCGTTCAGCGCGGGCTCGGCGCGGCAGCCGGCGACGAGCGCCCGGATAAGCCGCAGCATGACGTGCGTCCCCTGCGGCCAGGCCTCGATGTCCGCGTCGTCCATGATGGTGGCGGAGGCCACCTCGGCGGTCGCGAGCTCCATGTTCTGTGCCATGGCGCGCCGCACCCCGCGCATCATCTCGATCGGGCCGGTTTCGGCGAGGATGCGCGCCGCACGCTGCACATCGGCCGCGGTGAGCAGGCCGTCGGCGCCGGTCGGCGTCACCATCGCGAGGTCGACGTTGAGCTTCCGTGCCAGCGCCCGAACGGCCGGGGTCGCCTTGATGCCGGCCGTGACCGGCGCCGGCGCGGCGGGTGCCTCCGTCATCACGGTGCGCCCGATCTCGACCTTGCCGACCACCGTGCCGGCGTCGGGCGTGTCGCTTTCGCCCTCGAATCCCACCAGGGGCGCGCCGATGTGCGCGATGTCGCCGGCGTTGCCGAACAGCCGGGCGATCCGGCCGGCGTAGGGCGCGGGGATGTCCACCACCGCCTTGGCGGTCTCGACCGACACCATCGGCGCGTCGGCCTTGACCTCGTCGCCGACCTTGACGTGCCACTTGACGATCTCGGCCTCCTGCAGCCCTTCGCCGAGATCCGGGAGCTTGAAAATTTTCATAGGACGCTGGATTCCCGCCTGCGCGGGAACGACGATAGACCGGTTCTACCCAAAGGCGAGCGCCTTCTTCACGCCGGCGATGATCCGCTCTTTTCCGGGCATGTAGTGGTGCTCGAGCCGCGGCAGCGGCACCACCACATCGTAGCCGGTGACGCGCTGCACGGGGGCGAGCAGATGGAGCAGGCCTTCCTCCGCCAGCCCGGCGGCGATCTCGGAGGCGAAGCTGCAGGTGCGCGCGGCCTCGGTCACGATCACGCAGCGCCCGGTGCGGGCGACCGAGGCGAGTATCGCGTCCAGGTCGAGCGGCTTCAGCGTCGCGACGTCGAGCACTTCGGCGGCGACGCCCTGTTCCGCAAGGACATCGGCCGCGGCAAGCGACTCGTGCACCATCGCGCCCCACGCGACGAGCGTGACGTCGCTCCCTTCGCGAGCGGTGTTGCAGGCGTCCAGGGGAAGGGCCTCGCCGCCATCCGCGACGTCCTCCTTGAACAGCCGGTAGAGCCGGGTCGGCTCCAGGAACACCACCGGGTCGGGATCGCGGATGGCGGCGAGGAGCAGCCCGTAGGCACGGCGCGGGGATGACGGATAGACCACGCGGATGCCCGGGATGTGGGCGAAGATCGACTCCGGGCTCTCCGAGTGGTGCTCGGGAGCGTGGATCCCCGCGCCGCACGGCATCCGCAGCACCAGCGGGCAGGAGAGCCGCCCCTGCGTGCGATGGCGCATGCGTCCGGCGTGATTCACGATCTGGTCGATCGTGGTGTAGCCGAAGCCGGAGAACTGGATCTCCGCCACCGGCTTCAGTCCCTCCGCCGCCATGCCGATCGCCATCCCGGCGATGAGGGCCTCGGCGAGCGGGGTGTCGATGACGCGCTCCGGTCCGAAGCGCTCGATGAGGCCCAGCGTCGCGCGGAAGACGCCGCCGTCCACCCCCACGTCCTCGCCCAGCACGACGACGGCGGGATCGCGCTCCATCTCGCGCTTCAACGCGGCATTGACGGCCTCGACGAGGGTCAGCTGCGCCATGACTCGTCACCCAGTACCGCGGCGCGCTGCTTCTGCAGCGCCGCCGGCAGCGCAGCGTAGAGGTGGTCGAACATCTGTTCCGCCGGCGGCGGCGGGGTGTCGAGATAAGCCTGCGCGGCGGCCTGCACCTGCTCGTTGACCTCTCTCAACAGCGCATCTTCCGCCGCCTTGTCCCATGCGCCGGCTGCTGCGAGGTAGGCGCGCAGGCGCACGATGGGGTCCCGCTTCCATGCCTCGGCCACTTCATCGGGGCTGCGGTAGCGCGTCGCGTCGTCCGCCGTCGTGTGATCGGAGAGCCGGTAGGTGAGCGCCTCGATCAGCGTGGGCCCGCCGCCCGAGCGCGCGCGGGCGAGCGCCTCGTCCATGGCGTGGCGCACCGCGACGACGTCGTTGCCGTCCACCTGGAGGCCCTCGATGCCGGCGGCGACCGCCTTCTGGGCGAGCGTCAGCGCGGCGCTCTGGCGCGCGCGCGGCACCGAGATCGCCCACTGGTTGTTGGTGACGGCGAATACGACCGGCAGCTTCCAGGTGCCGGCGGCATTGATCGCCTCGTAGAAGTCGCCCTTGGAGGTCGCGCCGTCACCCAGCGCGCAGACGGCGGCGCGCGGCTCCCGCCGCAGCTTCATCGCGTAGGCGACGCCCACCGCGTGCGTGGCATGGGCGGCGATGGTGATGCAGATCGGGAAATCCCGGCGCGGACCGGCAAAGTCGGAGCCGCGCTCATCGCCGCCCCAGTAGAGGAAGAGCTCCTTCAGCGTAACCCCGCGCATCAACTGCACGCCGTTTTCCCGGTAGGTCATAAGGAAGACATCGTCCGGGGCCATCGCCGAGCCGATGCCGGCGTTCACGGCCTCGTGCCCGAGGAGCGAGGCGAAGGTATTGATCTGGCCGGTGCGCTGGAGCGCGATCGCCTTCGCGTCGTAGGCGCGCATCAGCACCATCCAGCGGTAGAGCGCGACGAGATTCTGCGGCGCGCGCGCGAATGGGGGCAGCGGCTGGAGCACCTTGCCGTGCTCGTCCAGGAACTGCGAATAGTGGATCTCGAAGCGCGCGACGATGGACACGGGAACGGGTCGAAATGAGTGATGTGCTAGATTCTACCGATGAAGCTCGGCTTCTTCACCATGCCCATGCATCCTCCCGGGCGCGACTACACGCAGACGCTCAAGGAGGATCGCGAGGCGGTGCTGCTCGCGGACCGGCTGGGCTTCTGCGAGGCGTTGATCGGCGAGCACATCACCGACGTGTGCGAGACGAT
>DATBMB010000046.1:0-13844 GCA_036555035.1 Burkholderiales bacterium | reverse complement strand
ACCGCCGCCCATCGCCGCGCCTGACGTCGCGACCAGGGTCCCCGTGACAATGGCGCGACTCAACTTCATTCGAATATTCATCGACATTCCCCTGCGAGGCGCTGCGAACTCGACGCCTCCTCCTAAAAGCACGTGGAATATCTTACCCTTAGCTTGGGTTTTTACAATCTTTCTTCAAATTTGGCGTAACTCATTGTTGCGCTGATACAACACGAGGCCGCCGATTCTCATCGACCGCAACGTAAGTCAATGTCGCTTCAGTCACTTTCACAACCTCCTCGCGCTCCGGCCGGCGCTGGGCGTAGACCTCGACGTTGACGGTGATGGACGTGCGCCCCACGCGCACCACGTCGGCGTAGAAGCTCACCAGGTCGCCCACCAGCACCGGCTGCTTGAACTGGAACGAGTTGACCGCCACCGTCGCCACCCGGCCGCGCGCGATGCGCACCGCGGCGACGCTGCCGGCAATGTCCACCTGCGACATGATCCACCCGCCGAAGATGTCGCCGGCCTGGTTCTCGTCGGCCGGCATGGGCACCACGCGCAGTGTCGGCTCCTTGCCCTGTGGCAGCGCCGTCATCGGCACATGCTCCTAGTGCCCCCTGTACATGCCATCGATCTCGGCGTTGAACTTCTCGATGACCTTGGCGCGCTTCAGCTTCATGGTCGGCGTGAGCATTCCGTTCTCCACCGTCCACGGCTCGAGCGTCGCGCTCACCCGCCGCACCTGGGCATAGCCCGGAAACTCCCGCATCTGGGCGGCCACCCGAGCGATCAGCACTTCGTTGACCTGCCCGGAGCGCGCCGACTCGGGTGAAGCCGGATTGAGGCCCCGTTCCGTGCACAGCTTCTTCCAGTGCTCCGCGTTGAGGACCGTCATGACGGCGAGGTAGGGCTTGCCTTCGCCCAGCAGCATGACCTGCTCGAACAACGGGTCGCGCGCGATGGCCGACTCGATGTCCACCGGGGGGACCTTCTCGCCGTTTGACAGTACGATGATCTCCTTGAGGCGCCCGGTGATGAAGACGTGGCCCTGCTGGTCGATGCGCGCGGTGTCACCGGAATTGAGCCAGCCGTCCGGCCCGACCATCGCCTTCGTCGCCTCCGGGTTGTTCCAGTAGCCGAGCATGATGTTCGGGCCCTTGATCATGAGCGCGTTGGCTTCGCCGATCCGGACCTGGACGCCGGGGATGGGCCGGCCCACGCTCGCGGGAAGGTTGTCGTCGGGGCGGTTCGCGCACGCGATGGGGCTCGTTTCCGTGAGTCCGTAGCCCTGCAGGACGGTGAGCCCGAGCCCGGTGAATACGCGCGAGATCTCGGGCGTCAGCGCGGCGCCGCCGGAGATCGCCGCGCGCATGCGGCCGCCGAGACGCGCCAGGATCTTCTTCGCCACCAGCGCGTGCAGGATCGGCCACAGCAGGAACGAAGCCTTCCACGGCCCCCGCCCCTGCGCGTGCTCGAAGCGCGCGTAGCCGACGTCCACCGCGAGCATGAATAGCTTTTTCTTCAACGGCGAGCCCGCTTCGAGCGCATCGCGGATCCGCCCGTAGACGCGCTCGTAGATGCGCGGAACCGAGATGAGGATAGTCGGGCGCACCGCCTGCAGATCCTCGGCGAGCTGCGGGATGCCGCGCGAGTAGGTGTTGGTCGCGCCGCTCATGATGGTGAGGTAATAGCCGCAGGTGCGCTCGAAGGTGTGCGAGAGCGGCAGGAACGAGAGCAGCATGTCGTCGGGGCCGGTTGTCAGCACATCGAAAGAGGCCGCCGCCGCATTGGAGAGGATGTTGTGGTGCGAGAGCATCACGCCCTTGGGACGCCCCGTCGTGCCCGAGGTATAGACGATCGTCGCGAGCGCATTGGGATCGCGCGGCACGTGGCGCGTCGCGCCGCCCTGGTCCGGCAGCCATTCGCCGATCGACCTCACCCTGGGCTCTCCCGCGTTGGGGACGGACTGGACGGTCAGGATCCGCAGCAGGCTCGAGAGCTGCCCCTTGACCGCGGACAACGGCTGCCATTGCTCGGCGCCTTCGATCAGCAGCACCTTGCAGCCCGAGTCCTGGATGATATAGGCGACGTTTTCCGGCCGGTCCTGCGTGTAGAGCGGCACCACCACGGCCCCGAGCCCGAGCGCTGCCTGGTCGTAGATCACCCACTCGGGGCAGTTGCGCAGCATCACCGCCACGCGGTCGCCCGCCTTCACGCCCTCCTTCTCGAGCGCGGCCTGCCAGCGCGCGACCTGGTGATCGATCTGGCCCCAGGTGTAGTCGCGCCAGTTGCTGTGGGCCTCGTTGTAGGCGCGATAGGCAATGGAATCCGGCGTGCGTTTCACGCGCTCCCGGAACAGGCCGTCCAGCGTGACCGCCGCTTCGAGCGGAATCAGGTGGCTAGCGATTTGTGCCATTTCCCCTCCTTTTGTCGCTTCGCTTGGTGACGAGATATGGGTGACGGTCTAAGCCTCAAACTTTCGTCATCCTTAATCGTCACCCGTAATCGTCACCATTATTCGTCACTTTTTTCCAGCTCAATCAGTCCAGGAACGGATCGGGATACAGCCGCGCGCCCGGCGTCACGGCGTATCTTTCGAAATCGGTGACGCCTTCCTCGCGCAGCACGGCCTCGTCGACGTAGAAGTTTCCCGTGGCGCGGCGGCTGTCGCGGTTGAGGATCGCGTAGGCCGCGTCGGCTACGATCGCGGGCTTGCGGCTCGCCTTGAGGATGGCCTCCGGGAAGTTCACCTCGATCGCGGCGGTCGCGATCGTGGTGCGCGGCCACAGGGAATTCACCGCGATGCCGGCCGCCCGGAACTCCTCCGCCATTCCCAGCGTGCACATGCTCATGCCGTATTTTGCCATCGTATAGGCGGCGTGATCCTTGAACCAGCGCGGACTCATGTTGAGCGGGGGCGAGAGCGTAAGTATGTGAGGATTCGAGGCTTTCATGAGGTGGGGGATGCAGGCCTGGGAGCAAACGAAGGTGCCCCGCAGATTGATCGCGAGCATGAGATCCAGGCGCTTGACCGGGGTGTCGAGTGTGCCAGTGAGCGCGATCGCGCTGGCGTTGTTGACCAGGCAATCGATGCCGCCGAACGCCGCCGCGGCCTGCGTCACCGCATCGGCCACGGCGTCCGCGTCCCTCACATCGAGCTGGACGGGAAGCGCGGCTCCGCCCGCGGCCTCTACCTCCTTCGCTACGCTGTGGATCGTTCCGGGAAGCCGCGGGTGCGGTTCGGAAGTCTTGCCGGTCACTACGATGTTGGCGCCGTCGCGCGCGCAGCGCAGCGCGATCTCGCGCCCGATGCCGCGCGTCGCGCCGGTGATGAACACGGTTTTGCCGCGCAGACTCATCACCCGTCACTCGCCCCTGAAAACCGGCTTGCGCTTCTCGACGAACGCGGCGACGCCCTCGGCGAAGTCGCGCGTTCCGGCGCAGCGCGCGAACGCGTCGATCTCGATTTCGAGCTGGGCCGCCAGCGTCTGGTCGGGGCTCTCGTTCACGAGCCGCTTGATCTCGCCGAACGCGAGCGTCGGGCCGAGTGCAAGCCGGCGTGCGATAGTCTCGGTCTCGCTCCCCAGCTGCTCCGCGCCGGTCACCCAGTTGACGAGCCCCAGCCTGAGCGCCGTCTGCGCATCGAACGCGTCCGACAGCAGCATGAGCTCGAGCGCCCGGCGCGCGCCCACGAGCCGCGGAAGGAAATGCGTCGCGCCTCCATCCGGGCTCGTGCCGAGCCTGCTGTAGGCGACCGTGAACTTCGTTCCCTCCGCCGCGATCGCGAGATCGGCGGCCGCGGCGAGGCTGACGCCCGCGCCGGCCACCGCGCCGTGCACGCTTGCGAGGACCGGCTTGGGTGTTCGCCGCAGCGCGAGAATCGCGTGATTCAATTCCGCGCCGCCTTCGCGCACCAGCGCCGGCATGCGCGCGAGATTGGCGCGGAAGAATGCCACGTCCCCGCCCGCCAGGAACGCGGGCCCGGCTCCCCGCAGCACCACGGCGCGCGCCGCCGCGTCGTGCTCGGCGCGCTCGCATGCGGCGCGCAGCTCGACGATTGCGCGGGCATCGAGCGCATTCAGCACCTGCGGGCGGTTGAGCGTGATCGTCGCCACGCCCTCCGCCACAGAGTAGAGAACGCTATCGCTCATAACGAGTGACGAGATACAGGTGACGAGATGAAGGTGACGAGATAAGGGTGACGCACGACCTGTGGGCTTGTCCCATGACACCGCCCTGTAAACGAGCTCCCGTCACCCGTACCTCGTCACCCGTAATCGTCACCTGTACCTCGTCACGCCGCTCAGGGTGCCGGGCTGGGCTCGTGGTCGCGGGTCCCGAGCTCGGGCCAGGAGGTCTTGCCGCGCAGGGCCTCGAAGGTGACCGGCTGGGTCGTCTGATGGATCTCGGTCTTGCCGAGGTCCTTCGGGAAATCGTCCACCATGATGACGCGGCGGCGCAGCATCTTCGCGCGCTCCATCGTCTCCTTTTCCGCCTGCGTGATGACACCCTTGGCGTGCGCCTCGTCCACGATCGGATCGGCGAAGGTGCTCGTGATCACGCCGCTCGCGCGCGCCTGCCGGATCTTGGCGCCGATTGGCTCGGCGGCGATCACCTCGCGCAGCGCCGCTTCCAGCACGGCCACCGGCTCGTCGGGGTCGCGCGGAACGTAGACGCCGGCAGTCAGCCGCTCGCGCGCCGGGCCGGGCGTGAGCAGCAATCCGACCACCTGGCTTCCCAGCCGGTCGCGCGGCGGCGAGAACTCCCGGCCCAGGGGAAATGCGAACGGAAAGACGATCGCGCGCAGCAGCACCCCCGCCACGAATCGGCTGGGCATATTCGCGATGAGCCCGTAGAACGCGTCCTCTATGCGCGCCAGGGCATCGCGCACCGACCAGTGCACGAACGGCAGGTCCTCGGCCGGACGCCCGTCGTCCTCGTAGCGCTTCAGCGCGGCGGAAGCAAGGTAGAGATTGGACAGGATGTCGCCCAGCCGCGCCGACAACCGCTCGCGGCGCTTGAGCGATCCGCCGAGCAGGAACATGGACACGTCCGCGGCCCACGCGAACGCGGCCGACAGGCGCGTCAAGTGCTGGTAGTAGCGCCGGGTGTGCCGGTCGCCCGGGACCGCGACCAGGCGCGCGCCCGTGAGCCCCATCCAGAATGCGCGCGCCTTGTTCGACGCGATGAAGCCGAGATGCCCGAAGAACGCGGCGTCGAAGTCGCGCAGCGCCTTACCCGGATTCTTCTCCTGCGTCGCCTGGATTTCCCTGAGCACGAACGGATGCCCGCGAATCGCACCCTGCCCGAAGATGATCATGGAGCGCGTCAGGATGTTCGCGCCCTCCACCGTGATCGCGATCGGCGTCTGCTGGTAGGCGCGCGCGAGGTAGTTGCTCGGCCCCAGGCAGATGCCTTTGCCGCCGTGGACATCCATTGCGTCGTTGATGACGCTCCGGCCGCGCTCGGTGAGGTGGTACTTCACGATCGCCGATACCACCGAGGGTTTCTCGCCCAGGTCCACCGCGCCGGCGGTCATGACGCGCGCCGCGTCCATGATGTAGGTGTTGGCCCCGATCCGAGCAAGCGCCTCCTCCACCCCCTCGAAGCGCCCGATGGAGAGGCGAAACTGCTGGCGCACGCGCCCGTAGGCGCCGGTGGTGAGCGCGCAGCCCTTCGCGATGCCGCACGCGTTGGCGGGAAGTGATATGGAGCGCCCGGCCGCGAGGCAGTTCATCAGCATCTTCCAGCCCTGGCCGACGTACGCGGCGCCGCCGATCACGAAATCCAGCGGCACGAAAACATCCTTGCCCCAGGTCGGACCGTTCATGAAGACGGCGCTGAGCGGATAGTGCCGCCGCCCGATGTGCACGCCCGGGGTCTGCGTCGGAATCAGCGCGAGCGTGATGCCTATGTCCTCGGCCGCGCCGAGCAGGTGATCGGGATCGTAGAGCCGGAACGCGAGCCCGAGCAGCGTCGCGACTGGCGCGAGCGTGATGTAGCGCTTCTCCCAGGTGAGCCGCATGCCCAGGACATCCTTCTTTCCCTGCCATTCGCCGCGGCACACGATGCCGAAATCGGGAATAGCGCCCGCATCCGAGCCCGCCTCGGGACTGGTCAGCGCAAAACAGGGAATGTCGATGCCCTTCGCGAGCCGGGGCAGGTAATGGGCCTTCTGCGCTGGCGTGCCGTAGTGGAGCAGCAGCTCCGCCGGGCCGAGCGAATTCGGCACCATCACCGTGATCGCGGCCGTGCTAGAGCGCGTGGTGAGCTTCACGATCACCTCGGAGTGGGCAAGCGCGGAGAACCCGTGCCCGCCGTACTCCTTTGGGATGATCATGCCGATGAAGCCCTTGTCGCGGATGAACTGCCAGACGTGCGGCGGCAGGTCATGGAGCTCGTGCGAGACCTCCCAGTCGTGGGTCATGGCGCACAGCTCTTCGACCGGGCCGTCGAGAAACGCCCGCTCCTCCGCAGTGAGCTTGGGGCGCGGATAGCCGAGGAGCTTCTTCCAGTCCGGCTTCCCGCTGAAGAGCTCGCCGTCCCACCATACCGTGCCGGCCTCGAGTGCTTCCTGCTCGGTCTGCGACACCTGCGGAAGGATCTTGCGAAACAGCGCCAGCAGCGGCCGGCTGACGAGCGCGCGCCGGATCGGTGTCGGATTGCCGATGAGCGCACCGATGACGAAGACGGCCCACAACGCTGTGACGAGCGGCTGCGGCCAATTCGCGTAGACGGTGGCGAGGCCGAGCCCGATTGCGATCGCAACCGTCCAGACGACGGCGGGCAGGCGGTGGTAGGCGAGGGTCCAGGCGACCGCGACCGCGGCGAGGATGATCAGCAAGGTGGACATCAACGCCCCCCGTACTTGTCGCGCCAGCATACACTGGAAAAAAGGGGACGCACACCTTTTAATGGTGTGCGTCCCCGCTTTTGTGCGAAGATGAATTCGGGGAGTGGAGAAACGGGATGGCACAGGCGCGCCAGCGCGGTGTCGCGTTCGCCAAGACGACCCGTCCTGTCATCGGCAGCGCGGTGCGGCGCGAGCGGCTGTTCGCGCGGATGGACGGCACGCCCGGGCGCACCGTCATCTGGATCTCGGGCCCACCCGGCGCCGGCAAGAGCACGCTCGCTGCGAGCTACGTCGAGGCGCGCAACCTCGCCTGCATCTGGTACCAGCTCGATCCCGACGACGCCGACGTCGCCACCTTTTTCCACTACCTGGGCCACGCGGCGCGCCGGCTCGACGAGGCGCGCTCGCGCGAGCTCCCCGCGTTCACGCCCCAGATTTCCGGCGACATCGCGGCGTTCGCGCGGAACTTCTTCCGCCAGCTGTTCCGGCACGCCAAGTCGCCCGCCGTCCTGGTGCTGGATAACCTCCATGAGGTCTCCACCAACAGCCCCCTGCACGCCGCGCTCGAGGCGGGACTCACCCAGGTGCCGGGCCAATGTTGCGTGATGATCGTCAGCCGGACCGACCCGCCGCCCGCGCTTGCGCGCATGCGACTTTCCGGCGCAATGGTCCACCTCGGCTGGGAGGACCTGCGAATCGGACCAGAGGAAATTGCCGACATCGCGAACCTGCGCGGCCAGTCGCTCTCGCCGGAAGCGGTGGCGAAGCTTGAGGAGCGCACGCAGGGCTGGGCCGCCGGCCTGGTGCTGATGCTCGAGCACGCGAAGGTCTCCGGGAACATTGCGGAGCTTCCCGGGGACGCGACGCCCAAGGCGATATTCGATTACCTCGCCGGCGAGACCTTCGATCGCTTCGAGCCGAGAACGCAGCAGTTCCTGCTGCGGATCGCCTGCCTGCCGCGGCTCTCCGCGGAGGTTGCCGAGGCGCTGACCGGCGACGAGCGCGCCGGGCGGCTCCTGCTCAACCTGTCGCAGAACGACTACTTCGTGCGCGAGGTTCCGGGAGACGAAGGGCGGTTCTATCAGCTGCACCCGCTGCTGCGCGATTTCCTGCGCGACCGTGCCGCACGCGTGCTGCCCGAGGCAGTGGGCGCCGAGCCGGTGAAGCGCGCAGCCGCCCTGCTGCGCGGCGCGGGGCACCTTGAGGACGCCGTCTCGCTGCTCGCGGAGAATCGGGAGTGGAGCGAAATCGCGCGGCTCGCCGGCGACGAAGCCGACACTATGCTCGCCCAGGGCCGCAGCGAGACACTGGGCGGCTGGCTCGATATGCTCCCGGCCGGGGTTCTCGAAGCCGATCCGCGGTTAATGCTTGCCCGCGCCGCAAGCTCCGCGCATGCCAGTCCCCGGATGGCGCGGCGCCTGTTCGCGCAGGCTTATGAAGGATTTCTCCGCGCCGGCGATACGCGCGGGATGACGCGCAGTTGCTGCGGTGTGGTCAGCACGACCATATCCGAGTTCGACGACCTGACCGCGCTCGATCCGTGGATCGTCACGCTCGCCGGGCTGCTCGGCGGCGGCGAGAGCGGCGGAGGAGCGGTCGATCCCGCGGCCGCGGCGATGCTGATCCGCGCGCTGCTGCTGCGCGATCCGGGCAATGAAAAGCTCACCCAGTGGCTCGAACGCGCCGAGCGCGTGGCGCGCGCGAGCCCCGATACGCATGCCGCCGCCGCGGTCCTCGCGGAGTTCGCGCTTGCGCGCGCGATGCTGGCGCTGCTGCGCGGGGATTTCACGGCAGCGGAGGCCGCGAGCGGGGCGCTGCGGTCACGCTCGGCCGGTCATTCCGCGGACATGCGGATTGCGATCGAGTTCGCCTCCGCGCTGGGCAATCTGATGGACGGCTCGCACGAGGCCGCCGCGCAGGGCGCCCGCGAAGGCCTCGCCATCGCCGGATCCGAGGGCGTGCACGCCTATGACGAATGGCTGCACATCGTCGCGATGACGGCGGCGCTGGGCGCGGGCGAGCGCGAAGGCGCCCGCTCGGAGCTGCGCGCGCTCGAGGGCGCGGCCCCCCGCCTGCGGCGCGGCGACCAGGCGTTCATTCACCACCTGAAATGCTGGCTCGCGGCGCTCGACGGTGACGCCGCGACCGCGGCCCGGGAAGCGAAGCTCGCTATCGCCGTCGCCGCGGAAACGGGAATTCCGTGGCTCGAGTGCTTCGCGCGCGTGGCCGCAGCCCAGCTGCTCGCCGCCGAGGGTGACCGGCGCGGGGCCGAAGCGCAGGTGCGCGGCGCGCAAGCCGTCGCGGAACGGGTGAAGAGCCCGCTGCTGCGCGTGCCCGTGGACCTCGCCGCCGGCGGCGTGGCGCTTCTGGCCCGCGATGAAGATGCCGCCCTCGGCCCGATCCGCGCCGGATTCACCTCGGCGCGCGAGCACGGGTTGCGCTACGTCTCCGCGGTCCGCCCGCAGCTCCTGGCAGAGATCTGCGCGCTCGCGTTCCGCAGGAGCATCGAGCCGGAGTACGTGCGCACGCTGGTGCGCGCGCGAAAACTGCCGCCGCCGGCATCCGCGCTGCGCGTGCGGGCGTGGCCCCGGCCGTTCCAGGTCTCCACGCTCGGCGGCTTCACGCTCACGCGCGATGCCGCACCGGTCGAGTTTTCGAGCAAGGGGCCGGGCCGCCCGATGGAGCTGCTCAAAGTGCTCCTTGCAATGGGGGGACAGAACGTCCGCAGCGAGCAGCTCGCCGATGCGCTGTGGCCGCGGGTGGACGCGGACTACGCGCACAAGTCCTTCACCACCACGCTGCACCGGCTGCGGCGGATCTTCGATGACGACGATGCCCTCACCCTGCGCGACACGCGCCTGAGCCTCGAGCCGAAGCTGGTGTGGGTGGACACCTGGGCGCTCGAGCAGTTGCTGGCGGAGGTCGATGGCGCGCTGCGCGAGCCGCGGGCGCGGGCGGAACCACTCCTGCGCGCGCTCGCCGATGAAGCGCTCACGCTCTACCGCGGCCCGTTCCTGCCGGACGAATCGGAGCAATCCAGCTATATCGCATGTCGCGAACAAATCCGCGGAAGGTTGCTGCGAAGCGTTTCCCGGGTGGCACGCTGGTGGGAGGACAACGGCATGCCGGAGGCCGCGATCGACTGCTACCTGAGGTGCATCGACGCGGACGGGCTCTGCGAGGGCTTCTACCGGAACCTGATGCAGTGCTACCAGCGTCGCGGCGAGCGCGCCGAGGCCATTGCCACCTACGAGCGGCTGCGCACGGCGCTCTCGACGCGGCTCAAAGTCATGCCGTCAGCCGAAACGCAGGCCGTCTACACCGCCCTCCTCTCCTGATCAGGGCCTGCGAACAGTCGCCTTGAACTCCCGCTCGATTTCGCTCCAGATCTTGGCAAGCGCCATCCGGACGGCAGTCGGCGGCAGATATTCCCTGCGTGGAAATCCTGACTTGGGCGGGGCGACCTCGCGCATGCGCGCCGTAAATGAGATCGCCGTTCCACCCTTGACCTCGAAGACCGTTCCGGTAATTGTGCTCTGGAGGCCTTCCGGTTCGAAGCGGATGAGAAAGCACTCAATGAAAGCACGGCGCCGGCAAATCTCCTGGAGCTTCGGCAGATCGGCGCGGGCGGCCTCACTCCATTCATCGGCACTCAGCGGAAGCGGTGCGTCCGCAAACACGTTGACGTACCCAAGCACGGGATCCTGGGACTCGACTGTCATGCGGAGCCGCGCCATGCTGACGCGTATCGCGTCGTAGGCTTCGCTGCGCGTCACTTTGTAGACACGGGTTCCGTCCTTCGCCAGGATAGCCTCGTACTCGGCCTTGAACTCCGCGTTTACGTCCTTGATGATGTCTATGATCGTCGGCTGAGTCGCGCAGCCTGTCATGAGCATAGCGAGCGCCGCCCACAGCGCGGCAAGCCGCAATTTGCCTGACCCCAAGGGCTTCTGCGCAATCATCCTTCCCCCGTCCAGCGCCCGTTCCTGGACCAGACAGCTCAATCGCCGGCGTCAGCGTGCCCGCCAGTTCTCGACCAATCTGTCGGCCTGCTGGACCTCAACGGGCTGCAACAGTCTTGCCATCTTGTCGCGGCTTGCCGGCGCGGTCGTGCTCCCGCCCCGTGCCGCCAGACTGTACCAGATATAGGCCTGGTTGTAGTTCCTCGTCACGCCAAACCCGTTCGCATACATCTCGGCCAGCCTGTCCTGGGCCCGGACCTCTCCGCCCTGCGCCAGAGGTCGCAGGATCTTGAGGGCCTCGTCGTACTCGCGTCGCGCCAACGCCGCCTCTCCCATTGCAAGCTGCTCCTCCTGCGGGGAGGGCCTTGCTGCGGGAGCTGGCTCGCTCGGCTTGGCCAGGGCCACGCGCTCCTGCTCCTCCCTGCGCCGCGTGGCTTCCGCCAGCCGTTGCTGCTCTTCCAGCCGTTTGCGCGCTGCTTCTTCCTTGCGCAACTGTGCCTCTGCCAGCCGCTGCTTTTCCTCGAGCCGCCTGCGCGCCTCTTCCTCCTTGCGCAACCGCGCCTCGGCCAACTGCTGCTTTTCCTCGAGACGCTTTCGAGTCTCCTCCTCCTGGCGCCGCTTCGAATTTTCGAGCTTTTGCTGCTCCGCCAGGAGCGCCAGCACCTTTTCGCGCTCTTTGCCGTCGCGGTCACCAACCTCTGCGAGACGCTTCTGTGCCTGATCGAGCTGCTCCTGAATTTGCCTGAACCTCCTGTCCTCGCGCTCGGAAGACCCGGTCCACAGGAAGACCGCGATCCCGATCGCCCCTGCAGCCACACCAGCAACTGCCCACGGGATAGGGCCGCTCGACCATGCGCTTCGAATAACGGGAGCCTGCGGCAGCACGGGAGACGGCGAACCGGCGGGTGCGGCGGGAGGCGCTGCTGGCTGCGGAGTCGGACTGACCGGCTTTCCTGCAGCAGCAGGCGTCGCGCTCGCTGCGGCAGTCTCTCCCAGCAGCTCCCTGCGCCACTCGGCGACGGTCTGCGGCCGGTTCTTCTCGGCGAATTCGAGCGCGTGATCGATGGCGGCGAGCAGCAGGGCGGAATAGCGTCCGCTGCCGACGTTGCGGGCCGGAGTGAGCACTTCGCGCGTGCTGCCCAGGATGCCCTTGCTGCGGGTGATTGCGTCCATGGGCGGAATTCCCGCAATCGCGCGATAGCAGGTCGCGCCGAGCCCGTAGATGTCCGTCCACGGGCCCTGGGTTTCCGAGCTGCTGTGATACTGCTCGAACGGGGCGTAGCCGGGCGCGACCAGGATCGTCAGCGTGTGGGCCTTGCCGAGCGAGTGGCGAGCCGATCCGAAGTCGAGGAGCACGGGACTGCCGTCGGCTCGGATGTGGATGTTGTCCGGCTTGATGTCGCGGTGGATGAAGCCGGCATTGTGGACCAGCTCGAGCCCGTCGAGGACGGGCAGCAGGATGCGCAGCAGGTCGCGCTCGGGAAGCGTCCCGCGCCGCTCGAGCAGCGCGGCGAGGTTATCGCCCTCCTCGAACCGCATGACCATGTACGCGGTGCCGTTGAACTCGAAGACGGAGTGCACGCGTACGATGTTCGGATGATCGAAGCGCGCGAGCGTGCGCGCCTCCTGGATGAAGCGGTCGAGCCCCCACCGGTAGCGCTCGCGCTGCGTGTCGCTGCGGGATCGCACGGTCGAATCCGGCCGGCGTGTCGCAACCTCCACCGGCAGGTATTCCTTGATGGCAACAAGCTGGTCGAGATTGGTGTCGCGGGCGAGATAAGTGATGCCGAATCCGCCCTGCCCGAGCACGCGCTCGATCGTATACCAGTGCAGCCGATACTGCGGTTGCAGCGCGTCAGGATAGGCCGACTCGCTCATCGATGCGCCCCCTCCCGGGACGTTCGCGCTCTGCATGCGTCGTGCCAGCGCGGTAATGCATTGATCATACAACAGTTCGTGCCTATTACATCATGTGGAACCGGGCCCGCCGTGCGCGGGGTGAGCACCGCCTTCCGCGTTGCAGCAACGCGTGTAAGCCATTCGTAACCAACCGGTAAGCGATCCGGAACCCGGGCGCCGTCAGCATGGCTGGCATCCAGGCAGGACACGGATCGGGAACCATGAACCTGACAGCCCACATTCGATACGCCCCGCGCGCGCTGCCCCTTACACGGGTCGCCGCGGCGGGCGCCTTGCTGCTCTTCGCGGTGCTGGTGGCATCGGAGATCCTGCGGTTGCTGGACTTCACGGACACGACGCCACGCGTCCTGCGGGCGGCATTTGTCCTCTTCACCGTGCTTGCGGCCGGTGCCGCGATCATCGAGCACTACATGGCCGCGACCTCCGAGCTGCAGCGCCTGAACGCCGAGCTCGAGCACCGGCTCGCGGATAAATCCGAGGAGATCAGAGCGACCTACGCGCGCGTCGAGGAGGCGAAGCGCGAGTGGACGCTGGTGAGCGAGCGCCAGCGCATTCTCGCCGACATGCACGACGGGGTGGGCGCGAGCCTGGTCGGGCTGCTTCAACACGTGCAGTCGGGATGCGCGGACCGCGCGAGCATCGAGCGGCGCGTGCAGGAGGTCCTGCAGGAGATGCGCATCGCGATCGACGCCCTGCAGCCGCGCGACGGCGACCTCGCCGCCGTGCTCGGGGCCCTGCGTTACCGGCTCGACGACATCATCCGCTCCTCCGGCGTGCGCCTGGTGTGGGAGGTGGAGGAGCTGCCCGAAGTCGGCGACCTGAAGCCTTCCACAGTGTTCGCCCTGCAGCGCATCGTGCTCGAGGCGATCACCAACGCGCTCAAGCACTCCGGTGCCCGGCTCCTGCGCCTGAGCGCCCGCGCGTGCAACGGGGAAGTCGAAGTCCGCATCGAGGACGATGGCCGCGGCTTCGATACCTCCCGCCACGCCGCGGGGCTGGGACTCGCCAACCTGCGGGCGCGAGCGCAACGCATCGGCGCCCGGCTGCGGATCCAGTCGCTTCCCGGCAAGGGAACGATCGTCAGACTTTCGCTTCAGCGGGCGCCGGCCAGCGCAGCCGCGCCG
>DATBMB010000022.1:0-38472 GCA_036555035.1 Burkholderiales bacterium | reverse complement strand
ATGACACCCGCATCGAACACGCACGGGTCATCGTGCAGCGTGGGCGTGACCTTGATCGCGCACGGGTCCGCGGCCTTCCTGGCCGCAGGCTCCATGGCCTTGCCGAGACGGTCTATCGTCGCCGGGTCCGGATGCCGCACGTCCACCGAGAAGAGGACGTGGCTCGCCACCGAGTTGGGGGAGTTGGGGGTCACGAGCATGCGCCCGACGGTGAAACGCGTGGTGTCGCTCGCGTCTCGCGTGAGCTCCTGCAGCGCGCCGATTATCTGGATGGCGCTTCGCAGCGCGTCACGCCGCAGCGCAAGCGGCGTCGTGCCGGCATGGTCGGTCTTGCCGAAGACCTCGACATTGAACCAGCGCAGGCCCTGGATGCCGGTGACAACGCCGATGGTCTTGCCCGCGTTCTCGAGCAGCGGCCCCTGCTCGATATGCGCCTCGATGTAGGCGGCGGCGGGTGCGTTGATCTCTCGCCGCGGGATGCCGGGCGTGGCGGCGAGCGTCTGCCAGAGCGCGTCCCGGAGCGCGACCCCCTCGTTGTCCCGGACGTCGAGGAAGTCCTCCAGCTTGCGCGCACCCGTATAGACCGCCGAGCCCATCGTGCACGGCGGGAAGCGCCCGCCTTCCTCGTTGGTCCAGGCGACGAGCTCGACCGGGCGCCGGGTCTTCACCTGCGCCTCGTCCATCGCTTCCAGCGCTTCGAGGGCGGCGAGGACGCCGAAGATGCCGTCGAAGCGGCCCCCGCGCGGCTGGCTGTCCATGTGGCTGCCGGCCAGCACCGGGGCGGCGGCGCGGTCTGTCCCCGGCCGGCGCACGAAGAGATTGCCGATGGCATCGACGCCGACCTCGAATCTGCGTTCGCGCGCCCAGCCGATCAGCATCCTGCGCGCGGCGATGTCCTCCTTCGAGAGCGCGGCCCGATTGACGCCGTTGCCGGGAATGGCGCCGATCTTCGCCATCTCCATGTGACGGCGCCACAGGCGCTCCTCGCTGACGCGGGCGACGGCCTCCTGATGGGCTTCGCGCATGACCCGGCGCCGCGGCTCAGCGGATATTCCAGGACGCGAAGCCGCAGCCCACGTAGACGTTGGGGATGGGGTCGTAGCGGATCAGCTCGAAGCCGCGCGCGCGCGCGGCGCCGTGGGCGGCGACCCAGTTGCGCACTTCGGACGCGCCGTTGCCGGCGCCGGGCAGGCGCTCGTTGAGAAACTCGATCAGCGCGCGCGGATCGCCGCGCTCGAAGCGGCGGATGCAATCGCGGTCGAACGCCTCGTCGATGCGGCCCATGTCCGGCTCGCCGATCGAGTGGCTGAGTCCGCCGGTGGCGAGAATGGCGACCCGCTGCTTGCCGGGGAAGCTCGCGACCGCCTCGGCGAGCATCGCGCCCCAGTCGAAGCAGCGCTTGACCGAGGGATAGGGCGGCTCGAGATCGTTGAATATCACCGGGACGATCGGCGGCAGGGGCTCGAGGCCGGCCTTCCACAGCGGGATGCAGAAGCCGTGGTCGAGCGCGAGCCGGTAGGACACCGAGGGCTCGAATTCATGCTCAAGGGCGTGCCGCACGATGTGCTCCGCGAGCGCCGGGTGTCCCGGCAGGCTGCGGTGCGGGAACTCGTGGAACCACGGCTCGGGCGGGCCGTCGTGGGTTTCGCCCACGCCGACGCAGATCGCCGGGAGGTTGTCGATGAAGAAATTGACCCAATGGTCGGGCGAGATGACGATGAGCGCGTCGGGGCGCGCCGCCCGCATGCGCTTGCCGAGCTCGGAGAACGCCGAGTCGAGGCCCGATCTTTCGGCGGGCGTGAGCTTTCCCCAGTTGCGCACGATCATCGGACCGTGGCTCGAAGCGTAGACGCCGGTCAGCTCAGCCATGGGCAGCCTTTGCCGGGGCCCGCGCGCCGGCCGAGCGGATCCTGCGCAGGAACTCGTCCTCCGGCATGCCGGCCATCAGGAAGTAGAACCGCAGCAGGTACGGATTGACGAGCGTCGAGAGCAGCTTTACGTCGTCGGCCTCGACCGCCGCGCGCACCTCGGGCTTGAGCGGATAGCGGTCGAGCACCTTCGCCCGGCCGGCACGGTACTCATCCGCCAGCGCCGGTGTCTGCAGGTCGAAGAAGAGCTTGGAAAGCCAGTAGTCGCGCATCAGCGAAGTATCGCGCCAAACCCCGGATCACGCCACTGTGTCCCGCGCCGCGGCCTCGAGCACGATGTGGATGCCCCTGACGATCTCCTCGAGCGCGAGGGATGGCGCGCCGGCGGTCGCCTGCTCCCGCAGGCAGGGCACGTGCAGGAATCCTCCGCGAAATGCATGGCGGCGCGTCGCGGCGAGGTGCATCAAAGCGTAGAACACGTGGTTGCAGACGAAGGTGCCGGCGCTCATCGAGAGCTCCGCCGGAAGCGCCTCGGCGCGCAGCGCGGCAACGGCCGCCCGCACCGGCAGTGTCGCGAGGTAGGCCGCCGGCCCGCCGGCAACGACTTGTCTATCCACCGGCTTCGCGCCGTCGTTGTCGGGAATGCGCGCATCCTGGATGTTGACCGCCACCCGCTCGACGCACAGCGCGGCGCGGTCCGCGGCCTGCCCGACGCATAGAACGATCTCCGGCTTGGCGCGCGCGATCGCCGCCTCGAGCGCGGGAAGCGAGCGGACGTACGAAGTCGGCAGCGTGGCGGTGGCGATCTCGATCGCGCCGAACCGCGCCGGCAGCCGACGCATCGCCTCGAGCGACGCATTGACGCGCTCGCCGCCGAACGGATCGAATCCCGTGACCAGTGCTTTCATTCCCTCGCGCATCTTAAGTCATAATGACGCCTTCATAGGCGAGTCGTCATGGCCCTGCTGGAAATCGTCCTGTTCCTGCTGCTGTGCTCGGTCGCGCTCGGCTGGGTCGCGCGCCGCCTCAACTTCCCCTATCCCATCGCGCTCGTGATCGGCGGGGCGGCGCTCGGCTTCCTGCCGGAGCTGCCGCAGTTCCCGTTCGATCCCCAGTTCATCCTGGTGCTGGTGCTGCCGCCCATCCTCTATCAGGCGGCGCTGCTCACGTCATGGCGCGATTTCCGGGCGAACATCCGCCCGATCGGCCTTCTTGCCGTCGGCCTCGTCATCGCCACCATGCTCGCGGTGGGCGCAGCGTTGAAGTTCGTGCTGCCGGACATCCCGTGGGCCGTCGCATTCGTGCTGGGCGCCATCGTGTCGCCGCCCGACGCGGTGGCGGCGACCGTGATCCTGACCCGGTTGAACGTCCCGCGCCGCGTCGTCACCATCCTCGAGGGCGAGAGCCTGGTGAACGACGCCTCCGGTCTCGTGCTCTACAAGTTCGCGGTGGCGGCGGTCATGACCGGAGCGTTCTCGCTGCACGAGGCGAGCATCGAGTTCATCGGCGTGGCGGTCGGCGGCGTCATCGTCGGCGTCGTGCTCGGGCGATTCTTCATCTTCATCCACCGCTATCTCGGCGACGTCTTCATCGAGGTGTTGATGACGCTCGCGGTGCCCTACATCTGCTACATCCTCGCCGAGGCGCTGCACGTGTCGGGCGTGCTGGCGGTCGTCGCCGCCGGGCTCGTGCGCGGTCGCTATGCCCCGGAAGTCGTCTCGGCCGAGATGCGCATCATCGCGCGCTCGGTGTGGAACCTCCTCGTGTTCCTGCTGAACAGCTTGGTGTTCATCCTGATCGGCCTGCAGCTCTCCGGGATCATCGGCAGGCTCACCGGCTACTCGACGGCGGAGCTCATGTACTACGGAGTCCTGGTGAGCGTGGTCGCCATCGCCGTGCGCTTTGCCTGGATCTATCCCGCGACCTGGCTGCCGCGGATGGTGAGCGCGCGCCTTCGCGAGCGCGATCCCGCGCCCACCGAGCAGGAGCTCTTCATCATGAGCTGGTGCGGCATGCGCGGCATCGTGTCGCTTGCGGCGGCGCTGGCGCTGCCGCTCGCGCTGGAAGACGGCGCGCCGTTTCCCAACCGCGATCTCATCATCTTCCTCACCTTCGTGGTCATCGCGGCGACGCTCGTGCTGCAGGGGCTCTCCCTCGGGCCGCTGATCCGCGTCCTGCGCGTCGGCACGGACTGGAGCGAGCACGAGGAAGAGCAGCATGCCCGTTTCGCGCTGGGCAAGGCGGCGATCGCGGCCATCAGCGAGCTGGCGGGGAGGGAAGGCATCGCGCCGGAGCTCGCCGAGCGTATCCGCGCGGAATTCGCCGAGAAGGTGAGAATCGCCCCGCCCGGCGGCCAGGTTCTAACCGGCGGCGCCGACATCGCGAAACGCCTGCGGATCGCCGCGATCCGGGCGGAGCGGCAGGAGCTGATCCGCATCTGGCGCGAGAACCGGATCAGCGACGACGTCCTGCACCACCTCGAGGAAGACCTCGATTACCAGGAGTCGCGCCTTTAATCCCCAGAAAGTGGAGACCCTCGTGACTGACGAAAAGACCTTGCGTCGTGATGTCGCGCTCGCCAACCGGATCATCGAGCGCTTCGGACTGTCGAACGCGTTCGGCCATGCGAGCGCGCGCATTCCGGGAACCAACAGGTTCTATATATCGACCCGGCGCAGCCCGGGGCTCGCCGACGAGAACAAGCTTCTCGTGATCGACACGGACGGGAAGATCCTTTCGGGCGACGGTACTCCGAACAGCGAGTTCTGGATCCACGCGCGCATCTACGCCGCGCGCCCGGAAGTGAACGGCATCGTGCACGCCCATCCGCTCGCCTGCATCGCCTTGACGCAGATCGGGGAGCCGCACCGCGTCGTGCACAACCAGGGCGGCGCCTTCGCCGGCGGCGTTCCCGAGTACGAGCGCATCGGCCTGATCCGCTCGCGCGAGCTGGGCGATTCCGTCGCCCAGAGCCTCGGCAAGGGGATCGCGGTCATGATGCGCGGCCACGGCATCACCACGGCGCTCGCGGACGTGCGCGCCGCGACGGTCGCGGCGTGCTTTCTCGAGGAAAGCGCCGATCTCCAGATGCGGATGCTGGCGGCAGCGGGCGGCGATGCGAAGCGGATCCGCGCATTCACGCGCGAGGAGGCGGAGTTGACGGGCGGTCAGACCGGGCCCAGCGTCGCGGCGGCGGGACGGGCCTGGGAGTACTACTCAGCCGTCGCGGAAATAAAGCCGCTCGGCGGCTAGGCAACGAGCGAGTAGCGGCGGTCGGCCGCGAGGCACTGCGCCTCCGGCAGACCGAGGTCCTTGCGCACCATGTTGGTGCCGAGGACGAGCGACACCATCTTGTACTGGGCGTGGCGGCGGCTCATGCCCTCGCGCCCCATGCCGCAGTCGGAGCAGATGACGAGGCGCTCGGCCGGAATGTGCTTGAGCGCGCGGCGGATGAGATCGGCCACTTCCTCGGGGCGCTCGATCTGCAGCGTGTGGTGGTCGATGACGCCGATGCCGACCTTCTGCTGCTTGATGTGCTTGCCGATCGCCTCGAGGTCGATGCCGCCCGAGCTGCAGGTTTCGAAGGTGATGAGGTCGGCGTCGACGCGGCTCATCACTTCCAGCGCCGGCGCGTAGCTCTGCACCTTGGCGAACATGCGCTGCTGGGACGGGTTGCCCCAGCACGAGTGGCACCACACCTCGGTCTTGGCGCGCAGCCCCCTCACCGTGTTGTTGAAGACCTTGAGCATGAACTCGGGATTGATGACGTCATCCATCAATCCGCGCACCGCGACGAGATGGATCTGCGGCTCCTCCATCTGGATGACCGGGCAGCCGGCATCCGCCAGCGCGTGCAGTTCCGCGTTGAACGCGTCGGAGAGCGCCATGATCCGGTCCGCGACGCTCTTGTAGTACTTGTCGCCGACCGCGAACGCGAGCAGCTCGGGGGTGATGGTGCCGAACTTGACGGGCTTCCTCGTCAGCCGCTGTGCCGCCTTCCAAAGCTCCACGTACTGCAGCTTGCCGCGGCCCACCGGCTCGACGATGCTGGGGAAGATTTTCGCCTCCACGTAATCGTGGAGGATGTGCCCGCGCGGAAACGCCGTGCCGCCGCCGCTGCCGGGCAGCGGCATGTTGTCGCTGTCGAAGCCCGACATGTGCTTCGGGGGATAGGAGGTCCAGCTCTGGCCGCCCACCTCCTCGTCGAAGCGGCAGTCGCCGTCGGTGCAGATGTCGAGGCCGGCGGTCTCCTGGTCGCGCAGGTAGACGGAGAGCGCGTCGGTGTACTGCTCGCGGAAGCGCGAGTTCACCATCGCCTCGAGAAACGACTTGCTGCCCAGGTTCGCGGTGTACCACGCGGGGCGCGGCAGCGAGCCGATGATCGTGGTGGGCAGGACGATGCCGGCGGTTGCTTTGAACATGGACGCTCCGTTCTTCGGGCTTAGCGGGGCAGCGCGAACTGCCGGATGGTCTCGACCTCGGCGGTCGCCTGCTTGAATGCCGCGCTCGTGCGCTTGCGCGCCTCCGCGATCAGGTTCTCGCCGACCAGCGGCGCGGCCCGCGAGCGCGCCGCAAGCCTGGCGACCGAGCCGGGCAGCGAGTCCAGCAGCTTCTCGAGTGCTTCGGTCGCGCTCGCATAATCGCGGTAGTCCTTCTCGACCTGCTCCTTGTGCTGCACCGCCTCGCGCACCCACGTTCCGCTGCGGTTGTCCGCACGCATGTGCGCCCGCAGGTCCTGCGCGCTGGCGTCGAACTGGCGCCGGAAGCGCAAGCTTGCCGCCTGCCGGCCCAGGACCTCCCGGCTCGTCAGCAGAAAATCATCCAGCGCGTCCACCAGCTCGCGGGCACCCGAAGCGTCGAGGCGCTTCAGGGCCTCGAGGTTGCGGCCCGCCGCCGCGGCGTAGTCGCCCACCGCCTGTACCGTCTCGGAAGTCGGCCGGGCCGGTTCCAGGGCGAGCGCGTCCAGCAGGTGCCGGGCGGTTTCCTGGGCGAGCGCCATGCCGACCTTGCCGGCCTCGCTCTTCTTCTGGAGCCCGTAGGCCCAATAGCCGAGCGCCGCTGCCACGATGAGCGCGATGACCGCGATTACGGGGGTTCTGGATGCTTGTGCCATGTGGGTGCCTCTGTTCAATAGTACGGCGCGCGCGACTGCAAGTTAAGCCTGGCCCGGTTTGCGCTCCCTCGCCCACGAGTCCCGGAGGGTCACGGTCCGGTTGAATACCGGCGCGCCGGGCTTCGAGTCCTTCAGGTCGGCCACGAAATACCCGTGGCGCTCGAACTGGAAGCGGTCCTCCGACCGGGCGTCCCTGAGTGCCGGCTCGAGCTGGGCGGAGACCCGTTGTACCGAGTCCGGATTGATGTCCTCGAGGAAATCGCGCGCCGCGCCCGGCTGCGCCACCCGGAACAGCCGGTCGTAGAGCCGCACTTCGGCCCGGAAGGCATGGCCTGCCGAAACCCAGTGAATGTTGCCTTTCACCTTGCGCTTCTCAGCTCCGGGCGTGCCCGACTTCGTCTCGGGGTCGTAGGTGCAGTGCACGACCGCGATGTTGCCCGCAGCGTCCTTCTCCACCCCGACGCAGCGCACCAGGAACGCGTAGCGCAGCCGCACCTCGTTGCCGGGGGAGAGACGGAAATAGCCTGGGGGCGGCTGTTCCACGACGTCCTCGCGCTCGATCCACAGCTCCCGCGAGAACGGGACGGCGCGGGTGCCGAGGTCGGGCCGCTGTGGATGGTTGGGCGGATGGCAGTCCTCCGACCGTCCCTCGGGGTAGTTGTCGATGACGAGCCTCACCGGGTCGAGCACGGCGACGCGGCGCGGCGCGACCTCGTTCAGGTGCTCGCGCATGCAGTCCTCGAGCACGGCGTAGTCGATCCACGAGTCGGCCTTGGCGACGCCGATGCGCTCGGCGAAGCGGCGGATGCCCTCCGGCGTATAGCCGCGCCGCCGCGCGCCCACGAGCGTTGGCATGCGCGGGTCGTCCCAGCCGTCGACCCGTTTTTCCTCGACGAGCTGGATCAGCTTGCGCTTGGAGAGGACGACGTTCGTGAGATTCAACCGCGCGAACTCGATCTGCTGCGGCAGCGGCCGCTGGAGCAGCCCGCCCGCGGCGAGGCGCTCGAGCAGCCAGTCGTAGAACGGGCGCTGGTCCTCGAACTCCAGCGTGCACAGCGAGTGCGTGATGTTCTCCAGCGCGTCCTCGATCGGGTGCGCGTAGGTGTACATGGGATAAACGCACCACGCGTCGCCGGTGCGGTGGTGCGAGGCCTTGCGCACGCGGTAGATCGCGGGGTCCCGCAGGTTGATGTTGGGCGAGGCCATCTCGATCTTGGCGCGCAGCACGTGCTCGCCTTCCTTGTACCGGCCCTCGCGCATCTGGCGGAGAAGCTTCAGGTTCTCGGCGGCGCTGCGGTCGCGGTAGGGGCTGTTCTTGCCGGGCTCGGTCAGCGTGCCGCGCAGCGCCCGCATCTGCTCGGCGTTCAGGCTGTCCACGTAGGCATGCCCGGTCCCGATCAGGTGCTCGGCCGCGCGGTACATGAAGTCGAAGTAGTCGCTGGCGTAGTAGAGGTGCGGCCCCCAGTCAAAGCCGAGCCATTTCACGCCGGCGATGATGGCGTCGACGTACTCCTGCTCCTCGGTTTCCGGATTGGTGTCGTCGAAGCGCAGGTGGCACGCGCCGCCGTAGTCGAGCGCGAGCCCGAAGTTGAGGCAGATCGACTTGGCGTGGCCGATGTGCAGGTACCCGTTCGGCTCCGGCGGGACGCGCGTGCGGATCCGCGCGGCATCCTTTTCCGCCCCTTCGTGCGTTTGCGCCGGACCCGGCCTCCCGCCCCACGTGCGCGCCGCGTATCTTGCGCTCGCGAGGTCGGACTCGATCGCGGCGCGGATGAAGTTCGATGCGGACGCGGGCTGGGTCGTTGGCTTCTTCGGTTTCACGGGAGCGGGCATCGGCGCTATTCTAGCCGAGACGCCGACCGCACTTCGTCCGCATCGCGAGCCTGCTACACTCGCGCGAGCTGACGCGCAGAGCAGCGGCGCAATCACAAAGGGGAGGAGACATGAATGGGCTCACACTGATAATCCGCGCGGCCGCGGTTGTCCTGATTTGCGCAGGCGCGGGCAGCGCGGCCTGGGCGCAGCAATACCCGACGAAGCCGATCCGGATCGTGGCGCCGTTCGGACCCGGGGGCCTCGTGGACGTGCTGGCACGCGCCGTGGGCGAGAAGATGCGCGCGAGCCTGGGCCAGCCCGTCATCGTGGACAACCGGCCCGGGTCCGGCGGCAACATCGGCGCCGACATCGTCGCCAGAGCCGAGCCCGACGGCTATACGCTCCTCATGTCATCAGCGGGAATCCTCAGCATCAACGAGGCGCTCTACCCGAAGATGCTGTTCAACCCGCAGACCGCGTTCACGCCGGTCTCGCTGGTCGCGCAGATGAACATGCTGGCCGTGGTGAACAGCGGCTCTCCCATGAAGACCGCGAACGACCTCATCGCCGCGGCGAAAAAGGAGCCGGGCAAGCTCAACTTCGGATCGCCAGGCAACGGCACCACCGGCCACCTGGGCATGGAGCTCTTTCAGTACGCGGCGAAGGTAAAGCTCACCCACGTGCCGTACAAGAGCGCTGCCGAGGCGGTGCTGGCGCTCTCCGGCAACCAGATCCAGGGCGTGTTCGACAATCCCCCAACTGTCCTGCCGCATATCCGCGCGGGAAGACTGCGCGCGCTCGCCTACGCCGCGCCGAAGCGCACGCCGCTGCTGCCGGATGTGCCGACCTTCGACGAATCGGCGCTGAAGGGCTTCGAGGCGTCCTCGTGGTTCGGGCTGGTGGCGCCGGCGAAGACGCCGCGGGCGGTCGTCAACCTGCTTGCGCAGGAGACGGGCAAGGCGCTGCGCGAGCCCGACGTGCAGAAACGGTTTGCCGATCTCGGGGCAACGCTCGTCGGCAACACGCCCGAGCAGTTCGGCCCCTTCATCCGCGCCGAGACGAAGAAGTGGCACGCCGTCGTCAAGGCGGCCAACATCAAACTGCAGTGACGCGGTGATGGTTTCCGCTGGGCGCTGCGCCTTCAATCGTGGTTGGAGAATTATCGGGAAGTTGACTTCAGTATCTCGATAAAACGCCTGGCGGCGGGGGACAGATAACCGCCTTCCCGGTAAATTACGCCGACCGGACGGCGCCACGCCAACTCCTTTATCGGGAGCTCTTTCAGACGAAAACGGGACGCGGCTTGTCGCAGTATGCGTCTCGATGTGTATCCCAGCAAGTCGGACGATGCCCAGGTTTGAAGCCTCAGGCGCATGGATCGTGTTTCGACCGCGACCCGCGGTGGGGGAAGACCGCCGTCATTCAAGGCTCGGTACAGCCACTGTTTGGAGCGGATGTCAGGCACGGACAGTGCCCACCGTTCCTGAACAAGACGCGCCAGAGGCACGCGCTTGAGCTTGGTGAGCGGGTGGTGGGCTGATGCACAGGCGACGAAGATGTCGTCATACAGGTGTACATGCATCGTGCCCTCGTAAGGCGTTTCCGGGAGGAAGTTGACGATCAGGTCCAGCTCGCCGTTGCGCAATGCCGGCACCATTACATCGTTGTCCGTGACGTTGACCGCGATCGTCAGTCTTGGCGCTTCCTTCATCAACGCTGCGTAGGCCGCCGGCAAGTCCTCGCAAACGGTCGGACCGGATCCGATACGGAGATGTCCGGAACGTCCGAGGCTGAGGTCGGCCGCCTCGCGCGTGACGTCATCCAGAGTCAGGCGAATGCGGCGTGCCTGCGCGAGGAACGCCGACCCGACGGTAGTCAGCTCGACGCCTTTGGGCGTTCGTCTGACCAGCTTCGCCTGTAATGCCTCTTCCAGCCGGCGCAGGCTTTTGCTGAGCGCCGGCGGGCTCAGGCCCAAGGCTTCGGATGCGCGCGTCACGTTGCCGTGTTCGGCGACGGCCGCGAAATACTGAATGTCACGCAGTTCCACTGTGTTAACCAGTATTCAATGCATCATGAATCTCGAATAATTGCGGGAAACTTGCGTCGGTGTCAATATCGTCGTGCCCACGCGAATGGCAAGCGGGTAACGAAGCAAGAGCGCCGGACCAGGGACTACGGACGGACTTGGAGGACGTATGTGCGATGTCGTGCGGAAGACGGCTGGAGCAATTGTCATCGCGAGTTGGGTTTCCGTGGGCTTGCCCGCACTCGCCCAGAACTCCGCAGTGGGCACAGGGCATGCCTACCCCACGAAGTACGTGCGCATCATTACCGGTGCCGCCGGCAATATGCACGACATAGTGGCGCGTCAGCTCGGCCAGCGGCTCAGCGGTCATTGGGGCCAGGCGGTCGTGATCGAGAACCGGCCGGGAGCGGGGAACACGATTGCCACCGGGCTTGCGGCAAGAGCAGCCCCCGACGGCTACACCCTCGCGATTTCCGACCGGACGGCTCTCGCGGTTGCGCCGAGCGCGTTCAAGAGCCTTTCCTACGATGTCGCCAGGGACCTTGCACCAATCACGCTGATCGCCCGAGCCCCGCTGATGATCGTGGCTCACCCATCGATCCCGACGACCAAGCTGCGCGAATTCGTTGACTTCGCGAAACTGCGTCCTGGCATGCTCAACTACGCCGGGGCTGGTCCGGCAACAGTCAGTCACATTGCCGGTGAATTATTCAAGCAGTTCACTGGTGTTGACGCTATCCTCGTCCAGTACAAAGGTTCGCCGGCGGCATTGATGGCGGTTGTCACCGGGGAGGTTAGTATGGGCTTCGTCATGATTCCCGTTGCCCAGCCGCACGTAAGCTCCGGCAAACTTCGCGCCTATGCCGTTACGAGCAGCAAGCGATTCTCCGGACTGCCCGAAATCCCGACCTCGGCCGAAGCCGGGCTTCCCGGGTTCGAAACGGACTTCTGGCTCGGCATGCTCGCTCCGGCGCGGACGCCGGAAAAACTGATAGGCAAGCTTAACCATGACGTAGTCTCGAATCTGCGGGCGCCCGACGTGCAGGCATCATTGCTTGCGCAGGGCGCGGAGCTTGCGGCAGGGACACCGGAGGAATTCGCCGCCTTCATCAAGAGCGAAACCGCGAGGCTGAAGACGGTCATCGAAACGGCAGGCATTAGGATGCAATGACCAGCGGCTAAGGCTGTCTTGCAGGCCGATCCGCGACCCCTGAATCAAGACGGCCCGGCGATCAAACCGCCATGGTGGCAATGCAGCCGGTGATGGCGTAGGCCGGGATTGGCTCGAAGCACAGCGTCTCGCCGCGCGCGCCCTCGGTCGCGGCGGAAACCACGATCCAGGCGCGGATCTCGTGGCCGCCCGGGCCGGCGTCGCGCTCGATCTCCTCTTCCGAGTAGCGCGTCAGCGCGTCGCGCCGGTGCGCGAGGAAGTCGCCCAGGAACGCGCGATCCCACTCGACGTTGATCTTCCCCGACTCCGGCACCGCGGGCCAGTGTGAAAGCCCCCCGCAGGCGAGGAGCCCGATGCGCTCGGGTCGGGAGTCGATCGCCTGCCGGAGCGAGCGCCCGAGCGCGTAGCAGCGTTTCAAGCCCGGGCGCGGCGCGGCGAGGCAGTTGACGACAATCGGCACGATCGGCACCCGCATGTCGGGCGTGAGCAGATGCAGCGGCACCATGAAGCCGTGATCGAGCACGAGCTCTTCGGAATGCGCGATGTCCACGTCCTCGCTCACCGCCGTCGCGAGCGCGCGCGCGATACGCGCGGCGCCGGGCACCGTGGTCTTGGGAATCTTGAGGAAGGGCTCGTCTTCCGACGGCCCCGGATAGCCTTCCGCCAGCCCGAAGCAGAAGGCGGGCATGTTGTCCATGAAGAAATTGGTGAAGTGCTCCGCGCTCACCATGATGAGCGCGTCGAGCCGCGCCGCTTCGAGGCGCTCGCGCAGCCGGCGGTACGCTGGAAAGAAGACGCCGCGTTGCTGCTCGGTCGCATTCTGCGGACGGCCGGTGATGCCGGGCGCGTGCACGGCGGCGGCAGCGAAGGCGAGGGGCATTACCGGGCGTGCGCGTCGCGGGCGCGCGCGAGCGCCGCGAGGTAGTCGGGCCACTTCAACCCGGAGCGACCGGCGAACGGCGCGAGCAGCAGCGGGTGCGCGCCCATGAGGTAAAGCCGCCCGACATCCGCCTCGGCAAGGGCGTGCCGCTCTTCCTGCGTCAGGAAATACTCGGCCAGCAGCGCATCGCGATCGGCGGCGAACCGCTGGCGCACGGCCGCGTCGTTGTTCAGCTCGAACAACGCCTTCTGCACCGCGTAGAGACTCATCACGCTACTGGGGCTTGTATCCCGTTTCCTTCACCAGCTTCGTAAAGCGCCCCAGCTCGTCGCGCAGGAACTTCGCGGAATCGGCGGCAGGCGTGCCGATCGGGTCGGCGCCCTGCGCCTGGAGCCGCTGCTTCATGTCGGGGGTGAACAGGATGCGCGCTACCTCGGTATTCAGCGTGGCGACGACCTCCGGCGGCGTGCGCGCGGGCGCGTAGATGGCCTGCCACGAGCCGGTCAGGAATCCAGGGAGAAACTCGCCTACGGTCGGCGTATCGGGCAGGCTCGGGTGGCGCTTCTCGCTCGTGAGCGCGATCAGCTTGAGCCTTCCCGACTTGACCGGCGGCAGCGTCGCGAGCATGCCGTTGAAGAGGACGTCGGCCTGCCCGGTCATCACGTCCATCATCGACTGCGCGCCTCCGCGCCCGGTGATGTATTCCCACTTGATGCCGGTGCGGTGGGCGAACTGGAGCCCCGCCAGATAGGGCGCGCCCGCCGGACTCGAGGCGTAGTTGAGGACGCCGGGACGCTTCTTCGCGAGCGCGATCAGCTGCGGCACCGTGGCGACCGGCACGTTCGGGTGCACGCACAGCAGGTGCGGCGAGTAGGAAATGACGGTGATTGGGGCGAGATCCTGGATCCCGTAGGGAGTCTTGGGGTAGAGGACGGGAACGATCACCACGGGACCGACGTCGCTCAGAACCAGGGTATAGCCGTCGGCGGCGGACTTCGCAACCACCTCGTGGCCGATCGCGCCCGCCGCGCCCGGACGGCTCTCCACCACCACCTGCTGTCCCCAACGCTCCGTCAGCTTGGGCCCGATCAGCCGCGCCAGGATGTCTGAAGTTCCACCCGGCGGGAACGGCACGACGATGCGGATCGGCTTCGCAGGGTAGGCCTGCTGGGCCTGTGCCGTCCAGCCCACGAGCGCGGCCGCCGCGCACAGAAGAATTCGGAACGTCCACATGGTCTGGCTCCGGGGTGAGGGGTTGATCGAGCGCGCCGCGATTCCGCGAACGTGCTGCCTCGGATATTCTATACCCCTCCCATGAAACCCCTGACCGCAGGCGTGCTCGCGCGTCTGGCCGACGGCGGCTTCCACTCGGGCGAGGCGCTCGCGCGCAGCCTCGAGGTGTCGCGCGCGAGCGTGTGGAACGCGGTGCGCGCCCTGGAGGCGACGGGCATCGAGGTCTACAAGGTGCACGGCCGCGGCTACCGCCTGCCGCATCCGGTCACGCTGCTCGATCGCGCCGCCATCGAGCGCCATCTCGGCGCGAGTGCCGGGCGCGTCACGCTCGAGATCCACGACACGGTTGATTCCACCAACACCGTGCTGCTCGAGCGCGCGGCAAAGGGTGCGCCGAGCGGCACGGTGATCGCCGCGGAATGGCAATCGGGAGGCCGCGGCCGGCTCGGCCGCGCCTGGGTCGCGGGCGTGGGCGAGGCGCTCACCTTCTCGCTGCTGTGGCGCTCCGCGCGCGGGGCCGCAGCGCTCTCGGGCCTCACGCTCGCGGTCGGGGTGGCACTCGCCCGCGCGCTCGAGTCGGCCGGCGCGGACCGCATTGCCCTCAAGTGGCCGAATGACGTCCTTTGGCGCGGGGGCAAGCTCGCCGGGATCCTCACCGAGCTGCAAGGCGATGCGCTCGGTCCGACCACGGTGGTGATCGGCGTCGGCATCAACGTGCGGCTGTCGGAGGCGACGCGGCTGCGCATCGGGCAGGAGGCAGCCGACCTCGAGTCCGCGTGCGGGTCCGCGCCCGACCGCAACCGGCTGCTCGCGGGCGTGCTCGACGAGCTCGCCGCCGCACTGGACGCATTCGGGCGGGACGGGTTTGCGCCGCTGCGCGAGGAATGGCAGCGCCGGCACGCCCAGCAGGGCAGGCGCGTGACGCTCGCGCTGCCGGATGGCGCGCGCCGCAGCGGCCGGGCGCGCGGCGTTGCCGAGAACGGCGCGCTGCTCCTGGAAACGTCATCGGGCATCCAGCGCTTTCACAGCGGCGAGATCACGCTGCGCCCCCGGAAGCAGTAACGAGCGCATGCGCATCCTCGCCATAGACGCCGGAAACTCCCGCATCAAGTGGGGCGTGCACGAGGACGGCTCGTGGCTCGCGCAGGGCTGGGTGGCGACCCGCGGTGCCGCGGGGCTCTCCCGCGCATGGGCCCGGGTCGAGCGCCCGGATCTCATCGTCGCCGCCAACGTCGCGGGCGCGCGCGTCGCGCGCGCCCTGACCGGCTCCGCGCGCCGCTTCAAGCGCCCGGTGCGCTTCGTCACGAGCACGACCGCGCAGTGCGGCGTGCGAAACAGCTACGCCAACCCGCGTCAGCTCGGTGCGGACCGCTGGGCGGCGCTGATCGGCGCGTGGAACCTCCACCGCGGGCCGTGCGTGGTCGTGAACGCCGGCACTACGGTGACGGTGGATGCGCTCGATGGTGGAGGCGTGTTCCTGGGCGGCCTGATCGTTGCGGGCGCGGGCCTGATGCGCGATGCGCTGGCGCGAAACACCGCCCGGCTGCGGCCGCGTCCGGGCCGCTTTGCCTTTTTTCCGTCGCGCACGGCGGATGCGATCGAGAGCGGCGCGGTCAATGCGCTCGCCGGCGCGGTCGAGCGCATGGTGCGCTTCATGCGGGAGGCGGGCGCGCAGACGCCGTTGACGGTGCTCTCGGGCGGGGCCGCGCAGTGGATCGCACCGCAGCTTAACGGCGCGGTCGAGGTCGTGGATAATCTCGTCCTCGAGGGCCTGGTGCACATTGCACAAGACCGCGAGTAGTGAGCAGTCAGCAAAGCGGACACATGCGAGCGTTCTTCCTCCTGCTGGTGCTTGCCAACCTGGCGTTCTTCGCTTACGGGCATATCGCGCGCGAGGGCGGGGCCGATAACCGGATCCAGCAGCTGCAAGTGGCCGCGGAGCGGATCAAGCTCGTCCAGAAAGCCGGGCGGGCGCCTGCGAGCACGCCGCGGGTGCCGGCCAAGGTGCCTCCGGCCGCGCCGGCGAAGTCCGCGAGCACCGCGCCGACGGCCTGCCTGGAGTGGGGCAACTTCGCCGGTCCCGGCGTGGCGAGGGCGGAGACGGCGCTCGCGCAGCTGCAGCTTGCGCCGGGACAGGTAGAGCGCGCGGTGGTCGATGCGGGCGGCTACTGGGTGCACATTCCGCCGCTCAAGACCAAGGCCGAGGCCGACCGCAAGGTGCGCGAGCTGAGGGATCTCGGCGTGACGGAGTTCTTCGTGGTGCAGGAGGCGGGTCCCTGGCGCAACGCGATCTCGCTCGGCATCTTCCGCAGCGAGGAGACGGCGCAGGCCTTCCTGGCGAAGCTCAGGCAGCAGAAGGTGCGCTCCGCGATTGCGGCGCGGCGGGAGGATTTTTTCCAGCAGATTGCGTTCTACGTGCGCGATCCGAGCGAGGCGACGGTCGCCCAGCTGACGCTCATCGCGCAGGACTTCCCGGAAAGCGAATTGAAAGCCGGGCCGTGCCCGCCGGCCGGCTAGCGGCGGATACGCTCGATCAGCGACGTGGTCGAGCGCTCGTGCGCGAACGGTATCGAGTGCACGGCGCCGCCCCAGCCCTTCACTTCTCTTGCGCCGACGATCGCCTCGGGCTTCCAGTCGCCGCCCTTCACCAGCACCTCGGGTTTGGCGGCGAGGATCAATGCCAGCGGCGTCTCCTCCTCGAACCAGGTGACGAGCGTCACCGCTTCGAGCGCCGCGACGAGCGCGACGCGATCCTCCAGCGCGTTGACGGGGCGCCCGTCGCCCTTTCCGAGCCGCCGGGCCGAGGCGTCCGAGTTCACGGCGACCAGCAGGCTCGCGCCGAGCGCGCGCGCCTGCGCGAGGTAGGTCACGTGCCCGCGGTGCAGGAGGTCGAATACGCCGTTGGTGAACACCAGTGGCCGGGGAATCGATTTCAGCCGCGCCGGCAGCTCGCGCGGGGGACAAATCTTGGCTTCGAAGGTGGGCGCTGAAATATCGGGACGCACGCCTTTTCCTACGTGCTGCTGCCGGGATGCCTGGAAATGATGCGTCCCCGGTCAGTTGAGGAACTCGAACACCCTGACCACCTTCTGCACGCCGCTCGTCGTGCGCGCGATCTCGGTGGCGGCGTTCGCCTCATCTTTGGTCACCAGCCCCATGAGGTACACGATGCTGTTCTCGGTGACCACCTTCAGGTGCAGGGGGTTGAACTTCTGGCTGTCGATGAAGCGCCCGTGGACCTTGCTGGTGATGACGGCATCGTTGCTGCGCACCGCGTAGGCGCTCACGCCGGCGACCGCGAGCTCGTTGTGGACTCCGCGCACGTTCGGCACTGCCCACGCGATGCGCTCCACTTCGGTCCGCGCCTCGGCGCTGGGCACCTCCCCGGTGAGCAGGACCATGCGGTTGAAGCTCGTCACGTTGACGTGGACCCCGTCCTTGAATTTTTCGCCGACGCGGCCGGCGGCCCGGATCTCGATGCCCTCGTCCTCGGTCAGCGTTCCGATGGTGCGGCGGTCCTGCGAGATCACGACCCCGGTCGCCGCCACGCCGCCCGCAAGGAGCGCGCCGCAACCCTGGATGAGCGGCAGTGCCAGCAGCAGTGCAAGGATCGCGCGTCGCATCATTCAACTCCCAGCAGCAGACAATCGATGGCGTCGCACAGGCAGTGCAGCGTCAGCAGGTGCACTTCCTGGATGCGCGCGGTGCTCTGCGCGGGGACGCATATGTGGATGTCGGAGGGCCGCAGCACCTCGGCCATCTTGCCGCCGTTGCGCCCGGTCAGCGCGACGACATCCATCTCGCATTCGTGGGCGGCCTGCATGGCCGCAATAACGTTCTTCGAGTTGCCGCTGGTCGAGATCGCGAGCAGCAGGTCGCCGGCATCGCCGAGCGCGCGCACCTGCTTGGAGAACACCTGGTCGTAGTGGTAATCGTTGGCGATCGAGGTCAGCGTCGAGGTGTCGGTGGTGAGGGCGATCGCGGCCAGCGCCGGCCGCTCCCGCTCGAAGCGGTTGATCAGCTCGGCGGCGAAGTGCTGCGAGTCGGCGGCCGAGCCGCCGTTGCCGCAACTCATGATCTTCCGGTCGTTCTTGAGGCACTGCGCCATGCGCTCGGCGGCCACCGCGATGGGGCGCGCGAGCGCGTCCATGGACTGCAGTTTGAGGTGCGCGGACTCGGAGAAGTTCTCGCTGATGCGGGTGATGAGGTCCACGGAGCGCCGTCTGAGAGCCTGCCGCTATTCTACCGACCGCCCCGGTCATTCACCAAACGCATCGGTCAGCCACTCCATCCGCTGCTCGGTCCCGCGCACCAGCACCACGTCGAAGCGGCAGGGCACATCCGCTCCGCGCCGGGCGAGGTAGTGTCGTGCGGCAGCGACAAGGCGCCGGCGCTTGGCGGCGGTGATGCTGCCGGCCGCACCGCCGAAGGCTTCCGAGCTGCGGGCACGCACCTCGACGAACACGAGCAGGCCGCCGCTGCGGGCGACGAGGTCGATCTCCCCGAACCGGCAGCGGTAGTTGCGCTCGAGGATTCGCAGCCCCTGGCGCTCGAGGAAGGCCGCAGCGAGATCCTCGGCGGGGCCGCCGCGGCGGATCATTGACCCTCGCGGACGATCAGCTTGCCTTCGTTGAACTGGGCTGCGGTCAGGGCGCGGACGAACAGGGAATCGCGGCCCAGCGTGAGCCGCCCGGTGACGCCGTCGAATCCCGCGCCCGGCCTGCCCCCGAGCAGCACCATGGCCATGCGGAAGGCATCGATGCCCAGGGCATAGAAGCGCGAGAGCTCGACGGACCCGTCGTACTCCGGGCGCGGATAGACCATGACCACCGGGTGCTCCGGCCGCAGCAGCCATGGCATGTCGAGGAACCGCACGTCGGCAAGATCGAACGCGACCAGGGGGCCGGTGACGCCCGGGTGCACCTGCGAGGTCGCGTAGATCGGCAGCGAGCTCAGGTAGGGGCGGGTAAGCCGCGCGCGCGCGAGGTCGAGCGCGATGAACACCATGTCGGCGGTCTCGGTGTCGAGCGCCGCGTCGGCCGCCTTCTTGATTCTCACCAGGCCCTCGGGATCGGTGGTGAACGGGAGGGGCGCGAGGACGATGCCGCCGAGACGCGTGAATTCCTCGACGAACGCGAGGTGAATGCGCCGCAGCAGCGGCGTCTCGCCCATGACGGTCAGCGTGGTGCGGCGCCCGTCCTGCCAGGCAAGCTGCGCGACCTGCCGCGCCTCCGACTCGGCGTGCAGGCTCAGCATGTAGAACCCGGGGACGGCGGGAATGTCGCCTTCCGGCACGTTGAGGGCCAGGGTGGGCACGATCACCGTCGCGCTCTCCGCGAGCGCGGTCACCCCGCTTCGCGTGAGCGGTCCCACCACCACCCGCGCCCCCGCGCCGAGCGCCTTGATGTAGGTTTCGACGGACTGCCGCGGGTCGTCGCCCACTGCGTAGATATTGACCGGCAGCGCCGTGCCGCCCTGCGCCTGCGCCGCGGCGAGAAAGCCGTCCTTCACCGCCAGCGCATGCTGGCCGAAGGCCTTGGAGGCGAGGGGAAGCATGAGCGCGATGTGGGGACCGGGCACATGGGGCGGCAGCGGCGTCGGCGACGGGGCCGCGGCGGGCGCGGGAAGCGGCTGCAACGGCGGGGGCGGCAGGACGACACCGGGCGTGGCGCCCGGTACCGGGGTCGCGGTCGGCGGGAGCGCGACCGGCGCGGGTTCCGGCAATGCGGTTGCCGCCGGCAGCGTGGGTTGCGGAAGGGGCGCGCTTCCCCCCTCTTCGCTGGCCATCGCCGGAGCGGCCCCGTATAGTACGGCCGCAGTCAGAGGCACAACGAGCCAGGAATGGAGCACGCCGCAGCGCATGGGGGGACCGGCGGAAAGCGGAGTGCGACATTATATGTAGTGGCCACCCCGATTGGAAACCTCGGGGACATCGGCCTGCGGGCGCTGGAAACCCTGCGCGGAGTCGAAGCGGTGGCGGCGGAAGATACGCGCGTCACGCGGCGGCTGCTGGCTCACCATGGCATCGTCAAGCGCGTGATCCCGGTTCACGAGCACAACGAGAGGCGCGCCGTGGACGGTGTCCTCGCGCTGCTGCGCGCGGGCCGGTCCGTAGCGCTCACTTGTGACGCCGGCACCCCGGCCATCTCCGATCCCGGTGCCGCTCTGGTCGCGGCGGCGCGAGCGGCGGGCTTTCAGGTGACGCCGGTGCCCGGACCGAGCGCGGCGATCGCCGCGCTGTCGGTGTGCGGATTGGCCGCGCCCCATCACCTCTTCTACGGCTTCCTGCCGGCGCGAGCCGCCGCCCGGCGCCGCGAGATCTCCGCGCTGGCGCACCTGCCTTTCACGCTGGTGTTCTTCGAGGCGCCTCATCGCGTGGAGGAATGCATCTCCGATCTGCGCGCGGTGCTGGGGGGCGCGCGGCGCATCGTGATCGCGCGCGAGCTGACGAAGCTCTTCGAGTCCGTGCACGCGTGCACGCTGGCGGAAGCGGGCGCCTGGCTCGCCGCCGATGCCGACCGGTGCCGGGGAGAGTTCGTGCTGATCGTGGAGGGCGCCGCGGAAACGAGGGGCGCGGAGGACGCCGGCGAACAGGTCCTGGCAGCGTTGCTGAGCGAGCTGCCGCTGCGCCAGGCGGTGGATCTCGCCGCCCGGATCACGGGCGGGAGGAAAAACGAGCTCTACCGGCGCGCGCTCGCGATGCAGAGGAAAGCGCTACCATCTCGAAGCCGATGAGAAGCATCACGATCATCCGCCCGGACGACTGGCACCTGCACTTGCGCGATGGCGCGCACCTGCGCGCGGTGCTGCCGGATACGGCGCGCCGCTTCGCGCGGGCGATCGTGATGCCCAATCTCAAGCCCCCGGTGACGACGGTGAAGCTCGCGCTCGAGTATCGCGGGCGGATACTCGCCGCGCTGCCCGCCGGCGCGCGCTTCGAGCCGCTGATGACGCTCTATCTCACCGACGCGACCCGCCCCGGCGAGATCGCGGAAGCGCGGAAGAGTGGAATCGTGCACGCCGTGAAGTACTACCCGGCGGGTGCAACGACGCATTCGGACGCGGGGGTGACCGATATCGCGAAATGCGGCGCGGTGCTGGAAGCGATGGAAAAGGCGGGCCTGCCGCTGCTGGTGCACGGCGAGGTGACCGACCCCGCCGTGGACATTTTTGACCGGGAGCGCGTCTTCATCGAACGCGTGCTGGCGCCGCTCGTCGCGCGTCATGCGGGACTCAAGGTAGTGCTGGAGCACATCACCACGCGCGAGGCCGCCGAATTCGTCAGGGCCGCGCCGCCGCGCGTCGCAGCGACGATCACCGCGCATCACCTGCTGCTCAGCCGCAACGCGCTCTTCGCCGGAGGCGTGCGGCCGCACCATTTCTGCCTGCCGGTGCTCAAGCGCGAGTCCCACCGCCGCGCCCTCATCGAGTGCGCAACGAGCGGTGATCCCAGGTTTTTTCTGGGCACCGACAGCGCGCCCCACGCGCGCCACACCAAGGAGACGGATTGCGGGTGCGCCGGAATTTACACGGCGCATGCCGGGATCGAGCTCTATGCCGAGGTGTTCGCCGCCGCGGGGGCGCTCGACCGGCTCGAAGGCTTCGCGAGCCGGCACGGCGCGCAGTTCTACGGCCTGCCGATAAACGACGGGACGATCACCCTGGCGGAGGAACCGTGGCCAGTGCCCGCCGAGGTCCCGTTTGGCGCCGAGCGGCTGGTGCCGTTGCGGGCGAGGGGGCAGGTGGGATGGAGACTCGTGTAATCCTCAGCGGCCCGAAAGCGTTAGAGATGAGATGAGCGCCCGGGCGGCGGACACGGTTCTTCCCTATCCCCAACCCTCCGAGCTGGACCTGCCCAGGGGGGACCTGTGGGTTTTCGGCTACGGCTCGCTGATGTGGGACCCCTGTTTTCCCCACGTCGCGAGCCTGTCGGCCCTGGTTTACGGCTACCACCGCGAGCTGTGCATCTACTCGAGCCGGTGGCGGGGATCGCCCGAGCGGCCCGGGCTCGTGCTGGGGCTCACTCCCGGAGGCGCGTGCCGGGGTGTCGCGTATCGCGTCGCCGCCTCCAAGGTTTCCCGTTCGCTCGACGCCCTGTGGAACCGCGAAATGCGGCGGGGCGTCTATCACCCGCGGCTGCTGCACGCCCGGCTCCGGGGACGTACGGCCCGCGTGCTGGCCTTCATCGCGAATGCGAAGCACCCGGGCTACGCCGGAGCGCTGCCGACCGAGCGCACCGCCGAGCTGATTGCCAACGGCCATGGCGACCGCGGGCCGAACGTCGAGTATCTCGTGCGTACCTTGAAGCACCTCGCGGAGCTCGGGGTGCGGGATCATCATCTGCTGCGAGTGATGGCGGCGGTGCATGCGCTGCGGAAGGCGTAAAATACGCATCGGGAAGCCGGCCAGACAGCCGCTGCGCGTGGAAGAAGCGAGCCTCTACGATGGTTCGTGCCGCGCGCAGAGGAAAGTCCGGGCTCCATAGGGTAGGGTGGCGGCTAATCACCGCCCGCCGCGAGGCGAGCAACAGGGCCACAGAGACGAGTCCTGACGTGGGCAACTGCGTTGGGGGTGAAACGAGGCAACCTGCACCCGGAGCAACACCAAATAGGCAAGCGATGACGCGACCCGCCGAGCTTGCGGGTAGGTGGCTTGAGCCGGGGAGCAATTCCCGGCCTAGAGGAATGGCTGTCAGGGGCTGAAAAGCCCTTACAGAACCCGGCTTATCGGCCGGCTTCCCTTCTCCCTTCGGCTCTCCCCGGGCCGGCGGATGTCGTCCCCTCGCAACAGACACGTTTCCCCGATTCAGTGCCTGTGGCCGGCCATTACTTAAAGCATTACTTTTAGTACATTCAGTATCGCGCTGTTTTAAAGGGTTAATTATGCCCAGATTGCAGCCGGTATTTCCCATCAGCATCACCTCATAAGTCATTGTCCTAAAAACGGAAAACGCTTGATCGTCCTTGACCGCTCGCCGCCCTTTCCAATATAGTGGGAAGAAGTGGAGAAAAGTGGGACAAAGCGCCGTCTTGCGGTAACGGGGGCGGCTTGTTCCCGCGAGCCAAGGGGGACCGGTGTTTCGTGGCGTCGCGCAACTGAATCTCGACAGCAAGGGGAGGCTCGCCGTGCCTTCCCGGTTTCGCGACGCCCTCATCACGCGCGCGAGCGGGCATCTCGTGCTCACCGCCGACTCCGACCGCTGCCTCCTCATCTATCCCCTTCCCGACTGGGAGCCGATCGAGAAGAAGCTCATGTCGCTCTCCAGCTTCAACGCGCAGATCCGCGAGCTGCAACGCCGGCTCGTCGGCTACGCCGAGGACGTGGTGATGGACGCGACCGGACGCATTCTGGTGCCGCCGGCGCTGCGCCGCTACGCGCAGCTCGAGAAGGCCGTCGTGCTGGTCGGGCAGGGACACAAGTTCGAGCTCTGGAACAAGGACCACTGGGACGAGTTGATGGAGAAGGGCGGAGCGCCCGGCGCGGGCGGGCTGCCGCCTGAGCTGGAGGGCTTCTCCTTGTGAGCGGGGGCTCACATACCGCGGTCCTGTTGGAGCAGGCAGTAGAGGGTTTGAAGGTGCACGGCGACGGTTGCTACGTCGACTGCACGTTCGGTCGCGGCGGGCACAGCCGGCGGATCCTGGCGCGCTTGGGGAGCCGGGGGCGGCTGCTCGCTCTCGACCGCGATCCGCAGGCAGTGGCCGCTGGAGGAGACATTGATGACCGGCGTTTTCGCATCCTGCACGGGCGCTTCAGCCGGCTCGCCGCATTGGCGGGGGAGGCCGGCATCACGTCGGCGGACGGCATCCTGCTCGACCTGGGCATGTCTTCGCCCCAGCTCGACGACCCCGCCCGCGGCTTCAGCTTCCGCTTCGACGCACCGCTCGACCTGCGCATGGACCCGGGGGCGGGGATCACCGCCGCCGAGTGGCTCGCGCGCGCGCCCGAGCGGGAGATCCGGGAGGTCATAAGAACCTATGGCGAAGAACGGTTTGCTAAACCGATTGCAGCAGCGATTGTTGCGGCTCGAGCGCGGGGACCTGTTGGCACCACACGACAACTTGCCGCGCTCGTGGCAAAGGCCGTTCCCGCGCGGGAACCATCACAGGATCCGGCGACGCGCACGTTTCAAGCTCTACGGATTCACCTCAATCAGGAGCTTGAAGAGTTGTCGCTAGCGCTGCCGCAATGCCTGGAACTCCTGGCGCCCGGCGGGCGTCTGGTGGTGGTGAGCTTCCACTCGCTGGAGGACCGCATCGTCAAACGATTCATGCGCGATCACGCGCGCGCCGACCGGCTGCCGCCGCGCCTGCCGCTGCGCGCCCGCGAGCTGCCGCCGCCGCCGCTCAAGCTGGTCGGACGGCCGGTGCGGCCGTCGGCCGCCGAGGTCGCGGCCAACCCCCGCTCGCGCAGCGCCGTGATGCGCGTGGCCGAGAAGCGGGCCGCCGCCACGGACCCATGCTGAAGCTCAATCTGGTGCTGCTCGCCGCCCTGACCGCCTGCGCCCTGGCGCTGGTCACCTCCCATCACCGCTCGCGGACCCTCTACGTAGAGCTGCAGAAGGAGCAGGAGCTTGCCAAGCAGCTCGAAGTGGAATGGGGGCAGCTGAGGCTCGAGGCAAGCACCTGGGCCACACACGCGCGGGTGGAGAAGCTCGCGACCCGGGCGCTCGGCATGCGCGTGCCGCCGGCGTCCCGCGTCAAGGTGGTGCCCGCCGCCGGGGCGGAGGGGAGACCGTGAGCCCGGTAAAGCATCCCGGCCTGGCGCTGCAGCTGCCGGCGTGGCGCTCGCGGCTGCTGCTGCTCGCGCTGCTCCTGTGGTTCGCCGCGCTCGCCCTGCGCGCGCTCTACCTGCAGGGCCTGCACAACGACTTCCTGCAGCAGAAGGGCGAGTCGCGCTACTCGCGCGTGCTTGAGCTCGCCGCGACGCGCGGGCCGATCGTGGACCGCTACAACGAGCCGCTCGCCATCTCCACCCCGGTGGAATCGGTGGCGGCGAGCCCCGCGGATGTCGAGATCACGCCGGAGCAGTTGAAGCGCCTGGCGCGCCTGCTCGACGCCGATGCGGGCGAGCTGCGGAAGAAGCTCGCCGACACCCGGCGCGAGTTTGTCTACCTGAAGCGACAGCTGCCCCCGGACGAGGCGGCGCGCGTGGTCGCGCTGGGACTGCCCGGAGTGTTCCTGCAGCGCGAGCACCGCCGCTACTACCCGGCGGGGGAGGTGACCGCGCACCTGATCGGCCTGACCGACGTGGACGGCCGCGGACGCGAGGCGCTCGAGCTCGCCTTCGAGCAGCAGCTCGCGGGCCGGGCCGGCAGCCGCCGCGTCATCCGGGACCGGCTCGGGCACATCGTCGAGGACATGGAAAGCATCCGCCCCCCGCAGAACGGGCGGCCGCTCGCGCTCTCGATCGACGCCAAGATCCAGTACCTGGCATACCGGGAGCTCAAGGCCGCCGTGGCGGCGCACCGCGCGCGCGCCGGCAGCATCGTCGTGCTCGACGTCGCCACGGGCGAGGTGCTTGCCATGGCGAACGCGCCCTCGTTCAACCCCAACAACCGCGGTCGCTACGACCCGCAGCGCGCGCGCAACCGCGCCGTGACCGATCTCTTCGAGCCGGGCTCGACGCTGAAGCCCTTCACCGCCGCCGCGGCGCTGGAGTCGGGCACCGTGCGGCCGGAGTCCGTCATCCAGACCGCGCCGGGGAGCCTTGCCATCGGCAATCGCGTGATCCACGACGCCCACCCGCAGGGCGCGCTCACCGTCGCCCAGGTGATCCAGAAGTCGTCCAACATCGGCGCCGCCAAGATGGCGCTCGAGCTCAAGCCCGAGGCGCTGTGGAGCCTGTTCCACCGGATCGGGTTTGGCGCGCCGCCGCATTCCGGATTTCCCGGAGAGGTGCCGGGCCGGTTGCGCGCGGCCTCGAGCTGGCGGCCGATCGAGCAGGCGACGATGTCCTATGGCCACGGCATTTCGGTGTCACTGCTGCAGCTCGCGCGCGCCTACCTCGTCTTCGCGACCGACGGTGAGCTGCGGGACGTGACGCTCCTGCGGCGCGAGGCGACGGCCGGAACGACGCGCGTCCTCGCGGCGCGGACTGCGCGCGCAGTGCGCGGCATGCTGGAGCTGGCGGCGCAGCCCGGCGGCACCGCACCCCGCGCGCAGGTGATCGGCTACCGCGTCGCGGGCAAGACCGGCACCGCGCGCAAGATCGAAGGCAGGGGCTACGCCCCGGACCGGCACGTTGCCTCCTTCGTCGGCTTCGCGCCGGTCTCGGCGCCGCGGCTGGTGGTGGCCGTCATGATCGACGAGCCCTCGGCGGCAGAGCACACGGGGGGCGCGGTCGCCGCGCCGGTATTCAGCGCGGTGATGGCGGATGCCCTGCGCGCGCTCGGCGTCCCGCCCGATGCGCCGCTCGACAACGTGGTGCTGCCGTCACCGGGCGTCCCGGAGATCAGGGAAGAAGTGTGACGAGAGGACCCAGGATCCAGGATTCGGGATCGAGGACCGGGAGGCCGGCGGGAGCCGAGTGGAAGTCGCTCGAGTCGCTCGGCGTGCGCCGGCTCGTCAATGACAGCCGCGCGGTCAGGCCCGGCGACACCTTCGTCGCCTATCCCGGGCACGCGCGCGACGGGCGCGATTACATCGGGCAGGCGATCGCGAACGGGGCGGCGAGCGTGCTGTGGGAGCGCGCGGGGTTCCGCTGGGATCCTCAGTGGCGCGTGCCGAACCTCGGCGTGCGCGCGCTGCGCCACCAGGCCGGAGCGTTCGCGAGCCGCCTGCACGGCCATCCCAGCCGGCGGCTGCGGGTGATCGGGGTTACCGGCACCAACGGCAAGACCACGTGCAGCCAGTGGATCGCGCAGGCGCTGACGCGCTGCGGGCGGCGCTGCGCGGTGATCGGCACGCTCGGCTACGGCGTGCGCGCGCCTCTCAAGCCCCTCGTCAACACCACCCCGGACGCGCTGTGGCTGCACGCGCAGCTCGCGGAGTTCGCGCGTCGCGGCGCGCAGGCGGTGGCGATGGAGGTGTCCTCCATCGGGCTCGACCAGGACCGCGTCGCGGGGATCGAGTTCGAGACGGCGCTCTTCACCAACCTGTCGCGCGACCATCTCGAGTACCACCGCACCCTGCGGCGCTACGGTGAGGCAAAGGCGCGCCTGTTCGCCTGGGAAACGCTCAGGCACGCGGTGGTGAATCTCGATGACGATTTCGGCGCCGAGCTCGCGCGCCGCATCCGGCGACCGGGGCTCGACGTGATCGGCTACGGATTCGGCCCGGGGCGCGGCGCCCGGGTTGCCGGATCCCGCCTCGTGTCGGGCGCGGCGGGCGTGAGCTTCGACGTGAGGACTCCCTGGGGCGCCGCGCACGTCGCGGGCCCGGTGCCGGGGCGGCACAACGCGGCCAACCTGCTCGGCATCCTGGCGGTGCTCCTCGCAAGCGGCATTCCGCTGCGCCGCGCGGTCGCGGCGCTTGCCGCGTTGAAGCCCCTGCCGGGCCGGCTGCAGCGCCTGGGCGGCGGAGCGCGACCCCTGGTCGTAGTGGATTACGCTCACACACCCGACGCCCTCCAGCAGGCGCTGACAACGCTGCGCGAGCTGCTGCCGGCCCAGTCACGGGAAACGAGCGACGAGTCGCGCCTGATCTGTGTCTTCGGCTGCGGCGGCGAGCGCGATCCGGGCAAGCGTCCGCACATGGGGCGCATCGCGGCGCGGCTCGCCGACCGCGTCGTCGTGACCTCCGACAACCCGCGCGGCGAGGCCCCCGGCGACATCATCCGCGACATCGTCGCGGGCGTGCCCGGCGGTGCCCGCGGGGTCGAAATCGAGTCCGACCGGCGCGCGGCGATCCTGCGCGCGGTGGGGGAGGCGCGCGGCGGCGACATCGTGCTCCTCGCGGGCAAGGGCCACGAGCGCTACCAGGAGATCCGGGGCGTGCGCCATCCCTTCTCGGACGCGCTCGTGGCGCGGGAGGCGCTTGCCCGATGAGCCAGATGCGACTGTCGGAAGCCGCGCGCGCGATCCCGGCGGAGCTGCGCGGGGAGGACCGCGTCTTCGACTCGGTGAGCACCGACACGCGGACGCTCGCTCCGAAGGCGCTGTTCGTCGCGTTGAAGGGCGAGCGCTTCGACGGGCACGAATTTCTCGGCGTGGCCGCGCAGAAGCAGGTCGCCGGCGCCCTCGTCCAGGAATCGGGGCTCGGGGCGCGCGCCCCGGGACTCGACCTGCCGCTCCTCGTCGTCGACAACACCCGCCTCGCGCTTGGCGCGCTGGCCGCCTACTGGAGGCGACGCTTCAGCATGCCGCTCGTCGCCCTGACGGGAAGCAACGGCAAGACGACGGTGAAGGAGATGCTCGCCTCCATACTGCGCGAGGCGGTGCGGGACACCGCCCGGGTCCCGGATCCCGAGGCCCGGGTGCTCGCCACGCGCGGCAATCTCAACAACGACATCGGCGTGCCGCTGACGCTGCTCGAGCTCGGACCCGGCCATCGCTATGCCGTGGTGGAGATGGGCATGAACCACGCCGGGGAGATCCGCTATCTCACGCGGCTCGCGGCGCCCGACGTCGCGCTCATCAACAATGCCGGACCGGCGCACCTGGAGTTCTTCGGCTCGGTCGAGGCCATCGCCCGCGCCAAGGGCGAGATCTTCGAGGGCCTGCAGCCCGGCGGCACGGCGGTGATCAACGCCGACGACCCGTTCTCCGGCCTGTGGCGTACCCTCGCCGGCGGCCGGCCCGTCATCGACTTCGGCCTCTCGCGCCCGGCGGCGGTGAGCGCGCGCTACGCGCTGCGCCATCTCGAGAGCGAGATCGTCGTGCGCACGCCGCACGGCGAGGCGCAGGCGGTGCTGAAGGCGCCCGGCCTGCACAACGTGCGCAACGCCGTCGCGGCGAGCGCGGCCGCGGCGGCGCTCGAGGTGCCGGCGCCCGCCATCGCGCGCGGCCTCGCCGGCTACGCCGGAATCAAGGGGCGGCTGCAGCCGAAGGCGGCGGTGAACGGCGCCACGCTGATCGACGACACCTACAACGCCAATCCCGAGTCGGTGCGCGCCGCGATCGCCGTGCTCGCGCAGGCTCCCGGCGCAAGGCTCCTCGTGCTGGGCGACATGGGCGAGCTCGGCGCCGGGGCGGCGCAGCTGCACGCCGAGATCGGCGCGGCTGCGCGCGACAGCGGCATCCAGCGGTTGCTCACGCTGGGGGAGCTGGCGGCGCACGCAGCGCGCGCGTTCGGCGCCGGGGGACGCGCCTTCACGCGCATCGAGGATCTGCTGGCAGAGATCGAGGCCGCGCTCGCGCCCGGTGCGACCGTCCTGGTCAAGGGCTCGCGCTTCATGCAGATGGAGCGCGTCGTCAGGCGCTTCGAGTCGCCCGCCGCGAGTCACGGGCCGCGATGAGGCACGCATGCTGCTAGAGCTGACCCAGTGGCTCGCCCAGGACATCCGGGCGTTCAACGTATTCAACTACATCACGCTGCGCGCGGTGCTGGCTTGCCTGACGGCGCTCATCATCACCTTCCTCATCGGGCCGACCCTGATCCGCAGGCTGACGGCCTACAAGGTCGGCCAGGCGGTGCGCGACGACGGCCCGCAGACGCACCTCGCCAAGGCCGGCACGCCGACCATGGGCGGCGCGCTCATTCTTGCCGCCATCACCCTCACCGTCCTGCTCTGGGCGGACCTGGGGAACCGGCTCGTCTGGCTCGTGCTGTGGGTGATGCTCGGCTTCGGCGCGATCGGATGGATCGACGATTACCGGAAGGTCGTGGCGCGCAATCCGAAGGGGCTGTCGGTGCGAATGAAGTTCTTCTGGCAGTCGGTCATCGGCGTCGTTGCGGCCTGCTTCCTCGCCTTCTACTCGAACCTGCCGCAGCAGACCGAGTTCATCGTGCCGTTCTTCAAGCAGGTGACCTATCCCCTCGGCACCTTCGGCTTCGTCGTCATGACCTATTTCGTGATCGTGGGCACCAGCAACGCGGTCAATCTCACCGACGGGCTCGACGGGCTCGCCATCATGCCCACGGTCATGATCGGCAGCGCGCTTGGCGTCTTCGCCTACGTTGCCGGCCACGCGGTGTTCGCCAAGTACCTCGGCTTTCCCTACATCCCCGGCGCGGGCGAGCTCGTGGTGATCTGCGGCGCCATCGCCGGCGCGGGACTCGCGTTCCTGTGGTTCAACGCATATCCGGCGGAAGTGTTCATGGGCGACGTCGGCGCGCTGGCGCTCGGCGCGGCGCTGGGAACGATCGCCGTCGTGGTGCGGCAGGAGATCGTGCTCTTCATCATGGGCGGGGTGTTCGTGGTCGAGACGCTCTCGGTGATGCTGCAGGTGGGCTCCTTCAAGCTGACGGGCAAGCGCATCTTCCGAATGGCGCCGCTGCACCACCACTACGAGCTGAAGGGGTGGAAGGAGAATCAGGTGGTGGTGCGGTTCTGGATCATCACCATGATGCTCATTCTGGTCGGATTGTCGACGCTGAAGCTGCGCTGATGGGCCGTGGAGCTCAAAGGGCGAAAGGTCGTCGTGCTCGGACTCGGTGATACCGGGCTGTCGATGGCGCGCTGGCTGGCGCGGCGCGGGGCCGACGTGCGCGTCGCCGACACCCGCGCCGATCCGCCGCACGCTGCGACGCTCGCCCGCGAGCTGCCGCGGATCGCCCTTGCGCGCGGCGCGTTCGGCGAGGCGACGCTGCGCGGCGCCGACCTTGTCGCGATCAGCCCGGGACTCGATCGCCGCGCGGGGCCGGTCGCGGGCGCCCTCCAGCGCGGCGTGCCGGTGGTCGGCGACATCGAGCTCTTCGCACAGGCCCTGCGGGAGCGTGTCAGCCGTCAGCCGTCAGCCGTCAGCCCGAAAGTGCTGGCGATCACCGGCTCCAACGGCAAGAGCACCGTTACCGCAATGACCGGCGAGATCTGCCGCGCCGCGGCGCACCGGGCCGTGGTCGCGGGCAACATCGGCACGCCGGTGCTCGATGCGCTCACCGCGATCGAGGACGGCACTCCCGCGCCGGAGGTATTCGTCCTCGAGCTCTCCAGCTTCCAGCTCGAGAGCACGACGAGCCTCGAGCCCGATGCGTCCGCGATGCTCAATCTCACCGAGGATCATCTCGACCGCTATGCCGGGTTGAAGGATTACGCCGCGGCCAAGGCGCGGGTCTTCGCGGGGGAGGGCGTGCAGGTGCTCAACCGCGATGACCGCTGGTCCCTGGGCATGGCGCGCAAGGGCCGCGCCGTCCGGACTTTCGGGCTCGGCGAGCCCCGCGCCGAAATGGAATGGGGCATGCGCGGCGCGGGCGGCGCGGTGGCGCTCGCGCGGGGCGCGCAATCCCTGATGGCCCTATCGGAGCTGCCCGTGGCGGGACTGCACAACGCGGCCAACGCGCTCGCGGCGCACGCGCTCGCGCACGCGATCGGCGCGCCCGACGAGGCGCTTGCCCGGGCGCTCCGCTCGTTCCGGGGACTGCCCCATCGCATGCAGCACGTCGCGGAGCACGAGGGCGTCCGGTTTCTCGATGACTCGAAAGGCACCAACGTGGGCGCGACCGTGGCAGCGCTCGCCGGCCTGCGGCAGCCGGTCGTGCTGATCGCGGGCGGCGACGGCAAGGGCCAGGATTTCGCGCCGCTTGCGCCCGCGGTGGCCGCTCGCGCGCGGGCAGTCGTCCTGATCGGGCGCGACGCGGAGAAGCTGGCAGCCGCGCTCGCTGGAAGCGGCGTGCCGCTCGAGCGCGCGGCGGGCATGGACGAGGCGGTGCAGGCCGCTTTCCGCGCGAGCCGCGCCGGCGATGCCGTGCTGCTGTCGCCCGCCTGCGCGAGCTACGACATGTTCCGCGACTACGTGCACCGGGCGGAGGCCTACGTCGCGGCGGTGCGGCGCCTTACGGGGGGCGGGGGATAGGGGTGTTTTACACCGACGTCAAATCGCGCGCGCAGCCCGCCGAGTTCGACGAGGGCCTGGTATGGGCCGCGATATTGCTGCTCGGGCTGGGGCTGGTGATGGTCTACTCGGCCTCGATCGCGATCGCCGAAGGCAGCCGCGTGAGCGGCCATCAGCCGACGTATTACCTCACGCGGCACGCGCTGTCGGTCGCGGTCGGCGTTGCCGCCGCCGTCGCGGCATTTCAGGTTCCGCTGCGGCTTTGGCAGCAGGCCGCACCGTACCTGTTTCTCCTCGGGGCGGTGCTCCTGGTGCTCGTGCTGCTGCCGGGCTTGGGGCGGGAGGTGAACGGCAGCCAGCGCTGGATCTCGCTGCACTTCGTGACGGTGCAGCCCTCGGAGTTCATGAAGCTCGCCGCGGTGCTCTACGCGGCCGACTACACCGCGCGCAAGGCCGCTCACATGGCGAGCCTCCGCAAGGGGTTCCTGCCGATGCTGACGGTAATGCTGGTGATCGGGTGGCTGCTGCTGCTCGAGCCGGATTTCGGGGCGTTCGTGGTCATCACCGTGATCGCCATGGGCATCCTCTTTCTCGGCGGCATGAACTGGAAGCTCTTCGCCGGCCTGCTGGCGCTGCTCGTCGCGGGTTTCGTGCTGCTGATCCTCACCTCGCCCTACCGCCTGCAGCGCGTGGTGGGGTTCATGGACCCGTGGGCGGATGCCTACGGCCGGGGCTACCAGCTCTCGCACGCCCTCATCGCGTTCGGCCGGGGCGAGTGGCTCGGCGTGGGCCTGGGCGGCAGCGTCGAGAAGCTGTTCTACCTCCCCGAGGCCCACACGGATTTTCTCCTCGCCGTGATCGCGGAGGAGCTGGGCTTCGTCGGCGTCGCCGCGATCATCGCCGCCTTCGCCTGGATCGTGGCCCGGGCGTTCGTGATCGGCCGGCGCGCCGTGCTCCACGAGCGCTATTTCTCGGCGCTGGTGGCGCAGGGCATCGGCCTGTGGATCGGGGTGCAGGCGATCATCAACATCGGCGTCAACACCGGCATGCTGCCCACCAAGGGCCTGACGCTGCCGCTCGTGTCCTACGGCGGCAGCGCGCTGGTGGCGACCTGCTGCGCGCTCGCGGTCCTGCTGCGCGTGGACTGGGAGAGCCGCCAGTTGGCGAAAGGCTTCACCGTATGAGCCGGACCATCATGATCATGGCCGGCGGCACGGGAGGGCATATCTTTCCGGCGCTGGCGGTGGCCGAGCACCTGCGCGCGCAGGGCTGGAACGCGGTGTGGCTCGGCGTGCGCGGCGGAATGGAGGAGCGGCTGATCCCGCCGCGGGGCTACACCATGGCGTGGGTCCGTTTCGCCGGGGTGCGCGGCCGGGGCCTCATCGCCGCGGCGCTGCTGCCGCTGAACCTCCTCATCGCATTCTGGCAGAGCGCGCGCGCGATCTTCGCGCACCGCCCCGACGTGGTGCTGGGGATGGGCGGCTACGTCTCGTTTCCCGGCGCGATGATGGCATCGCTCCTGAACCGCCCGCTCGCGATACACGAGCAGAACTCGGTGGCGGGGCTTGCCAACCGCGTGCTGGCGAAGCTCGCGGACCGCGTGCTCACCACCTTTCCCAATGCCTTCGGCGAGTCGACGGCGGTGATCTGGACCGGCAACCCCGTGCGCCAGGAGATCGTCGCCATGGCGCCCCCCGAGAACCGCTACGCCGCGCGGGCGGGGCAGCTGCGGGTGCTCGTCGTGGGCGGCAGCCAGGGCGCCCAGGTGCTCAACACGGTCATGCCCGAGGCGCTGGCGCTGCTCGCGCCGGCCGCGCGTCCCCGCGTCGTGCACCAGGCAGGCGCGCAGCACGACGCCGTGGTGCGGGCCCGCTACCAGGAGTGCGGCGTTGCCGCCGACGTCATCGCCTTCATCGACGACATGGCGGCGCGCTACGCGGAGACCGACCTCATCGTGTGCCGCGCCGGCGCCACCACCGTAGCGGAAATCGCCGCGGCGGGCATCGCCTCGCTGCTGGTGCCCTATCCGCACTCCGTGGACGACCACCAGACGATCAACGCGCGCTTCCTCGCCGACCGCGGCGCGGCGCTCCTCATCCCGCAGGCCGAGCTCACGGCGCAGCGGCTCGCCGCGGCGCTCGGCGGCTTCACGCGCGAGCGGCTGCTCGCCATGGCGCAGGCCGCGCGCGCCGGCGGCCGGCCCGAGGCGACGCGCTCGGTGGCGCAGGCCTGCGTGGAGCTCGTCGCATGAGACACAAGGTCAAGCACGTCCATTTTGTCGGCATAGGCGGAGCCGGAATGAGCGGCATCGCGGAAGTGCTGCTGACGCTCCGTTACCGGGTGAGCGGCTCCGACCTCGCCGAGAACGTCGCGACGCGGCGGCTGCGCCAGCTCGGCGCCCGCATCCACATCGGCCACTTGGACGAGCACATCCGGGGCGCTGACGCCGTGGTCGTGTCGAGCGCGGTCAAGGACGACAACCCGGAGGTTGCGGCCGCGCGCGCGAAGAAGATACCGGTGGTTCCGCGGGCGCTGATGCTCGCCGAGCTGATGCGGCTGCGGCAAGGCATCGCGGTGGCCGGCACGCACGGCAAGACCACCACCACGAGCCTCGTCGCCAGCGTGCTCGCGGAAGGCGGGCTCGACCCGACCTTCGTGATCGGCGGGCGGCTCGAGGCGGCGGGCTCCCACGCCCGGCTCGGCGCGGGCGAGTTCATCGTGGTGGAGGCCGACGAGTCCGACGCGTCGTTCCTCTACCTGCAGCCGGTGCTGGCGGTCGTCACCAATATCGACGCCGACCACATGGAGACCTACGGGCACTCGATGGAGCGGCTGCGCCAGGCGTTCGTCGATTTCCTGCAGCGGCTGCCGTTCTACGGCGTCGCGGTGCTGTGCGCCGATGACGCCAACGTGCGCGCCGTGATGCCGAGCCTCACCAAGCCGATCACCACCTACGGCCTCGCGCCCGATGCGCACGTGCGCGGCGTGGACGTCACGGCGGCCGGCGGCCAGATGCGCTTCCGCGCGGCGCATGCCGGCGGCGAGCTCGCGGTCACGCTCAATCTGCCCGGCGCGCACAACGTGCGCAACGCGCTGGCCGCGGTCGCCGTCGGCCTCGAGCTCGGCGTGCCGGAGGCGGCCATTGCAAAGGCGCTCGCGGAATTCAAGGGCGTGGGGCGGCGCTTCCAGAACCACGGCAAGGTGCGGCTGCCGGGCGGCGGCAGCTTCGTCCTGGTCGACGACTACGGCCATCACCCCGCGGAGATGGCGGCGACGCTCGCGGCCGCGCGCGGCGCCTTTCCCGGGCGGCGGATCCTGCTCGCGTTCCAGCCGCACCGCTACACGCGCACGCGGGACTGCTTCGAGGACTTCGTGAAGGTGCTGTCCACTGCGGATGCCCTGGTGCTGGCCGAGGTCTACCCGGCGGGCGAGGCGCCGATCGTGGCCGCCGACGGCAAGGCGCTCGCGCGCGCGATCCGCGTGCACGGCCGCATCGAGCCGGTGTTTGTCGAGAAGATCGCCGATCTGCCGGCGGCGATCCTCTCCCTCGCGCGCGACGGCGACATCGTGCTCACGATGGGGGCGGGATCCATCGGCAACGTGCCGGCGCAGCTCGTGAGCGCACGGCCGAGGAGCGTGAACGGGCTCGCATGAATATGGTGGAAACAGACATTCTGGCGGCGGGTCTGCGCGGAGAGTTGCGGCGGCGCGAGCCGATGGCAGGACACGTGACCTGGCGCGCGGGAGGCACGGCCGAGGCCGCCTACTTTCCCGCCGATCTCGATGACCTCATCCACTTCCTGCGCTCGCTTCCCGCCGGCGAGCCCGTGCACATGACCGGCCTCGGCAGCAACCTGCTGGTGCGCGACGGCGGGCTCACCGGTACGGTGATCTTCACGCACCGGGCCCTGCGCGAAATGCGGCTCGACCACCTGGGTGCGCTCGGCGGGGGGATCTACGCCGAAGCCGGCGTCGCGTGCCCGAAGGTGGCCCGCTACGCCGCGCTGAACTCGCTCGCGGGCGCCGAATTCCTCGCAGGCATCCCCGGGACGGTAGGCGGCGCGCTCGCGATGAACGCGGGCTGCTACGGCGGCGAAACGTGGGACATCGTCGCAAACGTGCTCACGGTGGACCGCACCGGCAAGACCCGGGCGCGCGTGCGGCAGGACTACGAAATCGATTACCGCCACGTCCAGCTGAAGGAGGAGGGCGGAAGTCGGAAGTCGGAAGGATCTCACTCCCCGGAGGAATGGTTCGTCGCCACGAGCTTTCGCCTGAAGCGCGGCTCAGGCGCCGAGTCCCGCAGGAAGATCACCGAGCTGCTCAGGCGACGCATCGCCACGCAGCCGCTCCGCGAGCCCAACGCGGGCTCGGTGTTCCGCAATCCCAAGGGCTGTTACGCGGCACAGCTGATCGAGGCTTGCGGGCTGAAGGGGCGTGCGATCGGAGGCGCGGTGATCTCGGAAAAGCACGCCAATTTCATCGTCAACCGGGGCGGCGCGCGCGCCGCCGATATCGAGGACCTGATCCTGCTCGCGGAGCGGTCGGTCAGGGAGAAATTCGGCATCGCGCTCGAGCGCGAGGTGCGCATAGTCGGAGATGCATGACGAGTGACGAGCAAATTCGGAAAGGTAGCTGTATTGATGGGCGGCCGCTCGGCGGAACGGGAGATCTCGCTCAAGAGCGGCACCATGGTGCTCAACGCCCTGAGGAAGAAGGGCGTGGATGCGCACGCCTTCGATCCGCGCGACAGCGGCCTGGAGGCGCTCAAGGCGCAGCGCTTCGAGCGCGCGTTCATCGCGCTGCACGGGCGCTTCGGCGAGGACGGCACGGTGCAGGGCGCGCTCGAGTACCTGGGCATTCCCTATACCGGCAGCGGCGTGATGGCGAGCGCGCTTGCGATGGACAAGTGGCGCACCAAGCTGCTGTGGGCGGCGGCAGGGTTGCCGACACCCGCCTACGAGATCATCAGCTCGCGCACGGATCCCGCCGGCCTCGCGGCGCACCTGGGCCTGCCGCTGATGGTAAAGCCCGCACGCGAAGGCTCCTCGATCGGCATGAGCAAGGTGACCTCGATCGAGAAAATCGCTCCGGCCTGCGCGCTCGCCGCGCGTTACGACGACATCGTGATCGCGGAGCGCTTCATCGAGGGCATGGAGCTGACCGCGGGCATCCTGGGCGAGGAGCCGCTGCCGTTGATCCGCCTCGAGACTCCGCGCGAGTTCTACGACTACGAGGCCAAGTATTTCGCCGACGACACCCGCTACATCGTCCCGTGCGGGCTCCCCGCCGCGCAGGAGCAGGCGGTCCAGCGCGCGGCGCTGGAGGCGTTCCGGGTGCTCGGCTGCAGCGGCTGGGGCCGGGTCGACGCGATGCTCGACCGCGGCGGCGGCCTGCACCTGCTCGAGGTCAACACCATCCCGGGCATGACCGATCACAGCCTGGTGCCGATGGCGGCGCGCGCCCGCGGGATCTCGTTCGAGGACTTGTGCGTGCGGATCCTGGAATCGGCGCACGCAGGATGAATTGATGCGGCGATGTGGAACAGGCCTGCATGGATGAACGGAGTGGCGAACACGCTCTTTGCCGTGGCGGCGGTCCTGGTGCTCTTCATGGCGTGGAAGATCGCCGCGCGCCAGCCCCATTTCGACCTGCGCGAAGTGGCGGTCGGCGGCGCCCTCGTGCACGTCACCCGCGACGAGATCGAGGGCATGGTGCGGCGGGAGCTCAAGGGCAACTTCTTCACGCTCGATCTCGCCGCCGTGAGCGCCGCGTTCCAGCAGCTGGCGTGGGTGAGGGCGGTCAGCGTGCGGCGGCAGTGGCCGGCGCGGCTGGAGGTCGCTCTCGAGGAGCACGTGCCGCTCGCGCGCTGGGGCACAGGCGCGCTCGTCAACACGGAAGGCGATGTGTTCCGGGCCAGCTACAAGGGCGAGCTGCCGCAATTCGTCGGGCCGGAAGGCGCGGCGCGGGAGATGGCGATCCAGTATCGCTACTTCCGCAAGAGCCTCGAGTCGATCGGCCAGACGCCGGTGCGGCTGGAGGTGTCGCCGCGCCGCGCCTGGAAAGTGCGTCTCGCGAGCGGAGTCACACTGGCGCTCGGGCGCGAGCAGGTGGAAGCGCGCCTTGCGCGCTTTGTCGCGATGCACGAGCGCACGATCGCGCCGCTCGGGCCGCGGGTCGACACCGTGGACTTGCGCTACGCCAACGGCTTCGCCGTGCGCCTGACCGAGACTGCCCGCGGGAAAGCGGCGCCGAAACGCGGCAGGAAAGCGGGACAGCGGACAGGATGAACGCATGAGCAAGGCGCGGGACAGCAAGAAGCTGATCGTGGGCCTCGACGTCGGCACCTCCAAGATTGCCGCCATCGTCGCGGAGCTCAAGCCCGAGGGCGGCTTCGAGATCATCGGCATGGGCAGCCATCCTTCGCGGGGGCTCAAGAAGGGCGTGGTGGTCAACATCGAGACCACGGTCAACGCCATCCAGCGCGCGCTGGAGGA